>JBAWYQ010000133.1:0-11834 GCA_037143475.1 Burkholderiales bacterium | reverse complement strand
GCCGCTGCAATTACCAGAAAGTTCTGCAGACCAGAACGCACACTGTCTTGGGTCCACAGGCGTTTGCGTTCTTCATAATTCAAGCTTGAAGGCGCGGTCTTCGAACCCAACTGGTTTAATTGTGTCTTGACCGCGACTTCGCTCGACAGAATGTAAGGGACGCTTCGAAGCGTCTTGAGGGAGCTGTCAATTTCTGCTGCGACACCGTCAAGCTGCAAATGCGCTTGCGCAGACCCTTCGCGGTAGGACGATACTTTCAGGTTGTTGGTGTAGTTTCCTGCCCATATCCAAGCCGCTGCACACCATAGCAGTATGAGCATGCCGGCCAATGCATAGACCCACTTCGAAGAAATATCCGACTGGCTTCCAGGCGGTTCGCCAGCCCAAAACCGACGCTTGAGATGAATCCCGAACGGATTTTTTGACATGGTGTCGCTTCAGGCAAATTAAATGGCTGTCATAGGTGGGCGTGGCCTCGGTCCAATGTCTTCCAGGCGGCTGGAGTGCATTGATGCGCCCAGCTTCACTGGGGTCACTCAGCTACTCCCGTATGGTAGCCGCAAAAATATGGTATTGACCGCTTGATTTAGGCGCGGTTTTTGACGATCGGTGTTGCGCACGGCTTAGCGACTGCGCCCAGCTTTGTAATTGCCGCCGATCTTCCCACCCAGGCCGCCGGCCTTGGCCAGACGTTCCATGGCGGCGCCGGCGTGGGCGTGCGTAATTGCCAGTCCCAGCGCGTCGGCGGCGTCCGGACCGGGCAGTCCGGGCAGGTTCAGCAGGCGTTGCACCATGGCTTGTACTTGGGTCTTGTCGGCGCGGCCATATCCCACCACGGCCTGTTTCATTTGCAGGGCAGTGTATTCGGCCACCGGCAGGTCCTTCGAGACCAAAGCCGTGATGCACGCCCCGCGGGCCTGCCCCAGCATCAGCGTGGACTGCGGGTTGACGTTGACGAACACGATTTCCACCGAGGCACAATCCGGGGCGTATCGCTGGACAACTTCGCCAATGCCGTCGAACAACACTTTGAGCCGTTGCGGCAGGGCGCCCACGTCCAGATGCTGGGTGCTGATGGTGCCGCTGGCAACGTAGCTCAGCTCCGACCCCTGAACGTCGAGCACGCCGAAGCCGGTGGTGCGCAGCCCAGGGTCAATTCCCAATATTCGCATGCTATTGTTTTTGTAGCTGGCTAGGCAGATGGTACGGGGGCTACAGGCCTAAATGTCAAAATACCAGCGTGCGGAGTGGAAGAACACCGGTGCGGCAAAGCACAGCGCGTCCACGCGGTCGAGCAGCCCGCCGGCGCCGGTGACCGACTGGCCCTGCGCCCCCCAGCTCGGAATGCCCCGGTCGCGCTTGAGCGCCTTCATCACGAAATGCCCCAGCGACCCGGCTACACAGGCAATGAATGCCGCTGCAAATGCAGTACCCGGAACCCACGGTGTAATGCCTGCCAGCAGGGCACCCAGCAGACTGCCCACGGCAATCCCCAATCCCCAACTGTGCCAATTGAAACTCTGACTAATCGCGGGGGCTATCGGCGGGCGCTGGAGCTTGCGCGATGCAATGTGCTGCGTGACCATGCACACCTGCACCACAATCACCAGAAAGAACACCATGAAGGCATTGCGGTTGTAGTAGCCGGGGAATTTCAGCAACAGCAAGGCTGGCACATGGCTCATCCCATAGATGCACACCATGATGCCCCACTGTAGTTTGGCGTTGCGCTCCAGGAAGCGCAACGGGTCATTGGCCAGCGCACTGGCCAATGGCAGTGCAAGAAACACATAGACCGGGATGAATACTGAAAACATATCGAAATGCCCGGCCCCAACCAACCAGTACTGCACCGGTAGCACCACAAAGAATGCCAGCACCAGGCTGCGATGGTCGCCCAGGCGCGTTGGAGAGAGGGTCAAAAACTCACGCAAAGCAAAGAATGAAACAAACGCAAACAGTGTCAACGCAACCCAGTCGCCGGTGACCCATCCCACCCAAAAAACAAGCGCCATCAACCAACTCGTGCGGATGACGGCATCCATGCTTTTGCGTTCCTTGCGACGCAAGTCTGCCAGAGGGCCATCGCCATGGTCGCGTACCGAGAGCAGGAACGAAGCGACGCTGACCAGCAGCAGAAGACCGAACACGATGACGAACAGTGCGCCAATCTGCTGCGTCGGGGTCAGGTCTTTGAGGTAGAAATACATGTTCAGTCTTCAGACGTCGCGTAGCGCCACCACGGCTGAACGGGCACGTTCCAGAAAGGCGCGCCGTTCTTCATCAGCACCCAACTGCAGGGGTGCACCAAAGGTGACAGAGCACAGCACCGGCACCGGCACCACCTCGCCTTTGGGGAGCACGTGCTGTACGTTGTTGATCCACGCGGGCACCAGCACGACGTTGGGGTATTTCAGTGCAAGGTTGTACAAACCCGCCTTGAATGGCTGTGGCTCGCCCGTGAAGCCGCGTGTGCCTTCCGGGAAAAGGATGATGGAGTCGCCATTTTCCAGCGCCTCAAACAGGGGCTCAAGGGGGTCCTCATCGGCGCTGCGGTCGCGCGAGACGTAAATGACATTGAAAACGGCGGTTGTGAGCCATTGTTTGAAGGGCGTCTTGGTCCAGTAATCCTTGGCTGCAATGGCCCGGGTGACCGCGCGCAGTTCTTTTGGCAAGGCCGCCCAGATCATGACCAGATCAACGTGGCTTTGGTGGTTGGCAAAATAGATGCGCTGCTCGGCCTTTGGCGGGCAGCCGTGCCAGCGGGCCTGGGACCCGGTTAGAACCCGGATCAAACCCAGCAAAAACAGACTCATGATCTTGGCAAGCATGGCCGCCATGATACAGAGGGAAGGGGGTCGCGTGGGACCTACGGCAACTGTGCGTCGCCCATTCGGCCGGTGATGACACTGGCTCTGCTGGCCAGGTAGGGGGAGTTGGGCAACTTTTCGTAGGTACGCGGCCGCGGCAGCATGACGGCCAGGCGCGCGGCCTCATACGGACTCAGTTGGGATGCGGGTTTGCGAAAGTAGTGTTGCGCAGCAGCCTCCGCACCAAACACGCCTTCACCCCATTCCACGCTGTTGAGGTAAATCTCCAGAATGCGCTGCTTGGTCAGCACGTGCTCCAGCATCAGCGTCAACACAAACTCCTGCCCTTTGCGCAACAGCGTGCGTTCTCCCGATAAAAACAAGTTCTTTGCCAGCTGTTGGGTGATGGTTGAACCACCCACAATTTTGGGTGGCTTGGGAGCGGGCTTGCCGGGCGCTGGCGTGGTTGCGGGTTTTTGGTTGGCGGCCTTTTGTTCGGCTCGGGCATTTTTCTCCCAGGCTTTTTCCAATGCGTCCCAGTCCACACCATCGTGGTTGGTGAAGCTGTCGTCTTCGGAAGCAATCACCGCGCGTTTGAGGTTGTCGGAGATCTGGTTGTACGTTACCCACTGCTGGCGCCAGCGCAGAGTGCCCTTGTCGTTGGCGATGCGCCAGGCCTCGGAGCGTTGAAAGCTGGTGGACTGGGGGGCCACCACAGCCATGAATGCGATACGCGCGACAAAGAACAACTGCAATCCCACCAGTGCCACAAGCACCAGTCCCAACCAACGTGCCAGCGCCTTCATGGGTGAGCCGAAACCGCCGCTTCCAGCGTTTCGTCGCGGGTGAATTTGAAGCGCGACACAACAACAATCTGCTCGGCTTGGCGGCGCATGGCCGGACTGAATCGACCAAACGGACCAGCCGACCTGGCGATGGCTGCTGCATGGCGGTCCAGGGCGCGGCTGCCTGAGCTTTCGACGACTTCGGCGTCAACGACCCGGCCGTTGTGGTTGACGGTGACGATCATGGTGAGCTCGCCATAGAGTTTTTTGCCGTTTGCCTGTGGAAAATTCTCGGTGCCTTTGTCTTCAATGGCGCGACGCAGACCATCGTAGTAAACCGCATAGACCTCTTCCCGCACGGATGGACTGATGTAGCGCTTCTTGGGCTTGGCGTTTTGCTGGTTGATGCGCCTCTCGATTTCGGCCAGGATTTTCACCAACTGGCGTCGCTTTTCTTCACGCTCCACTTGCTCGGCTTTGCTTGCCGCCTGATTCGGGTCAGGCGGAGGCATGGCTGCGAGCTGGTTCTTCACTTGCGCCAATAGCAGGGTCTGGTGGTCTTGCAGGGTTTGCAGCTTGCGTGCGGTCTCTTCTTCGGTCGCATCGCCAAAGTCGGTCAATGCCGAAGGAGGCAAGGGGCTGGTCGCGCGGCCTTTCTCGGCATCACCACCACCTGCCAATGACGTCTGGGCGATGGCTTTGGCCTTGTCAGGCTTTTCGTTGCTGCGCGAGTTGACCAGAACCACTTCCAGCGGAGTGTCTTCAAACACCCGATTGAACGATTCGGGGTCCACGAAGCGAACCGTCAGCAGCACCGCATGCACCGCAACGGATGCAAGCAGGGCGAGTTGAAGGGTGCTGAGGGACCGCAGGCGTTTCACGGAACAGGATTGTCGTTAGGAGGCTCAGCAGGCTCGCTCACGTCGACCGCAATCGCAATCGGGCCGGACACTTCGTCCTCATCGCCGTCATCGTCCGCCACGTCCTGGGGCGCAACCGGCGTATCCAGACGTTCGACGACGGTGCCGTTGATGTCCAGCGTGATCAGGTCCACATCACCCAGCTTCACCCGCACCTGGGCGCCCCGTGGAAGGTTCTGTCCGCCCATCACCGGCAACACCAATGGCAGGGCATCAGCGCGCACCATGTTGTCCTTGAAGATGCTGGCTTCAAGTTCGGTGATACCGTTCTGTTGCAGATACTTCAATGTCCAGAAACGCTCCATGGCACCCTGGTAGCCGTTGTACGCGCTGTAGGCCTCGTCAAAGCTGGAGATGATGGAGAACAGGCTTGCGTCCTTGGGCTTGAACGGCGCGGCCAGGGCTGCCGTCCTGCCGTGCTGTACGCAGGCAATGATTTGCCACTGGTTGACCAAGTCGGTGTAGCGGCGCAGCGGCGAGCTGCTCCAGGCGTAGCTTTTGACACCGATTCCAGCGTGGGGTAATGCTTTTGTCCCCATGCGGACTTTGACACCCGGCGCCAGGCTGGCCTGGCTGCGGTAGATGCCGGGCACGCCCAGCTCGGCCATCCAGCTGCCCCAGGTGCTGTTGGCCAGGATCATGGCCTCGGCCACGATCAGGTCCAGCGGCGCACCGCGCTGGCGGGTGCTGATCTGCACGGTCTCGCTGCCCTGGGGTTCGGCGCCATCGTTGCCCACCAGGCGAAAGTTGTAGTCCGGGCGGTTAAACGTCTCTGGCTTGCCCCGCGCCACTTCGCGCTTTGCCTTCAGATCTTTGGCTAGACGGTATAAAAATGATAGCTGCTCACGCAATGCTGGTAGGGGCTGTGGCTCGTTTTCGTGGTTGAAGGAGGGATCCAGCAGCCACGGCTCGGTCACGATCGCATCCAGCTGGTCATGGCGCAGATTGTGGGCGATGCTGACGCGCTCGATGATTGATTCGTGGCCTTTGATCTCCAGCGTGGCCTCATCCAGCGTGACGTAGAGCGACAGTGCCGGGCAATCGCGCCCGGCCTGCAGGGTGTAGGTTTGCACCAGTGCATCTGGAAGCATGGTCACTTTGTAGCCCGGCATGTAGACGGTCGACAGTCGGGCGCGGCCGATCTGGTCCACTGCGTCGCCTGGCTTGATCGCCAGACCGGGTGCCGCAATGTGGACTCCCAGGGTGATCGTGCCGCTGCCCAGGCCTCGTACCGACAAGGCGTCGTCAATTTCCGTAGTCGCCGAGTCGTCGATCGAGAATGCCTGTGCAGCGGCCAATGGCAGTTCAGCCTCGTTGATGACCGGAGCTGTCAGCGCGGGGAATCCGGTGCCCTTGGGGAAGTTCTCCAGCAGAAAGCGCTTCCAGTGAAACAGATAGGGCGATGCGATGGCGCCAGACTTTTGCAGCAGTTCCAGCGGGGCGGTGTGGGTAGCACGGGCCGCCTCGACCACGGCCTTGTACTCGGGGGCGTTCTTGTCGGGTTTGAACAGAATCTTGTACAACTGCTCACGCACCGGCTCGGGGCATTGACCGGCGCCTAGTTCCGTGGCCCATTGGGTGATCTGTTGGGCGACCACCTTCTTCTTCTCGATGGCGGCCAGGGCCTGGGCGATCACATCAGCAGAGGCTTTGCGAAAGCGCCCCTTGCCCGCACGGCGGAAGTAGTGGGGCGACTCGAAGAGGCGAAACAGCATGGCCGCCTGCTCGGAGAGCGGTGCCTGGGCAGAGAAATAGTCGCGCGCCAGATCGGCAAAGCCAAACTCGTCGTCAGGGGCAAATTCCCACGCCATCTCCAGTTCGATGCCCTGGCTGGCCGCTTGCGCCGCCGCCATGAACTCGGCCGGAGCCGGCTTCTCGAACTTGATCAGCATGTTGGCGGCCTTGACCTTGACCCGTTTGCCACTGTCGAGCTCCACCTGCGCGGACGCGTCGGTCTCTGACATCACTCTGCCGGCCATGAATTTTCCGGCTTCATCAAACAATAAAAACATAGGGCGGCATTGTCCCATGCCGCCAGCGGAGTGCGTGGGGGGCAAAACTTACCTCGTTTATGGGAGGTTGCCTCTGCCGGATGTCGATATGCTCTGGGGTGGCCGTCGTGGCGCCAATGGGGTGTCGCGGGTCTGAGGGAGTTCAACTTGGCGTGGCGTGTATTGATTGTTGAGGATGACCCGCAGATGCGTGCGTTTTTTGCCGCCAGTGTGGAGCGTTCTCGCGAGCTCACGCTGGTGTCCAGTGTGGCCAGCGTGGCCGAGGCCAAGGCCCTATTCAATGATGCTGCGACGGGCGTTGACGTGCTGCTGACCGACCTGGGTCTGCCCGATGGCAGCGGCCTGGAGGTGATTCGCCATGCCCGCAAGTGCAACCCCGCGTGCGAGTCGCTGGTGATCTCCATGTTTGGTGACGAAGACAATGTTTTGGCCAGCATTGAGGCCGGCGCCCTGGGATATATCCACAAGGATGCCGCTCCGGAGGACATTGCCAAGACGATTCTGGAGATGAAGGGCGGGGCCTCACCCATATCTCCCATGATTGCTCGACGGGTGCTCTCCAAATACCGGTCCATGCAGTCAGCTGCAATGCTAGCCCCCACCGTTGTTGTCCCTGTTGCTATGAATAGTGATGCATTTGCTGCTGAGAAGGCCGTCTTGTCGCCCCGCGAGCAGGAGGTTCTGGAATTGATTTCGCGTGGATTTTCGTATTCTGAAATTGCTGATTCGAAGAACCTCAGTGTGCACACTATTCAGACCCACATCAAAAGCTTGTACGGCAAACTGGAGGTGCACTCCAAAATGGAAGCGGTTCTGGAAGCTACGCGCATGGGCTTGTTACCGCAACAGCGATGAATGTTGGCAGAAAGATGAGCGTGCGGGCGATCGATCGGGTCGGATGGGCGAGGGTAGCCCACCGGTTGGCGTTGTGTCTGTTGTTGTGTTTTGCCTGGGCTGCCCGCGGCGAGGCAGCGGTGCTGACGCTGTCACAGGCCCAGGGCACGGTGATCGTCGATGGGAAGGTTGTGCGCACGCGCCTGCAGCTGCCTTACCACTGGGACCGGGCTAACCCCGGACAGCAGGGCGAGGCGATTTTTGACTTCGATTTTGACTTGCCAAAGGTCGGCGACGACGTGTGGGGCATCTACCTGCCGCGCTTGGGTAATGCCTATGAATTGTGGCTTAACGGTACCAAACTGCAATCACATGGTGCGATGGCGCAACTGGTGGGCGAGGCTCAGGCATACAACGGGGCGGACTTTGCGCGAGTCCCACGCTACGTCACAGTGGATGGCGTCCACCTGGAAACAACCAATCACTTGCGTATCCACATTCGCGCCGATATCGGTCGCCGTGGAGGGCTTGCGCCGATCGTGATCGGGCCGCAGAGCGAAGTTCTTCCCCTGTACGAGCAGAACTACCGGTGGCGCGTGACCGGTTCGGTCGCTGTCGTCGCCTTCTGCTTTGCCGTTGGCCTGACGGCGCTGGCACTATGGACTACCGATGCAGGGCTTCCCAATGGAGGACGCCTTGGGCGGGATCCCCTGTATTTTTTTGTCGCCGTGGCGCAATTGTTTTGGGCGATGTATGTGGGCGATGTGATGGTTGAGGCGCCCCTGCTGCCTTGGCCCTGGTGGGGCGTTGTGCAGGTGGTTGCACTCGATGTTTGGGGTGGGAGCATGACGCTCGCTTGCATGGAACTGGCCGATTGGCAGAACCGAGAGTGGGTCAGGCGCTTGCGCAAGGGCATTCTCTGGATGATGCTGATGGGACCGATCGCTGCCATGTGGGGGCTGGGCTTTGGCCAGCCGTTTGCGTTGACAGCCTGGTACGTTGTGTTTGGAGGCACTTTGCTGGTGTTTATTGTCAATTTTTTGTGGACTGCCGTGGGGCGTACGAACCCGGAGCAACGTATTGTTGCGGTCGTGGCACTGATCAATATTGTGGTGGCGCTGCGTGATATTTATGTATTCCGGTTCGAGCAATCGTACGGTGCCAACACCTGGTTGCGCTATTCGTCGGTGTTGTTTGGTCTCGCATTGGGGTATGTGGCACTGATGCGGTTTCGTGCGACCAGTGGCCAGTTGCACGACCTGCTGGGAACCCTGGCCATGCGCGTATCGCAAAAAGAAGCAGCGTTGGGTGAGACGTATGCCCGACTGGAGGTTCTGGCTCGCCAGCAGGAGCGCACCGCTGAGCGTGGACGCATCTTGCGCAACATGCACGATGGAGTGGGTTCCCATATCAGCTCGGCCATGCGCCAGTTACAGGGAGGGGGTGAAGAACTGGGTGTCCGCGATGAAGTGCTGTTGACGCTGCGCGACGCGCTTGACCAGCTCAAGCTGTCGATCGACTCGATTCACCTGGCGCCTGGCGACGTCACCGCCTTGTTGGCCAATATGCGTTACCGCCTGGGCCCCCGCTTCACTTCCATGGGAATAGACCTGCGGTGGGATGTGGACTTGCTGCCCATGTGCCAAAGCCTGGACGCCGACGCCATGACGCAGTTGCAATTCATGATGTTTGAAGCCTTGTCGAACGTGCTTCAGCACGCCCACGCGCGCGTCCTGACGGTCGAAGGGCACACGCTGACCACTGAGGGCCTGCAGCGGGTTTTCGTCAAGGTAGTGGACGACGGCTGCGGCTTTGATCCTGCGGTGGGTCGGCGAAAAGGCCTGCATACCATGCAAGAGCGTGCGGCATCCATCGGTGCGCAGTTGTGCATTCACAGTGAGCCAGGAAAGACGGTTGTCGAAATTCAGTTGGACGTTTAGCCAGCGCTTCGGGCGCCAGA
The DNA here is from genome assembly GCA_037143475.1 of Burkholderiales bacterium. Lineage (GTDB taxonomy): Bacteria > Pseudomonadota > Gammaproteobacteria > Burkholderiales > Burkholderiaceae_C > Allorhodoferax. The sequence goes on along the minus strand of JBAWYQ010000133.1, from coordinate 2,513 downwards.
CCACACTGCGAGGGATAATTGCCCCCCTGTATGGCCTCTGTCTTTGATAAACCCTCTGTTTGGCGACGCATCGCGCCCTGGTTCCATGGCTTTGATGGCCCGCTGGCCTTCGCCGTTTTTTTGCTGGCGTGTGCTGGCATGCTCACCATGTATTCCTCGGGATTTGACCACGGCACCCGGTTTGAGGATCATGGCCGCAACATGCTGATTGCGGCCAGCATCATGTTTGTTGTGGCCCAGGTGCCGCCCCAGCGGCTGATGGCGCTGGCGGTTCCGCTTTACATTGCCGGCGTGTCGCTGTTGGTCGCGGTGGCCATTTTTGGCATCACCAAGAAGGGGGCCAGGCGTTGGATCAATGTGGGTGTCACCATCCAGCCAAGTGAAATTCTCAAAATTGCCATGCCGCTGATGCTGGCCTGGTGGTTTCAGAAGCGCGAGGGTCAATTACGCCCGCTGGATTTTGGTGTGGCGGCGGTTCTGCTGGGAATGCCGGTGGCGTTGATCATGAAGCAGCCTGACCTGGGCACGGCATTGTTGATTCTGGCCGCAGGTATGTCGGTCATTTTCTATGCGGGTATGAGCTGGAAGCTCGTTATACCGCCCGTGTTGCTGGGTGTGGTGGGTGTAGCCCTGATTGTGGCGTTTGAACCTGCACTGTGCGCCGATGGTGTACGCTGGCCCGTGCTGCACGACTACCAGCAGCAGCGCATCTGCACGCTACTGGACCCCACGCGCGACCCGCTGGGCAAGGGCTTTCACATCATTCAAGGCATGATTGCCATTGGCTCTGGGGGCGTCACCGGCGTAGGCTTCATGAAGGGCACGCAAACCCATCTGGAGTTTATTCCCGAGCGTACGACTGATTTCATCTTTGCCGCCTACTCAGAAGAGTTTGGCTTGCTGGGCAACCTGTTCCTTATCGCAGCCTTCCTGTTCCTCATATTGCGCGGCCTGGCCATTGCGCTGGATGCGCCCACGTTGTTTTCCCGACTGTTGGCAGGTAGCGTGACCATGATTTTCTTTACCTATGCCTTTGTGAATATGGGGATGGTCAGCGGTATCTTGCCCGTGGTGGGTGTGCCCTTGCCCTTCATCAGCTATGGCGGTACGGCCATGGTGACGCTGGGGTTGGCGGTGGGCATTTTGATGGCGATTTCCAATTCCAAGCGGTTGGTGCAGTCGTAGCCTCTTTCCCGTTCGCTGGTCTGTGAGCCCAATACCCGGTGGCCTCATCAGTCCCTGTTGGTCCAGGAAATCGGCCCCCGGGTATTGGAATCACAGAACGGGATTGTTTTGGGTGCGATTCAAAGTGATGTGGCTTTCGGGTGAAACAGGGACCTGCCAGCACGGCTCGCACGCTGAGTGCGGTCAGCTATGGTAATGGCAGCGACAACGCGTCAGAGTTTCTGTTGAGATCGATGTGGCGACACCAAAACTGAACGATATCCCTCACTTTTCACCGACTCCAGTAGGCTGACAAGTGCATTTGAAAAGACCGAGTGCTGCAAGCGAATTGGGGGTCGGATCAACGGTAGCGTAGCGGACGTGTGCTCTGACCCCCAATTCGCGTTGTGGCGAGAGGACAGATGCCCGCAAAAGACGCATTGCCGTCGCTCCCGAGGTATTTACATAAGTCGGGGCAGCGTACCCGACATCTTGAAACACTAGCTAACGGTGGGATAGTCAAGTCGTTACTTGTAAGACAATGAAATTAAACCATTGATCCAAATCACTTGGTATTCAGGGGAAGTTATGAATAGTTTGCCAACGAGACAGATTGCTTCACGCAGGCTAATGCGTCTTGGCGTAATTCTGTTTATTCTGGGTCTTCTCACCGGTCTGGCCATTCCAATGCTGACAAATCCTCGCATGGGACTTTCAAGTCATCTCGAAGGTGTGATGAATGGCATGTTTTTGCTTGTCCTGGGCCTAATTTGGAAAAAGCTCCGATTGTCTCGAATGACTATGCAGATTACATTCTGGCTTGTGATCTACGGCACCTATATCAATTGGGCCACCATCCTGGCTGCGGCGGTATGGGGTGCTGGCAATTCGATGATGCCAATCGCAGGCATGGGCCATCAGGGCTCGTCACTGCAAGAGGGGATCATTAACTTTGGCCTTGTGTCACTAACCCTGGCCATACTCCCCACATGCGTCATTGTCTGGTGGGGCCTGCGAGGTTCTGACGATCCGCCGGCCGAATTGACAAGTCCAGTCGAAGGTAACGATTGATAGGCGAGTTGAAGTCTTCCTCTGAGCGGAGCGAGAGTTGGCTAGTTGTGCGGCCGCAGTTGCTGGATCGCCGCGCTTGAAGTCATACATTGCGCCAAATTCTATGACTGCAACCGCCCAGTGCCGAAGTAGATTCGACTCCGAAGCATTCATTTATTTTGTCAGCCCTAGCAGTGGTTGAAGTACTACAAATCATGCTTTTGTTGTCAATGGTGTTGATTGCCAATCGTGAAAATCAGTCCAATAATAAATTGACTGATCACACGCAACTCGTAACC
>JBAWYQ010000132.1:0-11852 GCA_037143475.1 Burkholderiales bacterium | reverse complement strand
ACAGCACCAGGTCGGCGGTAACAAGGGGTTCCTGCGTGTAGTCGAAAGTCAGCACGTTGGTGGCGTAGTCCTTTTTGCGGTACTCGCGGTTCAGGGTCTGGCCTTCTTCAGCGTCCACAATGCGCACCGTGATTTCGCCATCGGTTTGCAGGGTGTGGCGAATCCACTTTTTCACCATGTGGCGGGGCAGGGCGGCGCGGTGCTTTTCGGGTTTGGCGACAGAGCTGAATTGCAGGGATAGGGTGAGATCAGGCAGCATGGTGGTGTCTTTCGTCAGGACTTCTTGGCAGCGCGCCGAACGGCTGAGCGGGTCTTTGGTAGACCATTTCTTGGCAACTCCGGCTCCTCGTCAGGAATGGAAATGGCGGGTAACTCCGTCAGTCGGGCCGCGTCATAGGCGTCCACCACGCGGGCCACCAGTGGGTGGCGCACGATGTCAGCACTGGTCAGGTGGGTGATGGCAATGCCGCCGACGCGGCGCAACACACGTTCAGCATCCACCAGTCCGCTCAGTTGTGTTTTGGGCAGGTCAATCTGGCTGACGTCGCCGGTAATCACCGCCTTGGCGCCAAAGCCAATGCGGGTCAAAAACATTTTCATCTGTTCAGGCGTGGTGTTTTGCGCCTCGTCCAGAATCACAAAGGCGTTGTTCAGTGTGCGCCCGCGCATAAAGCCCAATGGCGCAATTTCAAGCTGCTGGCGCTCGAACGCCTTGTGCACCTGGTCGTAACCCATCAGGTCGTACAGCGCGTCGTACAGGGGGCGCAGATACGGGTCCACCTTCTGGTTCAGGTCGCCGGGCAAAAAGCCCAGGCGCTCGCCTGCTTCCACGGCCGGGCGCGTCAGCACAATGCGCTGCACCGCGCTGCGCTGCAGGGCGTCCACTGCGGCGGCCACGGCCAGGTAGGTCTTGCCAGTGCCGGCCGGGCCAATACCAAAGGTAATGTCGTGCTCGGCAATGTTGTCCAGGTACAGCGCCTGGTTTTTGCTGCGCGGTTTGAGGTCGGCGCGCCGTGTGGCCAGGCTGGGGCCGTCTCCCTCGTTCGCCGACCCGTCGCCCGAGAGCATGAGCTGCACGGTGGCAGCGCTGATGGGCTTGGCTGCCAGTTCATATAGCGCCTGGACCATGTCCATGCCGCGCTGGACTTTGACCTTGGGCCCTTCGATCTTGAACTGTTCATGGCGGTGATTGATGCGAATATCAAGCGCGGTCTCGATGGTGCGCAGGTGTTCATCGGTTGGGCCACACAGGTGGGACAGGCGGCTGTTGTTCAGCGGTTTAAAGGTGTGTCTGAGAATCAAGTTGATAATTCCGTCAAGGGGTGACTAAGGTACAGGTGCCCCAATCATAGGCAAGAAACCAATGGCAACAATGGCCAGGCAACCCAGGACACACGATGATCGGCAAACTTACAGGCACTCTTAGCGACAAAAACCCACCCCAGGTGTTGGTGGACTGCGGCGGTGTGGGCTACGAGGTTCAGGTGCCCATGAGCACGTTTTACAACCTGCCTGCCACTGGCGAAAAGGTGTCGCTGCTGACGCATTTTGTGGTGCGCGAAGACGCGCAGATTCTGTACGGATTTTCCTCCACGGTTGAGCGCGCCGCTTTTCGTGAACTCATCAAAATTTCGGGTGTGGGTCCACGCACTGCGCTGTCTGTGCTGTCCGGCATGAGCGTTGGCGAGTTGTCGCAGGCCGTTACGCTGCAAGAGGCCGGGCGATTGATCAAGGTACCCGGCATTGGCAAAAAGACCGCCGAGCGCCTGTTGCTGGAACTCAAGGGCAAGCTCGGAGCCGATATTGGCGCCACGGCAACATTGGTCAATGACGCACAGGCCGATATTCTGCAAGCCTTGCTGGCGCTGGGCTACAGCGACAAGGAAGCCGCCGCCGCCCTCAAGGCCCTGCCCGCGGATGTGGGCGTGAGTGAAGGCATCAAGCTGGCGCTGCGGGCGCTGGCGAAGTAGGGGGCTGGTTTAGACGTAAAAAATCTTGAACACCTGGTTCAAGCTGGCTATCAGAAAGCCCAAGAGCAGCAATTTAATTTCCTGTCGGGGATCAGAATTCCGACAACATCGCATCGTGAATAGTCCGTAGCCAAGGTGCGCATACTGGAAGTCAGATCGAACGAATTGTGTAGACAGCCGGTACTCACTCGCGCTGGACAGCAGTGTGGCTGCATTTCAAGGAGACAATCCTGTCCATTCTGTCAGGATGCGATATTGGCGGGCTGATCCACACGAATTAGTGCAATTCCTGCAACGGAGCAGGACGCCACTTCGCGAGCCGATTCTCCACCAGCGTCATCAGGTACTCCGCTGCGAGAGCAACCACCATGATGATCACAATGGCAGCATACATGCCTGCTGCGTCAAAAGAGCCCTTGGCCACGTTGATCAGCAAACCAATGCCGTAACGCGCACCGACAAACTCGCCGACGATGGCCCCGACGATGGCAAAACCAAAGCTTACATGTAGTGACGCAAAAATCCAGCTCATCGCTGACGGAATCACCACCGAGCGGGTGAGTTGCCAGCCCTTGGCACCCAGGATCTGGGCGTTGGCCAGCAGGTTGCGATCAGCCTCCACCACGCCCTGGAAGGCGTTGGAAAACACCACAAAAAAGACCATCACAAAGGACAGTGCAACCTTGGAGGTCAGGCCCAGCCCAAAGATCATGATAAATATGGGCGCCAGCACTACTCGCGGCACTGAATTGATGACCTTGATATAGATCGAGAACACGTCTGCCAGCATCCGGTTGCGCCCCAATGCGATGCCGGCCACGATGCCAGCGATAGAGCCCGAGAAGAAACCCAGTAAGGACTCCTCCATGGTCACCCACAGGTGGAACCACAGTGGCCCCTCCGAGGTTCCTTCCATCACCCATTCAGCCAGGCGTGCAGCGATGTCCGTTGGGCTGGAGAAGAAAAACACATCCATCAGCTTGTAGTTCACGGCCAGTTCCCATCCACCCAGAAAGAAGACGAGGATGAAGTAGCGCCAAAAATACACGGTGAATTTGCGCCGCTGTGCGGTTTTGACCGCCAGAGCCTCGATCTCGGCGTCCGATGTGCCGGGTTGAAAAACAGTGCCTGCGGAGAGGGTTGCGTTGCTCATGTCAATTCCTTAGGCCGCCAGGGCCTCTTCACGCGCAGCACCGCGCCGCACTTCGTCGCGCAAGTCATCCCAGATGGTGCGCGAAATGTCAATAAAGTCTTTGTCGTAGCGAATCTCACTGACGATGCGGGGCCGAGGGATGTCAATCGGGTACACCGATTTGACCGTGGCCGGTCCAGAGGTCAATACGTAGACTTTGTCTGCCAGGGCGATGGCCTCTTCCAAGTCATGCGTTACAAACACAACCGACGCCTTTGCTTGTGACCACAAACTCAGCAACTCCTCGTGCATCAAAACCCGGGTCTGCACATCCAGCGCTGAAAAGGGCTCGTCCATCAACAGGATTTGTGGTTCGTTGATGAAAGTTTGTGCCAGCGATACCCGTTTGCGCATGCCCCCGGAAAGTTGGTGGGGAAATTTTGTCTCATGAGCAGACAGGTGTACGCGCGCCAGCCACTCACGGGCCTTGGCATAGGCCTGCTCCTTTGGTACCCCCCGAAACAGTGGGCCTGCAACCACGTTGTCAATGACACTGCGCCAGGGGAACAGGGCATCGGTCTGAAAGGCAAATCCAATGCCTGGGTGGATCCCGGACACGGGCTCACCCATGACCCGTACCTCGCCCGCCGATGGCTTGGCCAAACCGGTAACCAGGTTCAGTGTGGTCGATTTTCCGCAGCCGGTGGGACCCACGACAGCCACGAATTCGCCACGTTCTACGGTCATGTTGAAGTCACGCAGTGCGGTCATTGACTTACCGTCCGGCGTCAGGAAGCGACGGCTGACATTGATGAGTTCAATGGCCGGACTGCTGTTGTTTGGTTGCATTGTTTGATCTTGCCTATTTGACATTCTTGACGAATTCGGTGGTGTAGGTCTTGGACAGGTCTACCGTTTTACCCTTGACGTTTTTGGAAAATGCGCTCAGCACTGCGAGCACCGTCTCAGGGCCGCCAGTGGGCATGACACCGTCGGGAGTGAACATGCCTTTTCCGTCGGACAGTGCCAGGATATAGCCGTCTTTGTCACCTGCATAAAAGTCCTTGGGCATCTTCTCCGCAATCTCGGTCGCGCTATGGGTGTTGATGAACCTCAGGGTTTTGACGAATGCGTTAGCCAGCTTTTGCACGGTGGGTTTGTTCTTTTGCACCCAATCGGTCGGCATATACAAAGAAGCAGCAGGGTAGGGGCCGCCCAGGGCTTGCTTGGTCTTTTCCAACGAACGCATGTCCACCAGCACACGCGCTTCACCGGTCTTGAGCAAGCGGGTGATGGTGGGCTCGGTCGTCATGCCGGCCTGAATCTTGTCCTGGGTCATCGCGGCAATGAAGGTGGTGCCGGCTCCGACAGGAATGGTTGAGAATTCCCCCAGTGGCACACCGGCCTTGACCATCAAGTACTGCGAAAGAAAATTGGTGGATGACCCCAGTCCCGTTACACCCAGACTTTTGCCGCGCAGATCCGCCATCGATTTGATTTGCGGGTGCTTGCTTGAAACCAGCTCAACTTCGCCAGGAGCCTGGCTGAACTGCACAACGGACTGAACATACTTGCCCTTGGTCTGCAGATCGACGCAATGGTCATAGAAACCGACCACGCCTTGCACAGCACCGGCAAGCATTTCGTTTTCTGCATCGACGCCCGAGGCTTCGTTCAGAAGTTCCACGTCCAGCCCTTCAGCCGTGAAATAGCCCAGGTTCTGGGCCAGTTTGGCGGGCAGGTAGATCTGCTTTTCGTAACCACCGACGATGATGGTCACCTTGTCAGCGGCCATTGCGCAAGAGCAGGAAAACGCGATAGTTACGAGGCTGATTGCCTGGAAGAAACGGTTGAGTTTGAAATTTGTCTTCACGATATGTCCTGAAATGGTGAGATGGGCAACGATATGCGACCTGGACTTTCAGTGCGCTTTCAATCGTCGGGTACGCGGGAAAACACCTAGGCAAGATTTTGAGTAAAAAAGAAGTGTGCTGTCGCCAACACACTTCAATTCCCGCTGTATACGGGACCCCTTGAAAAACCTGTAGAACCTCTAATCAGAACTTGTAGCGCATGCCCAGGCCAAATTCGTTTTGTGAAGTTGCACCCTTTGCCTGCGCGGCGCGGTAGGTGTCCGTGGTCTCCAGGTGGTCAGCTGCCAGGTAGAACTCGGTAGAGCTATCGAGGTGGTAGGAAACCGAGCCGTAGAAGGTCGAGCGGTCGCCTGACGCCACAGTAGCTGCCTTGACGCCACTCATATCCCTGAAGGCATCCAGAACAAATCCGCCGCTGGTGCCGGCATTGCCGGCCGTCATGACCTGGTAGCCCAGCGCAAAGTCAATCGGACCTGCTGGCGTGACCTTGGCAGACAACGTCCAGGCGTGGTCATTGCGATCACCCACTCCGGCTGCCTGCTGTGCCGTGTAATTGAAATAACCGGCGTTCAAACGAATCAGGGGACTGACCTGCATATTGCCACCGACGGAGTAAGCAGTGTGTCGGTAGGTATTCAGATCGGTAAGGGTCTCGCTGGCTACAGTACCACTGGTGGCAAAACCAGCCACGGTAAAGTTGCTTCCGTTGAAGGCGAGTGAACCGGTAGCGCTGCTGCCACGGTTGTCAAATCGAGCAACTGAGGGATCCACGCCAAATGAATATTGCATACCTGCCACCAGGCCATTCGAAAACGCTTTCTTCCAAACAATACCGTTATCTATGCGTGTGCCGCCAACCTTGTTCCCGTCACCATTGGTGTTGTTGGGCGTACCCGCGTAGAAAATCAGCTGTTTGAAGTTATTGGTGTTGGTGTATCCACCTTGTTCCAGGTTGGCCTTGGCTGGGCCATACGGGTCGCCATAAACCGCCGAAGCGGCAGGGTCGCGGGCCAGCGCATTTTGACGACCGAATGTCAGCTTGCCAAGCGAATCGCTCTGCACGCCCAGCCAGGCACCCCGGTTGAACAGTACGTTGGGCGTGTCCACCTCACCGGTGTTGGCAACGAATTCGCTCTCCAGGCCAAAGATGGCTCTGATAGGGTCCGTGCCGCTGCTAGTGGCATGCGAGCCGGTAATACCCCAGCGGTTGCCGCTGAACCAGGCCACTTGTGGCGTAAATTGCGAGGGGCGGTTGCCGGAAGCGTCTGCCGTATTCGCATTGTTTTTGTATCCGAGCGTGACATCGATCAAGCCATACAAGGTGACGCTGCTGGCCTTGTTGCCAACGGTCAGGCTTCCGTCGGACTTGGCTTCCTTGGCGGATGGCTCCACACTAACAGAGGCGCTGCTCTTTCTGGCCTCGTACGCCGCGGCCAGGGCTTGCTCCAGGGCCGCCTGGGCTTGTTTTGCAGCGGCTTGGGCTTGGGCCGCAGCAGCTTGAGCCTGGGCCAGCGCCTGTTGCAGTTGGTCCGTACTTTGTGCCTGCGCCGTAACGGATGCCAACCCCAGGGCCGCGCCGATAAGAATGATTTTGTTTGCTTTCATGTATGAAGTCTCCGGAAGAAAGGTAGAACGATTAAGGGGTGGGTTAACGCAGCAAGTGGTTGGCACCTAGTGCGCTCTACAAACTGGCGGGTAGCCCAGAGCCAATGTATTTGGGCGCCGCTTTCAGTCCGCTTTCAGTTTTTGGGACCTAGGGAAAGTACTGACACCGAAAAAGAACAACCGAATCAATCCCCACGTACGTTCCACTGATTGGACTTGTGCACGACTATGATCGGCCATGATTTTTAGGTCATCTCAATACGCTTGACTGCGATGCGAATACTGGTAGTCGAAGACAACGCCGAATTGGCTCAATGGCTGGGACGTACCCTGCGTAAAGAGCGATATACCGTAGACTGCATCAGCGATGGCGCCGACGCTGACTTTGCACTGCAGTCAGAGAAATACAGCCTGGTCATACTCGATCTGGCCTTGCCCAAAATGGACGGTAAAGAAGTGTTGCGCCGCCTGCGGGCTCGCCAGGATGCGACGCCGGTTCTGGTGCTCACCGCCAACAACACGATTCAGAGCCGGGTCAGCGAGCTGGACCGGGGTGCAGACGATTACATGGCGAAACCCTTTGAGACAGAGGAACTGGAAGCGCGTATCCGCATGCTGTTGCGGCGATCTTCCGGGCAGCCCAACCCCCTGATCACCTGCGGCGATCTGAGCTACAACACGAATACGCGTGAATTTTTGATTGCCAAGCAGCCTTTGGCGCTAACCCCTCGGGAGCGTGCCGTTCTGGAAATGCTGGTGCGTCAGGCCGGCACCACCGTCACCAAAATTGCGCTCGCTCAAAGCCTGTTTTCCCTGGATGAGGATGTTTCCATCGACGCCATTGAAATTTATGTGTACCGGGTGCGCAAGAAGCTCGAGTCCAGCTCCGCAAAGATCCTGACCCTGCGCGGCCTAGGCTATCTGCTGCGCCATGTGGTTGATGAATAACAGTCTTCGCAGACAGCTGCTGGTGTGGGTGTTGTTGCCACTGGCGGTCGCGATTGCGGTGGACACCTGGCTTACCCACAGAAGCTCGAGCGAAACTGCCGCGGTTGTGCAAGACCGTTTGTTGCTGGGTTCGGCCCGGATGATTGCGCAGCAAATCAGCTTCGAAGACGGGTCGTTTCAATTGCAGATACCGCCGGCCGCACTGGAGCTGTTCCAGTCAACCGAGCTTGACCATATTTACTACCGTGTCACGACGGGTGCCGGAAAGCTCTTGTCCGGCTATTCAGATTTACCACTGCAACCGGAAAGTCTGTCAGCTGAATCGCCCTATTTTTTTGCGGCCACCATGCGGGAGCAGCCAGTCAGGGTGGTCGTGTATTTCCAGCCCGTGATTGGCAGCCCCTCCACCCAGAATGTGATTGTGGAGGTCGCGCAAACCACGAATGCACGAACACAGCTGTCCAACAAACTATGGCTGCATGCTGTTGCCCAACAGCTGTTCATATTGTTCCTGGCAACCACCTTCATCCTGTTTGGTCTTCACCGCGGTCTGCAATCCCTGATTCGCCTGCGCAATGATGTGCGCGACCGCAAGGAAGGGTCGCTACAAAAACTGCAGATTCACAATGTCCCCAGCGAGCTGACGCCCCTGGTAGATTCGTTCAACGACTACATGGAACGGCTGGAAAACTACACGGACCGGCGCAGCAGTTTTATCCAGAGTGCGGCACACCAGTTGCGCACGCCGTTGGCGGTTTTGAATACCCAGATGAGCGATGCACTGCGTGCGCAGGACAAGAAGGACGTGGACCTGTCACTGATGGCCGCGCGCAGGACACTGCAGCAGACTGTCCGCTTGGTCAATCAGTTCCTGCTGCTGTCTTCGGCCGAGGCATTCGCCGTCGAACTGATACCCCTGTCAACACAGGCCTTTTGCGACATCGTCCAAACAGTCTTAGAGGAGTTGTCCTCTTTGGCCCACTCGAAGCAAATTGACCTGGGATTTGAACGGAGCGGTAGCGATACCATCATTTCCGCCAATTCCTTTGCGCTCAAAGAAATCGCGATCAACCTGGTTGACAACGCCATCCGGTATACACCGGCGCAGGGAATGGTGACCGTTCGCATTGAATCTGCAGACGAGGCTATGACCCTGGCTGTTGAAGACAACGGCCTCGGCGTTCCGATGGAAAGCAGGGAAAAGATATTCCAGCGCTTCTACCGCGAACGGGGCGTGGATGCTACGGGAAGTGGTCTGGGGCTAACGATCGTCAAAGAACTTGCTGCTCAATGTGGCGGTAAAGTGAGCGTTGCTGCCGCTTGCCCTGATGGCACGGGACTCTTGATAAGAGTCTCGTTTGCTGAATCAAGCGCAGGAGCAATTGAATTCTGAGCGTGTTCCAGGGCGCGGACCCTTGTCAATGGTGCAACCGCTGGTCTTGAGGCCCGCGCCAACTGTGTAGTGCGCTGCACGCGCACAAACTTCTGATGCTTTAGATGAAATGAGGCTCTAGCCCCCGCAGAATGTGCGCATTCAGCTACTAAAAGTATAGCAAACTACTGCGCCTCTCGCACCGGCCTGCCGTTCACGGGCTGCACCGGCCGTGCATTGTTGGGGTAGAGCTGGGTAAAGAGCTTGTATTGCGCCCTGCTGATGGTCACCGGCTGTTTCATCACCATCCACAGCACGCCTTCTGAACATGGGGGCGTAGTCAATGACCCCATGAACTGGTAATAGCGCTGATCCTTGGGTAGCAACTCGCTCACGTTGAGCAAGCCCTGTGGCATACGCACGCGATCGTTTGCGTCCAGTGGCATATAGGTCCAGACTTTGTCAATCATGGTGTTGGCATCACCCTCTTGCAGCAGCACCGCGACAACTGCAAGTTGCCCTTCGTTACTTTTGTGCACCAGGTGGGCCACCATAGGGAATCGTTTGAAATTGATCTGCTCTTCCGATGGGGTGTGGAAATGGAGCTGTAGCAGTCGGTAATTGGAGCCGCGCACGGTGATGGAGTTTTCTCCCTGCACATCGACCTGAATGGTGTGACCATTGTTCACCACCGACGCGCTGCTCGTCACGTAGGTAAACTGGATGGGCTCTGCCGGACCCTGCAACGTGCCTCCATCTTCAATATTGATGGGCGACTGACGTTTGCCGATGGCGCACACATTGAACTCGGGCTTGAGACTGCCCCAAGCTTGTGGCCCGGTTTCACCTTCGTAGGCCCAGTGCACCTCGCCACTATGGGCGTTGCCGGTACTTGCAGTGGCGCCGGCCGATGTGTTTCCCGTGGAATGCCCCGACACGGCTGCAGCGCGCGCCTGGTTGTAGCGCTGGCTGGCCATGGCCCTGGCTGAAGGCGAGATGCTGTGGCTGTTGGTATTGGCGTGGGCCGATCCGGCCGTTGAGGCCGCTTTGGCTTCTGCGCTGTCCTTGCCCTCCACCGTCACCGTCATTTTCTTGCTGGCTACCACGGTGCCAGCCATGGCTGCGCGAATTTTTTCTGCCATGGGGTTGCCACTGCCGGTGGGAAGACCATCGACAGGCACGGTCTTCTTGGAAACCGCCGTCTCGGGGGCTTCTTGTGCAGCGGCTTTGTCAGGCGCAGAGGGGGCCTTGGCAGGCTTTGCGGCAACCGGTTCTGCGTGTGCGGAGCCATGGTCGCCAGCCGGAGCAGCCGCCCGGACGCTTGTACCCGCCGCCAACCCCAAGGCGCAGACCAGCGGAAGTAGCACAAGGGCAGAGCGGGAAACAGAGTAGTGAGTCATTGCGTGGCGTGCCTCGGGTGCATACAAAATGAATTAGGCCTGTCCATCGTATCGGCCAAAAGAGGCATCAACTTGAATGCTGCTCATCGTGGGGGTACCGCTGCGCGCTATAGTGGGCGTCCATCACCCCGCACCAACAGTCCCCGCCGTGAGCATACAGACCGACGACTTTTCCGCCCCACCCGATAAACGCATGGTGTCGGCGGCGCCCACCTCGCCACATGAGGAAGCTATTGAACGGGCTCTGCGCCCCAAGTTGCTGGACGAGTATGTGGGGCAGGCCAAGATCCGGGAGCAATTGGAAATTTTCATCAGCGCCGCCAAAATGCGTGGCGAGGCGCTGGACCACGTGTTGTTGTTTGGCCCGCCCGGCCTGGGCAAGACCACGTTGAGTCACATCGTGGCCGCCGAGCTGGGTGTGAATCTGCGCCAGACCAGCGGCCCGGTGCTGGAGAAACCCAAGGACCTGGCCGCGCTCTTGACCAATCTGGAAAAAAACGACGTACTCTTCATCGACGAAATTCACCGACTCTCGCCAGTGGTGGAGGAAATTTTGTACCCCGCGCTGGAAGACTACAAGATCGACATCATGATCGGTGAAGGCCCGGCCGCCCGCTCCATCAAGCTCGACCTGCAACCCTTTACGCTGGTGGGTGCCACCACTCGGGCGGGCATGCTGACCAACCCGCTGCGCGACCGCTTTGGTATCGTGGCGCGGCTGGAGTTTTATACCGCTGAGGAGCTGGCCCGCATCGTCAAGCGCAGTGCCGGTCTGCTTAAAGCGCCCATGGATGCCGAAGGTGGTTTTGAGATTGCCCGGCGCTCGCGGGGCACGCCGCGCATTGCGAACCGTCTGTTGCGCCGCGTGCGGGACTATGCCGACGTTAAGGGCGTGGGCCACATCAGTCTGGATATTGCCAACCGCGCGTTGGCCATGCTCGACGTTGATCCGCAGGGCTTTGACATCATGGACCGAAAACTGCTGGAGGCTGTGATCCTTCGTTTTGACGGTGGCCCCGTGGGGCTGGACAACATTGCCGCCAGCATTGGCGAGGAGCGCGAAACCATTGAAGACGTCATCGAGCCATACCTCATTCAGCAGGGCTACCTGCAGCGCACACCGCGCGGGCGTATTGCCACTTTGGCCGCTTACCGTCATTTGGGTGTCACACCCAAGAGCACCGGTGAAGGGCTGTTTGCGGAGTAACTGAGCCATCCAAGTGACACATGATTCAAATTTTTAGTGTTCGTTGCCGGCAACCCGTCCGCGGAGTTTTTTCACTTGTCCCCGCGTTGTCTTGCTGTCCAGGCGTTTGAGTTTCGAGTTGCGCGTCGGCTTGGTTGCCTTGCGCGGCTTGGGCAGCACCGCCACACTATCGACCAGGGCCTGCAGTCGCTCAATGGCATCCTGGCGGTTCTGCTCCTGGCTACGCGTTGTTTGCGCCTTGATCACGACAACACCCTCAGCCGTGATGCGCTGGTCGCTCAGCGCCAGTAGTCGTTGTTTGATTTCTTCAGGTAACGACGAATCGGGGATCGAATAGCGCAGGT
>JBAWYQ010000131.1:0-11947 GCA_037143475.1 Burkholderiales bacterium | reverse complement strand
CGCAGTATTTGGATCATTGGCACCAGCGACACGGCACCCGCCACGCTGTACCAGACCGACCTCAAAGGCCCGGTGGCACTGGTGCTGGGCGCCGAGGGCGCTGGCATACGCCAGTTAACCGCCAAGACCTGCGATGCACTGGTGAGCATTCCCATGCGCGGTGCGGTCGAAAGTTTGAACGTGTCGGTAGCCAGTGGCGTGTGTTTGTACGAGGCCTTGCGCCAGCGTACTGTTTAAGGATCAATCATGGTTACTACTAAAGTGATAGCTGCTCGCGCAGTGTTGACGGGGGCTAGCGTCTTATTTCTTCTGATGGGTTGCACCCAGGAGCAACAGAACAAGATCAGCCGCGACATCCAGAACTGGACTGGAACCAACGGCGTGCTGGAGATATATGCGGGCGACAAATTGGTACGCCGCTTCATCAAGATCGACAAGCTCAGTACCGCCATGGGCACCGAAGACAACAAACCGCGCCCCTACCGCTATGGCTATGGCGTGCTGGACGAAAACCTCAACATGGTGGCTGACCCCGGCGAGAAGAAGGTGTACTTCGAAATCAGCGACTACGCCTCGAATTACGTTTTCTTCGAGAGCCCACGCTAATTAGACAAACCCCAGCGCACCCAATAGGGCACCGGTTCCCAGCAACCACAGCATATGCAGCTTGGTTCGCCACACGATCACCGCAGTGATGGCGGTCAGTGACCACGGTCGCCAATGCTCCATCGGGTTGCCCTGACTGGACGCCAAAATCCAGCCGGTGGCAATGAGCAGGGCAATGACGATGGGTGCCATGCCTTGCTTGAAGGCCCGCACTGCGCGCAGTTCGCGGTTGCGATGACCCCAACGCGCTGCGGCAAACGTCAGCGTAGTGCTGGGCAGCAAAATGCCGACCATTGCAATGCCCACTCCGGCCAGCGCCATCCACCAGGCGTGGGGTCCGGCGCCCATGCCTCCACCCGCATTCATACCCACATTCCAGCCAAGCAGTGCGATAAACAGCACATTAGGGCCGGGTGCCGCCTGTGCCAGCGCGATGGATGAGGTGAATTGGCTATCAGTCAACCAGGCTTTGTCATTGACCAGGTAGCTGTGCATCTCGGGTGCCGTGGTGATGGCGCCACCAATTGCCAGCAGCGAGAGCGACATGAAGTGCGCCAGCAACGCCAACCAATCTGCGCTCGAAAAGGTGGACGTCATGGCGTGGCGTTCTCGGCTTGCGAAATGCCAAGCTGCCGGTAGGCCCAAATGCAGGCCACGCTACCCGCGCCCAGCAAGACCAGGATCAAAGGCAAGCGCAACAGAGCAATAGCGATGAAGCTCAGCACCGCCAGACCCCAGCACACGGCCAATCCCATGGGATTTCCCCTGAGCGCTGATATCAGCTTGATGCCAGTCGCTGCAATCAATCCTGCAGCCACCGCACCCATTCCACGCAGGGCACCCTGTACGGCTGGCGCATCAGAAACACCACCCATGAGCGCGGCCAACGCCAGCACAATCACCAGCGGAAACATCAACATGCCAGCCAAAGCCGCCAAGGCGCCGGCAAAGCCAAAATACCGGTCACCAATCATGAGCGAAAGATTGACTACATTGGGTCCCGGCAATATTTGGGCAACGGCCCAGTCCTCCAGAAACTCTTCTTGGGTGAGCCATTGTTTTTTCTCCACCAACTCACGTTGCACGATGGCAAGCACTCCACCAAAACCCTGCAGTGCCAGAAGGGAAAACGAAATAAACAGATCCGCCTTCGATTGGGGAAGCTTTTGCACCATGGTGCCATCGGGGTGCGGGCCAGTTACTTGGGATGTCATGACCTGACTTTATCGGAAATAGATTAATCGAGTGGTCGGATTGGTTACAGTCGCGGGTGGCCGAAGGCACACAAGTGAACAGGAGATTTCAATGCGCAATCGTTTGGTGAACGGCTTCGGGTTTGTGCGGGCTATCGGGGTGGGGTGTATCGCACTGGTGCTGTGTAGCGCAGGGCAGGGCGCTGAGGTGCGCCTGCGCATTCTGGAGACCACCGATGTCCACATGAACCTCTTGAGTTACGACTACTACCAGGACAAGACCACCGATCAATACGGTTTGGCCCGCGCCATTTCGTTGATCAAGGCAGCGCGCGCCGAGGCCCCCAACAGCCTCTTGTTTGACAACGGCGACTTGCTGCAGGGCAACCCCATGGGCGACTTTGTGGCCAAGGTCAAACCCTTGAAAGACGGTGAAATCCATCCCGCTTACCGGGTCATGAATCAGCTCGGTTATGACGCGGCCAACATTGGCAACCACGAGTTCAATTACGGGTTGGATTTTTTGCGCCGGTCTTTGAAGGGGGCCAATTTCCCCTACGTCAACGCAAACATTTATGTGGATGACACAAATGCCAACACCGACCAGAGGAAACACGCCTTCACGCCCTATGTGCTTTTGGATCGTCAACTGGTGGACGCACAGGGCAAAACCCATGCGATCAAGGTCGGTGTGATCGGCTTTGCGCCACCACAAATCATGCTGTGGGACAAGGGGCATTTGGATGGCAAGGTCATAGCCCGGGACGTACTGGAGACTGCCAAAAAATATGTGCCGCTCATGCGGGCTCAGGGCGCGCAACTGGTGATCGCCATTCCGCATGCCGGTTTCGAAAAGGGGCTGGTGGCCCAGTTTTCCGAAAATGCGGTCGGCCCACTGACCGAAATTGCGGGCGTCGACGCGGTGTTGTTCGGCCACTCGCATGCCGAGTTTCCAAGCCCCTCATTCGCCCAGTACCCCAAGGTCAACCTGGAGCGCGGCACCATCAACGGCGTGGCAGCCGTCATGCCGGGGCGCTGGGGTGACCATCTGGGCGTGATTGATTTCACGCTGGACAATGCCGGCGGACAGTGGAAGGTCGTGGACAGCAAGGCCTCGATCCGGCCGATTTTTGATCGCGCGACCCGCAAGTCAGTCGCCGTGGCTGACGCCATGGTGGAGCAGACCCTGGGTGACGTGCACGCCGCCACGCTGGAATACGTCCGCAACAAGGTGGCTTTCAGCAGTGCACCCATCTACAGCTACTTTGCGCTGGTGGGCGATGACCCGTCCGTGCAAGTTGTGTCCAACGCGCAAATAGCCTACGTGCAGCGTGCCATGCAAGGTACGGAATACGAAAAATACCCGGTTCTGTCGGCGGCGGCGCCGTTCAAGACCGGTGGACGCCAGGGTTGGGACTACTACACCGATATTCCCGCCGGACCCTTGGCGATCAAGAACGTGGCAGACCTTTATGTCTACCCCAACACGCTCAAGGCCATGTTACTCACCGGGGCCGAGGTGCAGGAGTGGATTGAAATGTCTGCCGGGCAGTTCAATCAGATCGACCCCAAGGGAGATGCACAACAGTTGCTGCTGAATGACGGGTTTCGCTCCTACAACTTTGATACGCTAGACGGTGTGACCTATGAATTTGATGTCACACAGCCCGCTCGCTACAACGCGAATGGCAAACTGATTGCACCCGCCGCTCACCGGGTCAAGAACCTAAGCTATCAGGGTCAGTTGGTACAGCCCGAGGCCAAATTCATCGTCGCCACCAACAACTACCGTGCATTTGGCGGTGGCAATTTCCCGGGGTTGAACGCCAGCAAGGTGGTGCTTGAGGCCCCTGAAGAAAACCGGCAAGTGCTGATCGAATACCTGCGCATGATGGACATGCTGTCATCCAACAAACAGGTCAACCCCAGCGCCGACGGCAACTGGCGCATTGCGCCGGTGCCGGGCGTGCGTCTGACCTTTCTGTCGGCCAGCACCGCCCAGCGCTACCTGGCTGGAAACCCTCAAATTCGTTTGATCAAAGACAACGCAGATGGGTCAGCCCTGTACGAGTTGGTGCCCTGATCACTTGCGAATAATGCGACCGGGTTCAATCTGGTCCATCGCGTTGGGATTCTCGCGTAGCCACTCTTCAAACGCGTCAATATCAGGCCCTACCGTCAACCGGTCACGCCCCTGCTTGAATACATTGAGGTCATTGCCGCCTTCAGCCATGAAGGTGTTGACAACGACCCGGTAGTCGCGCGCCAGATCCAGCGACTTGCCCTCGAAGGTGATGGATTCCAGCACTGCATCAGCCCCTTCGGCCTGGCTCCATTGGTAGCGCAGGTTGTTTGAGACTTGCAACACTGCGGCACCCGGCCGTTTGGGTAGCTGCCGGCGAATCATCTCCCGCAGCTGCGCACCTGTTACGGTCAATGTAATGAGATCATTGCCAAATGGCTGAATGGCGAACAAATCACTCAGGGTCACCGTGCGGCCTGGTTCCACCGTCAGGTCCGCCCGAATGCCCCCTGAATTGGTCATGCCAATATCGACTGCACCGCGCTTTTTGGCATAGGCCAAATGGGCATCGGCCACCAGATTACCCAGGGGCGAGTCACCAAACGGCGCTGTCGCTGCGCGGGTTGCGCCGCGCGTCAGGTTCGCTACTGGTTTATTGCGCGCCGCAGTCGTCAAAGCCGCTGCACGCTGAACCAGGGCGACGAAGGCCGGATTGGGTGCATAAATGCCCTGCAAGACGGGGTGGTTGATGGCCTGCGCATCCAGTACCGCTCCGTTGGCATCCAGCGTCAGGCGGCTTTCGGTCAGCCAGCCGCCGAAGCTGCCTGCCTGCACCATCAGCCGGCCGTCTATCTTGCAGGTATAGGCCTGGTGCGTGTGGCCGCTGATGATGATGGCGTAAGCCGGGTCCAGCCGCTTGGCAATGTCTACACCACGCCCTTTGAGGCCTGCACACTCGTAACTCGGGTCGTTGGCCGCGCCATCAAACATGGCGCCTTCGTGCATGATGGCCACCAGCACCTGTGCACCCGCGGCGTGCAGCTCGGGCACCAAGGCGTTGAGCGTGTCGGCCTCATCGGCAAAGCGCAGCCCGACAATGCTCTTGGGGATGATGACCTTCGGTACATCACGGGTCACGGCCCCAACAAAAGCAATCTTTAAGCCACCAATATCTTTCAGGATGTGGCTCGGTAACACGCGTTTTCCGGTCTCGGTCTCGAACATATTGGCCGCCAGGTACGGAAAGCTTGCCCCTTTGAACTCTGGCCAAGCACAACCAGCACTTGCGCATTCACCGCGCGTTTTGCGCATCAGCTCGGGCAGACCTGCATCCAGGTCGTGGTTACCCAGCGATGAAACCGTCAAACCCAATTCGCCCAGTGCGGAGAGTGTGGGTTCATCCTTCAATAAAGAAGACATCTGCGGCGATGCACCCACCAAGTCCCCAGCTGCGACGAAAACCTGGTTTTTGCGTTGGCTGCGCAGTTTGTCCAGCACGGTGGCCAGATAGGCCACACCACCCGCTGCCTGGGCCTTCAGTTCACCGGTTTGAGAGTCGGGCAGACGTGGGGACAACGGTGTTGGCAACTTTGATTGAATGTGGCCGTGAAAGTCATTGATCGAAAAAATGCTCAGTTCGACTGGTTGCGAAGCGGGTGACGAAAAGGTCGGCTGGTTGGCGCAGCCTGTAAGGAGAATGCCTATCAATGCACCAATTGCGCCCAACGAAGTGCACCTAAAGCGTGCGAAAAATGGAAAAGTCTGCAAGGGTTTCCTCCAAAAAATAATCATACCGTTGGTGTCCGGAATACAACAGCTGTAACAAAAGTTTCCTGTTCGTATGGTTAACTATATGGGTATATTGAAGTTCTTTACCTACTTTTACTTTTCATTTATTCCCCGTTGGGGCCACCTCGCTTAGGAGCAAACAGGATGCGCAGTAGTCATGATCATATTTTTTCAGGCTTTTCGCGAACGGTGCTGAGCGCAGCGGTCGCGTTGGTGGTTGCCGCCCCTGCATTGGCGCAAAACACTACGGCCGCCATTGGCGGTCAAATCACGGGAGCCGACGGAAAACCTGTAGCGGGTGCATCAGTGAGCATTGTTCACAAGGAATCGGGCTCCAGCAACAAACTGGTCACTGACGCGGATGGCCGCTACTCCGCACGCGGTTTGCGCGTGGGCGGCCCTTACACCATTGTGGTGACCAAGGGAAACGAAACCGAGAACCGAGATGACATATTCCTGCAATTGGCAGAGAGTACGTCCCTTGATATGAGGCTGGGTGGTGTGGCACTTCAAGCCGTGACGGTGACCGGTCAAGCGAGCAATAAGTTCAACAGCGCCACGATGGGCTCTGGCACCAATATTGGTCGCAAGGAACTTGATGCCTACGCATCCATAGGCCGCAATTTGCAGGACTATGCACGTTCCGACCCCCGCCTGTCGCAAACCGACAAAGAACGTGGTGAAATTTCAGCCGGCGGCCAGAATAGCCGCTACAACTCCATCACGATTGATGGCGTGCGCATCAATGACACGTTTGGCCTTGAAGCGAATAATCTTCCGACAACCAAACAACCAATCTCCATTGACGCGATTCAATCGGTGCAGGTCAATCTGTCGAACTATGACGTGACGCAGCAAGGCTATACCGGCGCCAATATCAATGCAGTCACCAAGTCCGGCACTAACGAATTAAAAGGCAGTGTGTACTACGTGTACCGCAATGACACGATGGGTGGCAACCGTTACAACAAGACCGCCGACACGTACTTCAGCCCAATGCCTTATAAGGAAGACACCAAGGGATTTACCCTGGGTGGGCCAATCGTTGAAGACAAACTGTTCTTCTTTACAAGCTATGAAGAACTCAAGAGCAATCGGGCCCAACCCGAATTCGGTCCGGTTGGCAGCCCGCTGTCCAACGTCGCAATCTCCCAGACTGCCATCAACACGTTGAAGTCCACGGCATTGTCAAAATATGGATTTGATGTGGGTGACGTGATCGCACCGAGCAACCTGTCGGTCAAAGATTACCTGGTCAAACTGGACTGGAACATCAACGAACAGCACCGGGCCAATGTGCGTTTCACCAGAACGGAGCAGATGGATACCAACAATGGCAGCTTTGGTGGTTACAGCGCAACCGGTCTGCAATTGACTTCGCAGTGGTGGGATCAAAAGAAAAAAATCGACACTACCGTTGCGCAATGGTTTGCCGACTGGACGCCTACGTTCTCCACCGAAGTCAAGCTCTCCAACCGCGACTACAACAGCGTCCCCCTGAACAACAGCAACCTGCCGGCCATGGCATTGAGCTTCGCTGGCGCAGTGCCTGACGGATCGCCAACCGGCATTAACTCTGGCACGCGTTTCCTGAATTTCGGCACCGAGCAGAGTCGGCAGTTCAATGTGCTTGATACCAAGACAGTCAACTCGTACGTCGGGGCGACCTGGAACCTGGACGCGCACGAAGTCAAGTTCGGTTTGGATATGGACAGCAATAAGGTCTACAACGCCTTCTTCCAGAATGTGAATGGCAATTACACCTTTAATTGCAGCAGCAACAACACCGCTGCCACAGCAGGTATCGTTTATTCATTTGGCACCATCAACTGTGCCACCGCAACGGCAGCACAAGTTGAAGCGGCTGTGATGGAAAACTTTGTACGCGGACGCCCCAGCTCGTACCAGGTGCAGGTTCCGGTGGCTGGGGGATCTCTTGACAACGGAATTGCCCAATGGACCCTGCGCGACACGGGCTACTTCTTGCAAGACACCTGGACGGCTAACAAGCAATTGACAGTGACTGCGGGCGTGCGGCTCGATCAACTGAAAACCGGTGATAAACCCCAATTCAATGCGGCTGCAGCAGCGCCCAAGACTACAGGACGCGTCAATGGCACCGCAGTGGTTCGTGACACTGGTGGCTTTGGCATTGACAACAGCGTTACTGTTGACGGACAGGAACTGTTCCAGCCGCGTTTTGGATTTAATTACGCGCTGGACGCCGACAACAAGCAGAAATCCCAGGTTCGCGGTGGCTTTGGCTTGTTCCAGGGAGCAGCAGCCAACGTTTGGCTGTCCAACCCGTACTCCAACACCGGATTGGCAACCCGCATCATCGGTTGCGGCGTCTCGGGCTTTTCAGCATGCGCAGCCACTGGCGGCGTTTTCAGCGCCGACCCCAGTAACCAGCCAACCAATTTCGTTGGTGCATCCCCTGCTGCCAATGTCGACTTTGTGGCCAACGGACTGGGGCAGCCCTCGGTTTGGAAGGCCAACTTCGCTTGGGATGCTGAATTGCCTGGTGGGTTTGTGGTGGGTGCCGAATGGCTGGGTACCAAAACCCGTAATGGCATCTACTACCAACACCTGAATCTCGGTAATGCAACCCTTACCGGTGTCGATGGCCGTCAACTTTTCTACACGCCCCAGGGTTTTGACCCGAGCTGCTGGACAGCCACCGGTTCTTCAATCACGAGTGGAAATTGCACGGGTCTGCGTGCCAAGGGCTTGAGCAATGCGGCGTTTAATAACGTTTTGCTGGCTGCCAAGACCAGTGAAGGTGGTGGCAATGCCGTGACTTTGTCGTTGACCGGTCCGCGCGTCTACGGCATGGATTGGAACGTGGCCTACACCCGTACGGATGCGACCGAGGTGAGCCCGTTAACATCGTCTGTGTCCAATTCGAACTTCAATGCACGTTCCATCTTCAACCCTAACGAAGAAGTGGCTGCCAATTCTGCATACCTGACAAAAGACCGGGTCAATGCAACACTCAATTGGTCCAAAGCATATTTTGGCAAATACAAGACGACATTCGGGCTGTTCTATGAAGGACGCTCCGGCAAGCCCTACAGCTGGACTTATGCGAACGACCTGAACGGAGATGGCGTAGCGGGTAACGACTTGATGTACATCCCCAAAGGGCCGCAGTCGGGTGAAGTGGTGTTTGCCGGCGACACGCCGACCAACCACCCCAACGAAGACCGTTTCTGGTCCATCGTCAACGCTTCTGACGACCTGTCCGGTACAAAGGGCAGTGTCGTAAAACGCAATGCCAGCTACTCCCCCGTGGTGCACAACTTTGACGTGCGCATCAGCCAGGAAGTGCCGGGATTTCACCCTAAGCACAAAGGTGTCATCTCGTTTGACATACTCAACCTGGGCAACCTGTTGAACAAGGAGTGGGGTCGCATCAACGAGATGGCATTCAACTCCGGCGGCGGCGCACGGAGTACGTTCGTTAACTACGGCGGCGTCGACGCCAATGGCCGCTATGTCTATATCGTGCGTTCCGCAGCAGACGATTTAACCTTGCGCCAAGCCAGGGGTGAATCGCAGTGGGCCATGCAAATCACCGCGCGTTACGAATTCTGATTCGGGTTCAGGCGCTTGTCGCCTGATTGGAAAAGCTCCCCCAGCAATGGCGGGAGCTTTTTTTTGCCTGGTGGGTGACTTGTCTCTTTGGTGGCAGACGTTTGATCTGAGTCCCTTTACGCTAGTGAATATTTTTGTCGGAATGATCTATGAACCTCCGCCCCACCATCGACTTTCTGCTCAACGACTGGCTCGACACCCCCGCGCTGGCCCAGCGAGGGCGCTTTGCCGACCACTCGCGTGACACTTTTGATGCGGTACTGGACACTTGCGAGCGCATTGCCCGTGAAAAATACGCGCCGTTCAACCGTCTGGTGGACGTACAGGAGCCGCACTTCGACGGTGAAAAAGTCATCCTTCCGCAGGCCACGTTTGACGCCAACCGCGCCTATGCCGAGTCGGGCATGCTCAGCGCGGCGCAGGATTACGACATCGGCGGTATGCAGCTGCCCTACAGCGTCGAGGCCGCTGCAAACGCCTTCTTTGCCTGTGCCTCGATCAGCATCAACACCGGAATGCTGACAACCGGCAATGCCAACCTGCTGATGACGCACGGCACGGCCATACAGAAAGAGGTGTTCGCCAAGAACGAGTTTGCCGGGCGCTGGTCGGGCACCATGTGCCTCTCTGAGCCGCAGGCGGGCTCTAGCCTGAGTGATGTGGCTACCCGCGCAGTGCCGGATGGTGTGGGGTTTGACGCCGACCCGCTGGGCGCGCGCTACCGCCTCAAGGGCAACAAGATGTGGATCTCCAGCGGGGAGCATGAGCTCAACGAGAACATCATCCACCTGGTGCTGGCCAAAATCCCGGATGCCGATGGAAAACTCGTCCCCGGCACGCGGGGCATTTCCCTCTTCATCGTGCCCAAGAAAATGGTGAACACGCAAGGCGAACTGACCGGCGTGCGCAACGACGTCGCTCTGGCCGGCCTGAACCACAAGCTAGGCTGGCGTGGTACCACCAACACCTTGCTCAATTTTGGTGAGGGTAAGTTCCCGGTGGGGCAAGATGGACCCTACGGAAAGGGTGCCGGCGCGGTGGGCTATCTGGTGGGTCAAGCGGGCAAGGGCCTGCACTGCATGTTCCACATGATGAACGAGGCGCGCATTGGCGTAGGCATTGCCGCCACCATGCTGGGCATGGCGGGCTATTACGCGTCACTGGACTACGCCCGCAACCGTCCGCAGGGTCGTCCCATGGGTGCGGGTGGCAAGGACGCAAGCCAGCCCCAGGTGGCCATCATCGAACACGCTGACGTCAAGCGCATGTTGCTGGCCCAAAAATCCTATTGCGAAGGCGCACTGGCGCTGGAACTGTACTGCGCACGCCTGGTCGATGAGCAGCATACTGCGGGCGACGAGGCTGCCAACGACGCGCGTCTGTTGCTCGAAGTGCTGACCCCCATTGCCAAAAGCTGGCCCAGCGAATGGTGTCTGGAGGCCAACTCCTTAGCCATCCAGATTCATGGCGGCTACGGCTACACACGCGATTTTCCGGTGGAGCAATATTGGCGCGACAACCGCCTCAACATGATCCACGAGGGCACGCACGGCATACAGGCCACAGACCTATTGGGCCGCAAAGTGTTGATGGAAGAGGGGCGGGGTCTCACGCTACTGGCTGCGCGCATGACGGCCACCATGAAGCGCGCCTACAAGCTACCGGCCCTTGCAGAGCACGCCGATGCTTTGGGTGCGGCGCTCAAACAGGTTGCCGTGGCTACGCAAAAGGCCTGGGCTACAGGCAACGCCACCGAGGCATTGGCCAACGCCGTGCCCTATATGCAAGCCTTTGGACACACGGTGCTGGCGTGGATTTGGCTGGATGTGGCCCTGAAGGCTTTGGAAGGCGATGCAGACCAGTCCAACTTGGCCACACAGGGCCGACTGGGCGCAACGCGTTTCTTCTTCCGCTACGAGCTGCCAAAAATTGGGGCCTGGCTGGCGGTGGTGGAGTCGCGCGACCTGACCTGTGCTGCCTTCCCGGAAGGCGCTTTCTAACTATTCGATTCCATGGGCGAAGACGTCGACCAGCTGCGTGATCCACTCTTCGACTTCTGCGTCCTCCATCGACAAGGTACTGCCGACATAGTCACCGCCCTTGGCCCACTCTACATTCGAGTGGATCGGGTTAAAGCGCTGGATTGCTTCTTCAGCAATGATGTTCATGGAGATCATGCGGGCCACTTCAACGGGCACCTTGGGATCCAGAAACACCTCGTAGTCGTGGTGCAGTCGAATGGCCAATGCGACGCTGCCTGATAGCCCCCACGTTTTGGCCATCAGCGCGCCAATCAGTGCATGGTCGGTATGGTGCATCGCCTGCTCGACCGCTGTAAATGAGCGTTCGGTGTCTTCGTTGGCCAACTCCAGGGTTTTCACATAGGCCGGGAATCGGTGCATGAGCAGTGGGATTCCTACATCGCAAAAAAGTCCAAAAGTCTGGGCCATAGCGACATCAACCAGGCCCGTGAATTTGGCCATGTGTGTCATGGCTTGGGCGCGACGAGCTGATGTTTCATAGAAACGCTCCAGGGCACCGCTATCCCCTTTGAGAAGGTTGCGCAATGCCAGTGCGGCAACCAATATTCCGAGTTGCTTCAACCCTATCAATCCCACCGCTTGATCAACCGACTCAGCGCGCCTGCTGAGCCCATACAGGGGTGAATTCACCGTTTTGAGAACGGCAAGGGTCAGCCCGACGTCCTGCCCGATGACCTGCGCGATGCGACGCATATCCG
>JBAWYQ010000130.1:0-12152 GCA_037143475.1 Burkholderiales bacterium | reverse complement strand
GAGCGCGTGGACTGCCTGCACTTTGAGGCCTGCTACTACCAGCCGCTGGAGTGGTGCATAGAGCACGGCTACCACCGCTTTGAAGGCGGCGCCCAGGGCGAGCACAAGATGGCGCGCGCACTGCTGCCAGTTCGCACCACCAGCGCCCATTGGTTGGCACATCCGGCGTTTGCGGACGCGGTGGCACGTTTTCTGGAACGTGAGGGCGAGGGAATCACCAACTATATGGAGGCACTGGAGCAGCGAAGCCCGTTCAAGCGGAGTGATTGACACTGGTTCTCCCGGCTGCAGCTCTATGACTGCCAGACCAACAATGGCTTGAACCTTCATACCCTATGGTCTACAAAAGGGCTGGTACAAGGCGAGACATGTCCGACAATCCACCGTAATGAGCCCCGAACTTGCTGACAAACTCGCCAAGGCAATTGATTCCATGCCTGGCTTTCCACACAGCGTGCAGCGCATCCTGGCAATGACCCGCGACATGGACTGCTCACCCAAAGAGTTGATTCATGTCATTGAACAAGACCCCTTGATGACGGTCAAGGTGTTGAAGGTGGTCAACTCGGCGCATTACAGCATGCCTGCGCCGGTGACATCCATCAGCCACGCTGTGGTGTACCTGGGACTCAACACCATTAAGAACATCGCGCTGGGAATAGCCGCTATAGGCGTTCTTCCCTCGGTCCACATAGGTGGGTTTGATAGCCAACAATATCTTTTGCATTCCCTGTCGACGGCGGGCATCGCCAGAAAGCTGGCCCAACGTGTCGGCGATGCGGACCCCATGGAATGTTTTGTGGCTGGCCTGTTGCATGACTTTGGAAAAATCGTGTTTGCCAAGTCCATGCCCCAGGAATTTCGCAAGGCTTTGGAATACAGCCAATGGCATGGCACATCTCTGCACCACGCCCTGCGCACCATCGTAGGAGTTGACCATGCCGTAGTAGGAGCCATGCTGGTCGAAAAGTGGCATTTTGCGCCCCGCTTGGTGGCCGCTATCCGAAACCAGAATGGCGACCAACTGCTGGACAACGACATGGTGGCCTGTGTCTTTGCCGCCAACCAGATCAGCAAGAAGCTCGGTCTTGGCTTTGGCGGCAATCGTTTCGTTGAGCCGTTTCCTGTCGGCGTCGTTCAGCGCCTGGGGGGCACGCTTGATGCGGTTATCGCCTCACTGGGCAACGTGACCGAATTGCTGGAAGATTCGAAGATCTTCACCCGAGTCTGACCCACTCGAATCAGGTTCGTTCTTGTGACACGGAACGCAAGGCCTCCATTGCAGCCTCAAAATTGAACTGCTGCAACTTATTAATCAAATCGTCCGCAACTTCGCCCAGCAGACTGCGCAGCAAGGCCTGATTGGCCTGCGCGAGCGCAATGGCCTCGGCATCATTGCGCGCCAGCAGTTGTTCCAGTGCCGCCAACACGTCGCGTCCGGCAGCTGGATCGCCCACAGAACCCGGCGACAACTCAGGCTCTTGCTCCGCGACGTCCGGCAATACTGCCGCCACTTCCAGTGCCGCCAGTTGCATAGCTTGCAGATCCAGCCCAAAGTCGGCAACCTCACCTATAACATCTTGCGGCAGGCGCATACCGTGTTCGATGCGTGCGGCGTGGGTTGCAATCTGTACAAGGCCCAGGGTTGCTGCTGCACCTTTGATACGGTGGGCAATGTGGAGCGCAGTCCCCGTGTCCCGCGCAGCCAGCGCCGTGCGCAAGGCATCCACTTCCTCATCATGTGACTGGAAAAAACGGCGCAACATGTCGCAATACTTGGTTGTGTTGCCCAACAGCGCGCGCAAGCCTTGCGACACGGAAATACCGGGCAAAGTGGCTAATTGCTCCAGCGCGCGCGTAACGCCGGGATGCGCGTTCGGCAAATGCACAACCTTGTCAACCGGAGCCGTCAGTTCCGCTGCGGTAGTCATCCGCTTTGGCAACCACCTCAGCAAGGTGGCGTAAAGCAAGTCTGATTCAACCGGCTTGGAGATGAAATCGTTCATTCCGGCACTGATGCAAGCCAGGCGATCTTCGCTGAATACGTTGGCAGTCATGGCCAGAATCGGCTTGCGCTCCCAACCTGACAGGGTGCGGATGACGCGGGTGGCCTCGATACCGTCCATCTCTGGCATCTGCATATCCATCAGAATCAGGTCGTACTGATTCGCTTGCGCCTTGTCCACCGCCTGCCGACCATCTACCGCTGTATCCACTACCAACCCTACGGCATGCAGCAACTCCACAGCCACTTCGCAGTTGATGGCATTGTCTTCGGCCAGCAATACCCGTGCCGAGCCATGGTGCTCACGCAGCTGCGCCTGCAAATCGAATGCCTCGGCGGTGGTACTGGCCGGCACCGCCCCCTGGCCATGTTCAAGGCAGGCGGTGAACCAGAAAGTGCTGCCCACGCCAGGCGTGCTATCGGCTCCGGCCTCTCCGCCCATCAACGCGGCGATCCGCTGCGTAATGACAAGGCCTAGCCCGGTGCCGCCGTACTTGCGTGAGGTCGAGGTGTCGGCCTGTTCAAAAGCCTGAAACAGACGGCCCAACTGATCGGGCGCAATGCCAATGCCGCTGTCCTGCACTTCAAAGCGCAGCTTCAGCGCAGTGGCGCTGTCTTCTAACACCTTGGCACGCAGGTGGATAGTGCCTGTGTCGGTGAACTTGACGGCATTTCCGGCCAGATTGAGCAACGCCTGGCGCAGCCGCGTGACATCGCCACGGAGCCACAAGGGCACCGCATCGAGTGCCGTTTCGATCTTTAGCCCCTTGGCCCGTGCTGCGGTGGCGGTAATCGAAGTGACACTGTCCAAAACCATACCCAGGTGAAAGTCGACAATTTCGAGTTGCATCTTGCCCGCTTCGATCTTCGACAGGTCCAGAATGTCGTTGATGACCGAGAGCAGGTGCCGCCCGGCGCTATCGATCTTGTCCAGCCGCGCCGACTGCTCTGGCGTGACGTGACCATGCCTGAGCAGATGGGTGAAGCCAATGATGGCATTCATCGGGGTGCGAATCTCGTGACTCATATTGGCCAGAAAATTGCTCTTTGCCACGTTGGCCGCCTCGGCCTGCTGGCGCGCAACATGCAACTCGCGTGTACGGTTTTCGACCAGTTCTTCCAAGTGGTTGCGGTATTGATCGAGTTCCGCTCCGATGCGCTTTTTCTCGGTGATATCGTCCTTAACCGCCACGTAGTGCGTCACCGTTCCGTCAGGTTGGCGCAACGGCGTGATGATGGCAAACTCGTCATATTCACTGCCGTCTTTGCGGCGATTGTTCAACTGTCCCCTCCACGCGTTGCCGTTGTTCAGTGCGTTCCACATCTCGGCGTAGGTCTGGGGCGATGTGTTACCCGACTGAAGGACACGCGGGTTTTTGCCCATCAATTCCAGGCGGCTGTACCCGCTCGAATCGACAAATGCCTGGTTCACATATTCGATGTGGGCGTTGACGTCGGTGATGAGAATGGCCTCCGGGCTTTGCTCAACCGCCTGCGACAACTTGCTCAAGCGATCTTCAACATCCTTGCGTTCCGTGATGTCGGACATGATGGCGGTGGTAAACCAGCCTTCAGCAGCGTCCCATTTGGCAAGTGTGAACTGAACTGGAAATTCGCTGCCATCCTGGCGCAAACCAAACAGTTCAATCGACTTACCCTTGTGGCGCATCTGCGCTCCACCGCGAATGCGATCCAAGCCCGCCAGATGCGCTTCACGGTAACGCTGCGGTATCAATAGCGTCACGGACTGCCCCATGACCTGAGCTTCCGCATAGCCAAACATGACCTGCGCACCCCGGTTCCAGCCGACGATATTTCCGTCGCTGTCTGAAGTAACGATGGCTTCAAAGGCAGTTTGTGTGATGGCCCGACTGCGTGCCTCACTCTGCGCGAGTTCTGCTACCGCCTGCTGGCGCCCAGTCGCAACAGCATAGTTGTCCATGGCAAAGCTGATATCTGCCGCCATCGCAACCATTAGTTTGCACACTTCTGTGTCAAAAGCATACGCTTCGCCGGCGAACAGATTCAGGACTCCCACTGCTACACCGCTGCGCAGCAGGGGCAATGATGCCGAGGCAGCCCATCCGCTAACCTCTCCGCGTTCGTGCCATGGCGCGGTGCGCGGGTCATTATGAAAATCCTGACACCAGACGGGCAGGTTGTCGCGGATCGCTGACGCCGTGGGCGCACGATTATCCGGATTCATAGGCATTTGGAGGTTCTCCAAATAGTGCTTACCGTCTCCAAAGGAGGCTACCGACCTGACCTGCTGGTCAGTCTGGTCGACGAGCCCGATCCAGGCCATTTTGAAGCCGCCGAACTCCACCACGTCGCGGCAAATTTGCGCAAACAAGGCCTCTTCAGTGGCGCAGTGCACAATCGCCTTGTTGCATTGGCTATGCGTGGTGTAAAGCCGGTTGAGCCGAACAAGAGCCAGTTCGTCCCGTTTACGTGCAGAGACGTCGCGCACGATTGCCAGCATGTGCGGCTTGCCCCCAAAATCCAGTCGATTGAGAGAGACCTCTGCAAAAAATGGACTTCCATCAGCGCGGCAGTGTGTCCATTCAAAGACTTGATGCTCCCCCGCGAAAACCCGATTTATCCTCTTGATAACCTCCTCCTCGGAGGATCGCCCATCGGGCTGTGTTGGCGGCGAAAATTTAGTTGGACTTGAACCAATTAATTGCTCCCGCGTGCAGCCAAATACCTTCAGCGCTGCGGCGTTACATTCAATAAAGCCACCATCGACCAATAACAGGTTGGCATCGGTCGTGGTCTCAAACAAGGCGCGGTATTTCAGTTCGTTTTCGCGCAACGCCGTGGCCGCAGACTCTGCCTTGGCCCGTGCCGCGACGGCATCGGCCATCAGGTTCTGAGCCGCTAAACGTGCCCTGCGCTGCATTTCAACAGCAGCAGTCTGTTCCATGACCAGCTGGACCGCTACCTCGCGTTCGCGTTCTTGCGACTGCTTTTGCTCCGAGAGGTCGCGCATGAAGGCGGTAAAGAAAAAGTCCCCATTGGACTTCCAGCATGTGAGTGTGAGTTCCAGCGGAAATTCACTCCCGTCTTGGCGCAGACCCGCGAGCTCGATCGATTTTCCGATCATTTTCGGCTCAGCACCAGCTACAAATTTACTCATTCCCGCAACATGCGATTCACGGTACCGGTGTGGCATCAACAGCACCAATGGCTGCAAGCTGGCTTCTGCCGCCGCGTAGCCAAACATGCGCTCGGCGCTGTGGTTCCAACCGATGATGTTGCCCTGTTGGTCGCTAATGACGATGGCATCTACGGCGCATTCGGTCACCTGGCGGAACCGCTGCTCTTCGTTGCGCAATTTGTTTTCAATTCCGACCCGCACGAAGGCTGCCCGATTCGATCCCAGCAACGCCGATGAGAGAACGATCAGACTGAGAAACATGCCACCCCAGTTAACCGTGTAAGTAACGTTCAACAGGTTTGAAATTTCCAAGCGATGCCGGTCAATCAGATGCTCCAAATCATGCAGCAAGTGGTCGACTTCTTCACGGAAATCGCCCGTCACCTGCGTACCGTGGCGAATCAGGTCGAGATCAACGCTGGTGCTTGCTTGTCGCGCCCTCACAACGCGTTCAAACCATTGGAGTGCCTCTGTCGCCACCATCTCAACACGCGCCAACTGCGCCTTGTGCAGCGGAACGGTGATGGTGATTTGGCGTAACTCCAGCAAGCTATTCTGCGCCGCGGCTATTGAAGAAAGCAGGCCTGTCCGCATCACGTCGTCGCCCGTCAGGACAAAGCCACGCGTGCGGCTTTGGGCATCCAGTACGCTGGCCTCAAGGTTGATGAGTCGGTGCAACAAACTTTCGCGCAGCGACAGTTGCTGGTTGGTCCGATCCAGCTGATTTTGGCCACGCATTGCAGTCAGGCCGACCACCACCACCAACGCCAGTCCGAGGACATACGCAATCGTACTTCGGCGGTTCAAAAACCAGGAGGATTCGGATTTCCGCCACGCAATGGCCGTAGCCGCAACGCCCAAGCCCGCGAACAGGATCGCGGTGTGAACTGCCATGATGGTCTTTCCCCACCATCCGTAAGCCCCCAGCACCGGCGTGAAGTAAGTAAAAAACGATGTTGTCGCGAGAATTGTTGTCAGCGCGCCAACGGCCGTCGAAATCAACAGCGTGGTCGTTGTTTTGCGCCGTAACTGAGCCAACGACGAACCGACCGCCAGCATCACAAAGCACAAAGCAGTCTCCGGGGCCATCCTACCCGGATTCGACGTGGCCACAGCGCCAACATTCTCAGGGAACAGCCACTGGTCAAAGCCGGGATTCCAATTGAAGAGGTATTCACCCAGCGTCAGCAAACCAATCAGACCGGTTAACCAGCGACACCCGTGGGCAATTTGGAGAAGGTGGACCGAATGCCGATGATCCGGCCGCGCTGCCCGCATTTCAGGAAGCTGCAGTGCGACTCCGATCAGGATGAAGGCGACAGCCGTGTTCGCCTTCATCGTGACCCAGATTGGCAGGATGCTTTTGAGCACGGGAATATTGAGCGCCCACCCGGCAAGGACAACGCAGCCCACAAGCACCGCAGTGGCGCTCGCCGCCGACACCAAAACGTTCAACGGGAACGTTCGGTTTTTGTCATGCTCACCTGGCACGGGCTGTACCGGAGTCATGGCTGATCTATAGCCTGCGTGTCAACGAAGTCCACGTCGTAGGGCGCTACCTGCCCGAGTTGCCGCGATAGTGCATTCACCTCCTGCTTCAATCCAATCATCACCAACTCACGGTCGACCACATTGGTATTGAAGAGCGTCAGTTCAGTGTTTTGTTGAAGCAGTGTCTCCTGAGCATTCTTGCGCTCGGTGACATCCATGGTGAAACCCGCCAACAGAGACCTGCCTGCCGAGGCTATTGGAAACTTGATCGTCGTGTAGCGCCGGCCGTTCAACTCCTCTTCCAGCGTCACCGTCTCACCCCGACTCACCACAGTCCAGTCATCGGCGCTAATTTTCGCGGCCAACTCAGGTGGAAACAGTTGCGCCATGGTCTTTCCCTCCATATCCTTCGCTGTCATGCCAATCATCTGCTGAAAGCTGTCGCTGGCGCGCAGCACCCGGGATTCGGTGCTCGTCACCTCTTTGAAAAAGGTGTGAACCGGTGTGTGCTTCAAAAAAAGAGTGACCAACTCTTCGCTTCTGCTTAGCGCATCTTCAGCCGTCTTGCGCTCGTTGATGTCTGTCACTGCTATGTGCAGCACCTGCTCCCCAGATTCATCCTGGGCCTGCGCGACGGTCAGTTGCACCCACACCGACAACCTGTCGTCCGCCCCGGCATCATCAATTGCCCGACGCAAGCGTAACTCGCACGTCTGCGATGCACCTTTCTTCTGGATTCGCTTGCGCAGCAAGTACCAGATGTCCTGGTCCGCTGGCAGCACAAAGTTCGTGAACAGAGGTTGGCGGGAAAGCGCATTGCGCGTCACACCCAGCAGGGACGCCAGGGTCCGATTGGCTTGAACGATCAGCCCGCCATCGTTCACGCGGCAATAGCCCACCGGGGCCAGGTCGTACAGCCCCTCATAGCGCGTCTCGGAGGCATCCAGCGCGCTTTTGGCCAAGCGCAGCTCGTCGGCTTGCATCTCCAATTCAATTTGGTGCAACCCCAGCTCATGCGACATGCGTTGTGACTCGGGTGTCTCAAGCGCCTGATTTGGTGGGCTTGAAGTGGGCAGAGCTAAAGCAGCCTCCGCTTGAGCGCGCTTACTCTGCTTGTCATTGGGGTATGGTCCGGCGGGCATGGGGGTCCTTGACTTGTAGTTCACTGAACGTTAGGCCAATGTCTGCATGGCAATCGCCGCCACCGCAGTCGGCCGGGCTTTGTATCATTAGCCGGGCTCTCGGTAACGTTCTGCAATGGCGGCAAATTGATCAAAACTGGCGAGGAAGACATCGGTCATATCCGGATCAAAGTGTGTGCCGCGCTCCGCGGCGATGCTATCGCGGGCTTGTGCATACGGCATCGCGGGCTTGTAGATGCGCTTGGAGATCAGCGCGTCGAACACGTCGGCCACTGCCATCAGGCGGGCCGAAACCGGAATCGCGTTTCCGGCCAAACCGTCAGGATAGCCACTACCATCCCAGCGTTCGTGGTGCCAGTGGGCAATTTCCTTGGCCAGAGACAAAAACTCGAGGTGGATTTCAATGTCGCTCTCCGCCTGCTCGATGGCGTCGCTGCCCAACTTGGCGTGGGTCCGCATGATGGTCATTTCATCAGCCGTGAGTTTGCCGGGTTTGAGCAGAATGTGGTCGGGAATACCTACTTTGCCAATGTCATGCAAAGGCGCAGATCGGCTCAAAAGGTCGATGTACCGGTCAGTCAGGGTCGTCGCAAAACGAGGGTAATGGCGCAGCCCTAACGCAAGAAGGTGCACGTAGCCCTGGGTGCGCAATAGGTGGCGACCCGTTTCAGGGTCACGGGTTTCGGCCAGGTGTGCAAGCGCGCGAATGCTGACCCGTTGCGTCAGGTCATTCTCGGTCATGCGCCGGACCACCTCTGCCTCCAGCGCAGCGTTCTTGTTCGACATCCAATCCCGAGCCTTTTTGGCTTCCAGTTGGGTCTTCACGCGTGCCAACACAACTAGAGGCGTGATCGGCTTGGTGATGTAGTCGGCCGCGCCCATTTGCAGCCCGCGTTCCTCGTCATCCGTGCTATCCAGGGCAGTGAGAAAAATAACCGGGATCGCTCGGGTTTTGGGGTCGCTGCGCAATTGAGCCAGCACCGCGTAGCCGTCCATACCCGGCATCATCACGTCCAGCAGAATCAGATCTGGCAACGGGTCGCCGGCTGCTATGCGCAAACAACTCTCGCCGCAGGTGGCCGCCAGGACGCGGTAATGCGGACGCAGCAACTCGTGCAAAACACCCAAATTGCCGGGCGAGTCATCCACGATAAGAACAGTCGCGGCGGGTTCTTGGTTCATGGTTCTTGCGCCAACAGGATGTCCGCACTGATGCTGAGCCCAGCCGAACCCTGGAACTCAAGAATTTTTTGTATGAGGTGTTCGTCCAGTTCGTAGCCGGCCGACAGCATCAGCATGCCACTGGGCGTGATGAGGTCATGCGCCAACACCATGCCGACTGTCAGTTCATGCGCAGCAACAGACTTCTGGCGTGGAGGCACGGGTTCACCTTGCAACTGCGGTAACCTGCCAAAGGTCGCTAAAAATGCGTTGACAACTTCTGGGTCGTAGCGCTTTCCGCTGCCGCGCGTAATGGACTCCTGTACTGCCCTCACTGCGGTAGCCGTGGATGATGGCTCGGTGCTTTGCAGGTCAATGTAGTCACTGGCAACCGCCAAAATGCGGGCGCCAATTGGAATGTCGCGGCCGAGCAAGCCAGCCGGGTAGCCGTCGCCATCAAACCGCTCCAGCTGCGCGCAAATAATGGTCGTAACGGCGCGCAGGTCCTGCAGCGGCAACAGCAGTTGTTCGGCACGCACCACATGCCGACGAAATGTGGAGAGTTGTTCGCTGTTCATCGACGCCACCGGCATGTTCACCAGGACGTCAGCCAGGCCAACTTTGCCAATGCCATGCAAGAGGCCTGCAACAAAAACCTCTTGCGCGGTCTTTGCGTCCAGATTCATTTGCACCGCGATACGACGCGCCAGATCAGCAACGCGACGCGAGTGGCCAGCCTGCGCTCCAACACGCAACTCGATCAAGTTGGAAAAAACCTTGATCGAAGTGATGAAGTTGGTTTTCAGCTTCTCATTCGCGACGAGCAACTGATCATGGGCAATCTTGAGTGCTGCAGTGCGCGTCTTGACCAGTGCTTCGAGCTGCGCCGAGCGCTGGGCCTGGCTATCACGCGCTTCTTTGGCCAGTAGTTGCGTGCGCACCCGGGCCAGTACCAGCAGTGGCGTGATGGGCTTGGTGATGTAGTCGGCGGCACCGAGTTGCAGCCCGCGTTCCTCGTTCTCCGGGGAATCCAGCGCCGTCAGAAAAATCACCGGAATGTCCTGAGTCCGGCTGTCGGCCTGCAACTGCGCCAGCACGGCGTAACCGTCCATGCCCGGCATCATCACGTCAAGCAATATCAAGTTGGGTTTGGGTTGGTTTTGGGCGATGCGCAAGGCGGTGGCCCCGTTCATCGCGGCTTGGACCCGAAACTCAGGACTCAGCACACCATGCAACACACTAAGGTTGTCGGAAGAATCGTCAACAATGAGGATGGTGGCATCGGATGCGGTGGCCATAAGATATCATAACCAGATCAGCAGGGCTTGCGGTGGAGCCTGGAGCCGCGCAACACCCGCAGGCGAAGAATTCAGCGCATTGACATCATGACCACCGGTGCCTTTTATCGCGCCTGCGAACGACGAATGAGCAATTTCAGTGCATCCAAATCTACGGGCTTGGGCATCAACTCCCCCATGACTCCGCTGCCCAGCAATTCATCGCGCTGGTACATGAGCGGGGCCGACACCAGTACCACAGACGGCAAGCGCGCCCAGGCAATATGCAGACGATTGTTCGCCAAGTGTTGTATGGCCTGCTGCAGGGTAAACCGGTCATCCACATCGCCAATGATGAATGCAATGTCCTCGTCCCGGCGAAGACACTCACGAGCCTCCTCCGCCGTTTTCGCCACCACCAGGCGCAGGCCTTCCAGTTCCATCACGGCGCCAGTTGATCGGCCAACGCCGGGTCCTGGCTCATCAGCAGTACACCCTGGCCGCCAACGATCTGGGACACGATGTCCAACTCAGGGTTGTCAGTGAACGCTGCACCATAGTGCGCTGCGATGTCCGCCCAGAATGACGGACCGATGGTCTCCATGACCTCGGCTACCGTTGTGTCTCCAGAAATGACGCGCTGCGCACCGGATGCAGCCAGCGATTTCAAGCCGCCCTGCCGCAGACTTTCCAAACTGGCTTGCCAGATACAGTAGCGAAACAGGAAAGATCAGCGTTGAGCCCAAGGGCAAACGCTAAGCGCTGCGAAGGCACCCTGAGGCTTGGCATCATCTGCCAAGCGCATACCGTCGCTTTCATGCTGGCAGAATCCCGACATGCACCCAAGTCTGGAAAGCCCCGCACCCATCACGCATTACGAGAACTTTCCGGTGGCGTCCTTCCTGTGCCCGCCGCATTTACGCGCGCCAATAGCGGCCATCTACCACTTTGCCCGCACAGCTGATGACATTGCCGACGAGGGTGACGCCACTGCCGAGCAGCGCCTGGACGAACTCCGTGCCTACCGACGGGACTTGGATGCGATCTGTGATGCCGCACAGGCCGGCTCCCGCAGCACTCCCGCCACCAGCACCCGCTGGCCCAACGTATTCGGCCCTTTGCAAGTCGCCCTGCAAACCCACCAACTCCCGCCCCAACTCCTGCACGACCTGCTCGACGCCTTTGTGCAGGACACCCAAAAGTCGGCTGCCGCAGAAGGCTACGCCACCCACGCCGAGCTGCTGGACTACTGCCGCCACTCGGCCAATCCGGTGGGGCGCTTGCTGCTGCACCTGTATGGCCTACACGACGCGCTGGCGCTGCAGCGAAGCGATGCCATTTGCAGCGCCTTGCAACTGATCAACTTCTGGCAAGACCTGAGCGTGGACATCCCCCGGGGCCGCTACTACCTGCCATACGACGAATGCATGCGGTATGAAGTCTCGCAAGACGATATCCTAGCCCGGCGTCAAACTGAAAACGCTACGCAATTGATAGCTGCTTGCGCAGATTCTGCGAGGGCTAGCATGCTATTTGGCTCACAACTCGTGCACCAGATTCCGGGCCGTGCCGGGTGGGAAATGCGTTTGGTCGTACAAGGCGGGTTGCGCATTCTGGACCGCATTGCGGCCCTGAACTACGCCACACTGAACACGCGCCCTACCCTTCGCTGGTGGGATTTCCCCGTGATGCTGTGGCGCGCAGTGTGGATGTAACAATAAGGGCATGACCCCAGCGCAATACGTCCAGCAAAAAGCCGCCGCGTCCGGCAGCAGCTTCTACTACGCCTTTCTGTTCCTGCCCGCGCCTAAGCGCGCTGCCATTACCGCGTTTTACGCTTTTTGCCGTGAGGTCGATGATGTGGTGGACGACATGGTGGACGCCAGCGTGGCCCACACCAAGCTGGCCTGGTGGCA
>JBAWYQ010000129.1:0-12195 GCA_037143475.1 Burkholderiales bacterium | reverse complement strand
GCGGTGCGCACGGCGCTAACTACAACTACTTCACGGGTCATGGGGTCTCCTGTTGATAAAAATAATGGATGCTAGTGTGGACCGGTTTGTCTACAGTTGGCTGACACCGCGCATGGAAAGCCTCGAATCCCCTGCCGTGGAAGTCGTTTGATTTAAATCAAGCGACGCGTGATTATTGAACCGAATCCGACTCGCAGGTCAATCCATGACGGTGCACCGTCTACTTTTGCTTAAAGTAGCCCGTGGATTTCCAGAGATATGGTTGTTACAAATTGTTTTCTTGAACCATTTCAATTTCAGGCGCAAGTAAAGGTGGATTGGTTTACTCAGGTAAGCGCCCAAATTCCAACGGTTAACGACTTGTAAAGATGTGTGTATATTGACCAAGTCAAACGCGCGACTGAAAATGAGCCGCGAACTAGACTAGTTGGGCAGTGTCAAGCGACGCGGCGGGTTTCAATCGAGCACACGCGCGCATTGCCCCGACAAATTCGTTCACATCGTTGATCATGAACAAGAGCAGGACAGAAATGAAACATTCGATCGTTAAGTGGGCTTCGTGCTGTATGGTCGCAGCTGCCCTGTCTGCCTGCGGCGGGGGAAGTGGTCAGTCCGACGCACCTCCCACCAGCTCGGGTGTGTTGAGTTCGCTCGCGACGGCTGGTGCGCTGGCGGTAAACGACACGGCTACCAATACCTCGGCGCCGTTTGCCTTGGTGCAGGCGGCCGGTGTTTCTGCGGTGACCGTCAGTGGGCCGCCCAAGGTGAACTTCGCCGTCTTTTCTGGCGGAGCCGTGAAGACCGATCTGGCCATCAGCAACGTCAGCTTTGCTATTGCCAAACTGGTACCAGGTGTTACTAGTGCGGATCCGGATCAGTGGGTGAACTACATCTACCGCAAGGAAACCGCGACTGCCGGTGTAGGCCCTGGCGGCGTGCCGGCCCTGGCCAGTGCCATGCAGGCAACGACGGACCCGAAACAGACCAACGCTGTATTACAGGCGGCACAGTTTGTGTACAACCCACAGGGCTACTACACCTACACCTTCTCGACCGATATCAAAGACCCCACCAAGACCAATGGCGTGGTGTTCGAGCCCGCACGCACGCACCGCATTGCCATCCAGCTCAGTTACAAAAATGCCGCTGGTGAAACCGTTCTGGTTAACCCATACTTCGATTTCACAGTTGACGCCAGCGGCAAATCGGTGCCCGTGACCGATGCCAGCAAGACACGCAAGATGACCGATGTTGCGTCGTGCAACGGTTGCCACGAGAAATTGGCGCTGCATGGCGGCGGTCGTGTTGACACCCAATATTGTGTGATGTGCCACAACCCGGGAACCACCGACGCCAATAGCGGCAACAACCTCAATCTGTCAACCATGGTGCACAAGATTCATGCAGGTAAGCTGCTCAAGAGCAAGCTGGCTGCAGGCGGGGAGGACTACACGATCTGGGGCTATCAGAACACCAAGGCCAACTACGCAGAGGTTGGTTTTCCACAGGACTTGCGCAACTGCGCCGTTTGCCATACGGCCGCAAATCCGCAGACTCCCCAGGGAGACAACTGGAAGTCCAAGCCCAGCAAAGAAGCCTGCCTGACCTGCCACGCTAGTAACGCCGGGTCTGATTGGGACACCAGTCACAAGGTATTTTCAGCCTCCGCCGGGGCCGCCGGTTTCATTCCAGGTGGTGCAGCAGCCCCCGCCAAGGCGCTGACAAGCCAACTGTGTGCTGGTTGCCACAGTGCCGGATCGAATATCGCTTCGGACCGTGTGCACTGGAATCAGAACGAAGAAAACGCTTCCAAGTACAAGATGAATATTGAGGCCGTGGCGTTCAACGACACGGCTGACCACAAAGCGCGCAGCGTAACGGTCAAGTACTTCCTGTCCGACCCGACCAATAACAATGCGGCCTATAACCTGGTCACTTCGGACTGTACTGGAGCCGGAACCGCCAGCCTGACTTGCACCAACACCACCAAGTTTGGCAACCTGCGTTTTTATTTGGGCTATCAGAATATGTTGGGCCAGTCGAGCGCGGTGACAGAGTTTTCAGCCAACAACAATGGCGGAAGTGGCGCCAATGCGTACGCATACAAAGGCACCAACGACGGCAAAAACCATTATTCGGTGAATATCCCGTTGCCAGACGATACGCCTACTGCGGTGGCTTTCGGTACTGCGCGTGTCGCCGGTATTGGCCAGATCAAGGAACCCAAGCTGCAGGTCCAGTGGGCAACCGATCCCCGTCCAGAAGCCGTGCCCAAAGTATTGCTCAACACACTGGTTCAACATTCCAATGTGGAATTGGCCCTTAGCGGGACGCTGCAACCACGCAGGACCGTTGTTTCGAACGAGAAGTGCAATGTCTGCCACGGGGCGCTGGGAGCTA
Source organism: Burkholderiales bacterium (assembly GCA_037143475.1). Classification (GTDB taxonomy): domain Bacteria; phylum Pseudomonadota; class Gammaproteobacteria; order Burkholderiales; family Burkholderiaceae_C; genus Allorhodoferax. The sequence goes on along the minus strand of JBAWYQ010000129.1, from coordinate 9,795 downwards.
CTTCGGGTTCCAATACGCTGGATGCTGCATTCCATAGTGGCGCCCGCAATACGGTTGAAGCCTGTGTGGTGTGCCACGATGCCAACAAGGTGTCATCGACTGTCATGACGAATGGCTTGGTTCTAAACGAGTCCTATCAGTTCAAGCGCATGATCCACGGCATCCACGGCAATTCGAAACGTTCGTATCCGTTTACCCATGGCAACACGGTCGTCGGAGCCTTCAATAAGGACGGCACTTCGGTAGCAAGTGGTGGCGCACCGTTGGCAAGCACCGTTGAAAACTACGCCGCCGAGGTCGCCTGGCCGGGTGTGGGTATCAACTGCAACGCCTGCCACGTGAACAACTCCTACAAGCAAGACCTGGGCACTTTGGGCGCAGTCGTCCAGAAAGGCACCGGCGTCACGGACCCGAACGCCTGGAGCGTGATTTCGCCCAAGGCGGCGACGTGTACCGCATGCCATGATTCGAGTAAGTCAATCGGGCACGTGACCAGCTTTGGCGGCGCAGCGTTTGGCGACAGGACACAAGCCCAGATCCGTAGTTTGCCGCGCGAAACCTGCGATGACTGCCACGCCAGCGGCGGCTTCAAGGGCATTGACATTGTTCACGGGCAGAAATAGACGTGAACACTTTCATGCGCATGTTCGGGGGGCCAATGGCCCCGGGTTTCAACGTTGTGTCAGCGCCAATCGGTCGGCACCAAGTTAGTTCAGCAGTTCTGCAGGAGCGTGCAATGCGATTCAAGCGTGTATTGGCTATCGTCGGGCTGTGCTTGACGGGCCTGTTGGCCCCTGCCTGGTCGGCAGAGAAATTGACAGGGACGGCTTTGTGCATCAGTTGCCACGACGAAGATGATCTGCCGGATATGAGGGCCAGCGCCCATGCTGCAGTTAGCACCGACAAAGTGCGTACGCCTACCTGCATCGGCTGCCATGGCGAGAGCGAGGCACACGCCAACAAGCCGGCCGATGTCAAGGAGGTTCCCAAGCCAGACCGAACCTTTGGCAAGACGCGGGCAAAATTGTCACAGCACTCGGCAGCGGAGCGTAGCGTGGTCTGCCAATCCTGCCATGATCGAGATTCCAAGCGCACACTGTGGACGGGTAGCCAACATCAGACAGCAGACATTGCTTGCGACAGTTGTCACCAGGTTCATACCAATCGCGACAAAGTTTTGAGAAAGGCAACCCAGACTGAGGTTTGCTATTCGTGCCACAAGGAGCAGCGTGCGCAAATGGAGCGGCCATCGCACCACCCTGTACCGGAGGGCAAGATGACCTGCTCCGACTGCCACAACTCGCATGGATCGGCCGGACCGAAGTTGGTCAAGCGCGACAGTATCAATGCGACTTGTTACACATGCCACGCCGAGAAGCGCGGGCCGTTTGTTCATCAGCACGAGCCAGTTGCCGAAGATTGTGGAAATTGCCACAACTCGCATGGCAGTTCAGTGCCAGCCTTGCTCAAGGCGCGCCCACCGATGCTGTGTCAGCAATGCCACACGCCTCACGTGGCAGGTGGTATTGGTGCCATTGGCGGGCAAAATGGTGTTTATGGTCCGGCCGCACCGGGTCAGATATCGCCACTGATCACTGGTCTGTCAACTGGCAAGAACGTCGTCAACCTGTGGCAGGGCCGCAGCTGCATGAACTGCCATACGCAAGTCCATGGCTCCAACAATCCGTCGGCTACAAACCCGACACCACAGCTCATGCTGCGCTGAAAGCCGGAGAGCAATCATGATCAGATCCGAAACTTCATTTCGATTCCAACGCACGGTGCTTGCCATCGCCATGTGCGCCGCTTTTTTCCCGGCTCTAGCGGAAGAACCCGTCCTTATTAATGAGGGCTCGGTTTCGCTGGGAGTTGGCGCCGTGGGAGGTACGGCGGCTGACCGACCCGTATTTGGGCAATACAACGGTCTGCGCCCGGGGCGCAATGCCACGGGAATGCTCGGCTTTGACTACACGCTGCGTGACGATGAAAACGGAAAATGGGTGCAGTCGCGGGGTTCGAATCTGCTTGGTGACACGCGTGAACTCAACCTTGTCTGGAAGAATCCGGGCGAGTGGAAATTGTCCGCCGATTATGGCGAACTGGTTCACTACGACCTGAATACTATCAACACAGGCATGATTGGCGTGGGTAGCCGAACACCCCAAGTGGTGTCCTTGACTGGCGGCCCCGGAACCGGTGCTGATGTCGATCTGAGTACCAAGCGAACCGGCCTTGGGCTCGGCTTTGCGAGGTGGATTACCCCGGCCATGGTGTTTGAACTCGAACTGAAGAACGAAAAGAAAGAAGGGTCGCGCCTGTTCGGCACGGGCATGAATTGCCCGTCTGTAGTGGCACCAGGATGTGGTGTGACGACCGGCATTAACACCGGCTGGGCTTTGCTGATGCTGCCAGAACCGGTGAATGCCAGCCACAGCCAGGTGGAAGCTCGCTTGAACTACGGGTTTGAAAAATTTCGCTTCAACCTGGGCTATTACGGATCGTTTTATCGCAATTCCAATGGCACATTGAATGCCTCTGTGCCATCCAGCCTGAACAATCCGGTGGGTCTTTCATTGCCTCTGAGTTCAGGATTGCAGGGTATCCTGAGTCAACCGCTGGCACTGGCACCGGATAGCCAAGCCCACCAAGTTGACCTTAGCGGCAGTTACGATTTCTCCACAGTAACGCGTGGTACGTTTAAGCTGGCTTTTGCCGACGCGTCGCAGAATCAGGATTTTGTCGGTGCTGGTTTGGCGGGTGCACCCGTAGGAGTCGCAAATCTTGGTGCGGAAGTGATTACCAAGATCGCCAAGTTTGGCCTGACCTCGCGACCCATCCCTAAGTTGTCTCTGCTAGCCGATTGGCGCTATGAGGACAAGGACGACCGCACTCCGATTGCACGTTACAACGTGGAGGGTGTCGGCGCTTCCGCCGTTACTTATACGAACCAGAGCCTGCCCAACAGAAAGATACATGGCAAGTTGGCGGCCAACTGGCAGTTTTCCAGTGCCTATCGCGGAACCATCGGTGCCGACTATGAGGACATTGACCGTGGCGTCTTCACTGCCTCCAGCGCCGCATCCGGTATCAGCGCGCTGCGTCAGAAGACCAAGGAAGTCAGCATGTACGCCGAAATGCGGCGCAGGTTGACGGAGGACGTTAGCGGCGCATTGAACGTGTCGAGCAGTCGCCGTGATGGTTCCAACTGGTTAAGGGACAACAGTGGCACGGGTGTTACGGCCGTTGCCGATCCAGCCACTGGTTTTCTGCCAACCGCGATCTTCATGCCAACACTCGCTGACCGCAAACGAGACAAAGTCAAACTGTACGCTGATTGGCAGCCTAGCAACGACCTTGCATTCCAGGTGAGCGCCGAACAGGGACGTGACAACTTCACTATGCCAAGTACATACGGTGTTCGCGGTACCGATATGGGGCAGTTCAGCCTCGACTGGTCGTACGCACTGGATGAGACCTGGGCATTGAACGGCTATGTAGCGCGCTCACTGCAGACCTTGAACCAGGCTCGACCGGCTGGCTATGTGATGTCCTATCAGAATGTTGGCCTGACGGGCAATATTGGTGTGACCGGCAAGCTTTTTGGCAGTGTGCAAGTGGGAGCCAGCCTGGCTAGTATGAGTGACCGAAGTGTATTTGACCAGACTCTGGACACTTTCGCCGGCGCTGATAGCGCAGCACTGCTGGCTGCAACCGGCGGTTTGCCAGAAATTATGTTGCGCCAGACGACTCTGAAGATGTTTGGAAAATATGCCATGGACAAGCGTACATCCGTGCGCGTGGATCTTGTGCATCAGCAGTCCGCGACCAATGATTGGATCTGGGGCTACAACGGTGTGCCGTTTAGCTATTCTGATGGCACAACCCTGTCGCAGAAGCCGACACAAAGTGTTGGGTACCTTGGTGTTACCTACATCTACGTCTGGCAGTAGTTTGCTTGCGCCATGTCAATAAAACGTTCAATGCTTCTGAGGGATTTTTCGAGCATTGAGCCATACTCCCGCGTACACCAATTTTATTTTTTTAAGTGAAATTGGTGTACTTTTTCTTCACGCATTAGGAGACGCATCGTGAAATTTTCTGATCAGTCAAATAGCGGCAATCCGCCGAACCGTTGGCTTAGGCACGCGGCTGCAGTTGTCCTGGCGGCCTCGCTGGCCGCTTGCGGCGGTGGTGGTGGTGGTACAGATACCGCGGCACCCACTCCGACACCAAGCGTACCGTCCGTGCCCGTTCCAACTGGAACTGCACCGATCAAACTGACTGCAGCAACGACTGCCGCCACATACGCAACCCTGACACCCGCTGTTCCAGCAGTCGCTGTCGCCATCAATGGCGCGCCTGTAGTTAGCTTTTCAGTGACAGACGGCAAGGGTAACCCGATTATTGGCCTTGGCAGCAAGTCGCAAGCCGCGACCGCCACGCTTGCCAGTTACCCCAACCTGGCGTTTTCCTTGGCAAAGCTGGTACCGGGTACACCCAGCAAGTGGGTCAATTACATTGTGACCACCGTGCCAACCAAGAACGCCACCACGGGTGCGATCACGGCCTCGGTTCCAACGCGTCCCAGCACCGACAATACCGGCACTTTGGTAGATAACGGCAATGGTACCTACACCTACACGTTCTACCGGGACATCACCAAAGTCAAAGATGTGGTTGCAGCAGCCACTCTGGTTGCCCCCAACGTGGCTGCCGATCTGGGTGACTTGACCTACGCACCCAGTGCGGTGCACCGTCTGACCATTCAAATTTCGGGCAATGCGCCTGGCACTGGCAGCAATACTGCAAATGGTGTCACCACGACCCCTGCAGTGGTGATGACCAGCCCGATTGATGTCATTTATGACTTCATCCCGGCAACCGGCAAGGCCGTTGCAGCGACCGACCCGTCACGTGACATCACTGCCACTGCAAAGTGCAATGAGTGCCACTTCTCGCTGGGCGGCATTGCAGGTGATACGACCACCGATTCGGGGGCCGGGTTCCATGGCGGTAGCCGCAATGAAACCAAATACTGCGTGGTCTGCCATACCGAGCAACGCAAGTACGGTCGGGTTGAAGCATTGACCACTGCCGGTGGCGACTATGTATTAACCAAAAACGCAGCAGGCACCACAACCAGTGCCGGTACCTACCGTATCAACGATATCGCGGTTGGAAATTTCCCGAACATGATCCACAAGACTCACTTCGGCAAGTTGCTGTCCAAGCAGGGCTATGACTTTGCCGGCGTCGAATTCAACGAAGTCGGATACCCACAGGATGCGCGCAATTGCGCCAAGTGCCATGATGGTTCAGCCACCTCGACCGCGAAGACGGCGCAAGGTAACAACTGGATCGAAGTGCCCAATCGTGTAGCGTGCGGCGGTTGCCATGATGCGGTTAACTTCGGCACGGGCAAGGTCACCAAGAACGGTGTAACCACCAACCACTTCCCTGGCCCATTGGCAAATGATGCAACCTGTGCCACATGCCACACAGCTGTGAACAATGCAATCTATCACGTGGCAGTAACGCCTCCCAACTTGGGTAGTGCGCTGCATGTGTCGGGTGGCAATGCCAACAGCAACGCGGCCTGGATCGCGTCAAACACCAGCTATCTGCCGGCCGGCGCCATCAAGGTCACCTATGACGTCCAGAGCGTTTCCAGAAATGCTGCCAAGCAGCCTGTGATGGTGTTCCGCATGTTGCAGAACGGTGCTGCCGTTGCGCTCAACAACCCTGCCACCAGCACGGAAGTCTGGAACAATTTCATGGGCGCACCAAGCGTGTACTTTGTGTATGCCATGACCCAGGATGGAATTGCCGAGCCTGCCGACTTCAATGCATCCGCATCGAGCTACCTCAGAAGTCTGTGGAACGGAAAAGCCACTGGGGCCGCAGCGGGTACCTTGACCGGACCTGATGCATCTGGCTATTACACGGCAACGCTGACGGGTGTCACGATTCCGGACACCGCCACGATGCTAACTGGTGGTCTGGGCTTCTCTTACAACGCGCTGACGTCGTTGCCACTGACCCAAACCAACCTGTCGGACTACCCGGTTAAGGCATCAACCGCTACCGGCTTGACTGCGGGCATGCCTAACCAGACCGGTGGACTGATTGTTATTGCACCGAATATCACCAAGGTGGCAGCGGGCTACACCGCTCGTCGCGCCATTGTGAGCGATGCTTTGTGCAATAACTGCCACCAGGAGTTGGGTACGTTCACCGAAGACGCGTTCCACGCAGGTCAGCGCAATGATGGAACCACTTGCTCGTGGTGCCATAACCCCAACAGAACCAGCAGCGGCTGGTCTGCGGATTCCATGGAGTTTGTCCATGCGATTCACGGGGGAGCCAAGCGCAGCGTCAAGTACAACTGGCATGCGGTTTCTGCAACCCAAGGCTTCTGGGACATCAAGTACCCAGGCGTGCTGAAAAATTGCGAAAGCTGCCACTTGGCTGGTACCTATGATTTCAGTGCTGCCGGTTCCGCCGTACCAGCGCCGAACAATCGTCCTTACCGGACTGTGATGACAGGAACCAGCACGGCCGCCACGTTCAGTACCTCGCCTTACGTCGCTCAAGCGGCTGGTACTGCCTACGGTGCGGGCTATGCGGTTTCGGCAACCGGTACGGTCACTGAAGCGGCTGGAACGACCTTGGTGACATCACCGATTGCAACGGCTTGCTTCGCCTGCCACGACAGCACCGCCGTTATTCCTGGCAAGACTGAAAGCGCTGTGGACCATATGAAGCGCCAAGGTGCTTCGTTGTATGCACCACGGGCTACCGGTTTGGCGACAAAAGAGATCTGCATGGATTGCCACAGCGCGACCAATGACAGAGGCCTTGGCATTAAAGAGGTCCATAAGATCAAGTAGGTCGAAGACGTGAGACTGGTCAGACGCCAGACGCCGGGTGCCAAGTCGGCATCTAGGCAGGTAGGCTAGTCAGTGACCCGCAGGCAGTAATGCTTGCGGGTTTTTTTTGGTAACAAGTTGGTCCGCGTGGACCGGGGTTTCGTTAATGAAATACGGATTTAGTCAATGGTCCTGCATTGCGTCGGTGCTGATGCTGTTTACGTCGCTGTCTTATGCGCAAGAGAGCAAAGTCAGCGCCGTGCCAGCCGCGCCGCAGTCGTCGTCAGGGGTTGCACATGGATCGAACGGCAAGGCGAAGGTCGCTGCTACAAAGGTTCCGGCGAAGAGGAAGTTGGTCGACATCAACAATGCCGGAAAGGATGAGCTGAAGGCGCTCCCCGGAATCAGTGACGCGCTGGCTGACAAAATCATTGCCGGTCGACCTTATGGCAGCAAAGCTGATTTGGTCAGCCACGGCATTTTGCTGGGTGGACCCTATCAAACGATCAGGAAGAGCCTGTCCGTAGGTAAGCCCAAGAATTCCGGCACTTTGGAAATTCCAAAAAAATAATTGCGCCCCCCGGTTTGTAAGCGATTGACCTAAATCAAGCAATGCGACAATCGACCGGGTTGGCCTTGCTTTAACCCTTGACCTGCTCATCTCTAGAGAGTCAAATATTTCCCGCAACTCGATTCATTTGAATGTTTTTTGGAGTCATTACATGAAGAAAATTTCGCTTTCTCTCGTCAGTGCTACTGTCCTGTTCGCTTTGGGCAGTCTGGCATCGGTTCACGCTGCGGTCGATGAAGACGCGGCAAAGGCTCTTGCTAAAAAGAATGACTGTTTCAAGTGCCACGCCATAGACAAGTCCAAAAAGGGCCCGTCAATGAAGAAAATTTCTGAGAAATACAAAGGCAAGGCTGACGGACAGGAAAAGGCTATCAAAAATATGACTGAAGGCAAGAAGGTCAAGTTGGAAGACGGCACCGAAGAAGACCACAAAATCATCGATACCAAGGACGCCGCTGCGCTCAAGAATTTGGCGGACTGGATCTTGTCTCACTGATACCCAGTCACGTTGCCGGGAGGTAACTGCGGCAGCGTGGTATGCGCATTGTTGAGGTTTGTGAGTGATCGAAATCCAAAGATGCGGCACTGGCTGTTGCACCTTTTGTCTCGTCGAGTTTTATGCAATTTTTGCCAATGGAGCGACGCTCACGCTGTCTTTTGGTCGTCGCTATGGACGATAGAAAGCAATTGATATGTATCAATATGATGGACTTCAGCGTAGACTGATTTTGTTTAAAGCGCAACAATGGGGTTGCGTTTTTTTTTGGGAAATCCTGACCATGCGAACTAATTTTTCGCCCATGCGTTTACTGATGGCGTGGCTACTGACCTTGTGTCTGGTTCCAGCCGCGTTTGCTGCATCCGCACCGGCACCCGTTTTGGCGGCCCCAGTGGCTCTGGACAATGCCACTTGTCAAACCTGCCACGATGGAAAAAAGGGCAAACTGGAAGTGCCCGGTGCAGAAGGAAAGCCCCGTGCCCTGCATAGCATCGCGCCCGATGCCTTCGCAAAAGGCGTGCACGCCAAGATGGAGTGCGTGGCTTGCCATACCGACATCAAAGACAACGCAGCCACAGCCAATACCCACCAGAAGGACACCGCACAGCCACTGAAGAAAGTGGATTGCGCCGGTTGCCACCAGGATTTGTGGGACAAGGCGCAAAAAGACGGCAAGGCTGCAGACAAGCCCCGCCTGGGAGTCGTTGCCAAGAATATCGATCTATATAAGAAATCGTTCCACGCCCGTCCCAACACGGACGACAAGACCAAGCCCAACGCTTCATGCGATAACTGCCACGACACACATAGCTTCAATGTGCCCGCAGCCAATTCGCCCGATCGGGCTGCCTGGCGCCTTGGCATCTCTGCCAACTGCGGCGAGAACTGTCACACCGATCAGCTTGAAGCCTACACAGAGTCGATTCACGGTAAAGAAGTGCTCGAGAAGCACAACCCCAAATCAGCGGTGTGCACCGATTGCCACAGTTCCCATGCGGTGGGCAATACGTCGGGCGATCCGTTCAAGGTGGCTATATCTGCCCAATGCGGTACTTGCCACGAAGCAAACTTTGCATCGTATAAATCAACTTACCACGGCCAGATCAGTACATTGGGCTACGCTTATACCGCCAAGTGCTACAACTGCCATGGCAGCCACGACATTTTGAAGGCGGACGACCCCAAGTCCAAAGTGCATGCCAACAATCGCATGAAGACCTGCGAGACCTGCCATAGCGGCAAGAAGGATCTCGCCAAGGCGCCTGCTGGTTTTGCAACGTTCCAGCCGCACGGCCATGCGGGTGACTTCAAGCGTTATCCCGAAATCTGGATCGCTTTCCAGATCATGGTGCAGCTGCTGGTCGGTACCTTTGGCTTCTTCTGGCTGCACACTTTGCTGTGGTTCTATCGCGAGTGGAAAGAGCGTCAGCAGAACCGCAACAAGCCCCACATCAAGGCCGACGATTTGCTGGCCAAACACGCGGGCAAGCACATACAGCGCTTCAGTCCGATCTGGCGTCTGGCTCACATCACGTTTGCTTTGAGCTTGATGATTCTGACGTTGACTGGCATGCCGCTGTTCTACCCTGATGCACCATGGGCCTCGGCCATCATGGCTGCTTTGGGTGGCCCGCACATTGCAGGAGCCATCCACCGGGTCTGCGCGGTCATCTTTGCTGCCGTGTTCTTCTGGCACCTGTTCTACATGGTCTGGGGCATCATGCGCGACTGGAAGAACTTCAAGTTCTTCGGCCCGAACTCCATGATCCCCAATTTGAAGGACGGCTACGACATGCTGGGCATGTTCAAGTGGTTCTTCGGCAAGGGCCCACGTCCGCAGTTTGACCGCTGGACCT
>JBAWYQ010000128.1:0-12201 GCA_037143475.1 Burkholderiales bacterium | reverse complement strand
ACCCGGTTGGCTTGCGGAACTCTGAAAAACGAACCCAAATGATTGAACAATGAATGAGCACATTCTGGTCACCGGCGGCGCGGGTTACATCGGCAGTCACACTTGCGTGGCGTTGCTTAACGCGGGCGACACGGGATTGGCAGACCATGTGCGCCGATGCCTGGCGCTGGCAGAGCAGCAACCCGCAGGGGTATGGAGCTTGATGAAGACATTTTGCGCAGATGAAACCCTCTCACCCCGAAAAACGGCGGTCTGGTTGCTAGCCCACTAAGAATCCAAGCTGTAGCAAATTATTGTCCAGCACGACTGATTTGCAAGTTACGCCATTTTTGCGTAAACTAAACGCCAATTGGCATTCAAGGGAATTTCATGAGCATAGTGACGTTTGCGAGGGATGCTGCAACAGGCTTGTCTGCTGCATCGATACTGGGGGGCGAACCTGTTTTGCACGTACTTCCGCGTTCAGTTCTTGACTGGATTGCACTGGTGCGTCATGGAATCTCAGCCGGCGCGATTGATGCTGTAGTCCGCTTTATGGGTATTGGACAGTCTGAGTTATCACTTGCCCTTGGCATTCCTGAGCGCACACTCGTTAGGCGCAAAAAGGAAGGGCTATTGAATCCGGATGAATCTGAGAAATTAGTTCGCTTAGCGCAAGTTATGGAGCGCGCAGTAGAGGTATTTGAAGACGAGCAATCAGCACTTAGCTGGCTTAAGAGCTCAAATTCTGCTTTAGGGGGCAGCAGCCCGTTATCACTCCTGGATACGGAGTTAGGTTCATTGGCCGTCGTAAACACCTTGGGCCGCATTGAACAGGGTGTTTTTGCGTAGTGGTGCAGGTCGCGCGAACTATTTGGCGCATCACAACTCGCCGTTTCGCTGACCAGGCGTTCTATGGTGAAGGGGCTCGGTTGTATGGGGGTCGATGGAACCGGCCTGGGCGGTCTGTGGTCTACACCACCGAAAGTCGAGCATTGGCATTGCTGGAAATGCTAGTTCAGGACGAACCTTTGCGGGCGCACTATGTATTGATTCCAGCGTACCTGCCAGAGACTGTCAGTATGGAGATATTGGATGCGACGCTACTGCCCAGGGAGTGGCGATCCCACGCTGGTCGCGCAGTCTTGCAGTCATTGGGGGGAGAATGGTTGCAAGAATTACGTACTTGCGTGCTCGCAGTACCCAGTTCAGTGATACCTGCCGAACTTAACTTCTTGGTAAATCCCCTGCATCCAGATTTCAAATACATCTCTCTGGGAGATCCAGAGGTACTGGAAACTGATATGCGCCTGAAATAATGTCAGTCATACCAGAAGTAAAAAATCAGGGTTCCAGAAGAAACCCTGATCGAGGGAACCCTTTAGCCTATGCCGGTCATTTTTCAACAGATTAAGCGAACGGCTGGCCTAAGGGTGAAAAGTTGCGCTCCACGTCGGGGTGAGCTTGGGGATTTCATGGAATTAAACTTTCCAGCCTACAAATCGCTGCCGCGCAGACTGTCGTAGGCGGTGGACATAACGGAGTTGCCCGCGTCAGCGGCTTCCAGCGGCACCGGGCGCGTTTCGGGGTACGGGCTGGGCATTTGGCTGTCTTGAAACGCAACCGAGTCTTCCCAAAGCGACCAGTCGGCTTCGTCGTTGCCTTCGGTTACCACGGGCGTTGGCAATGGTGCCAAATGATCCAAGCCACGGTGGCCCACCGTTTTGCGGGCGGTAGCTATGTCGCGGTGCGGTTGGACAGATTTGGGCGGTGAGTTGCGTTTGAAAAAGCCGAACATGTTGTTTTGCTCCCGGTGCCATTGGCAGGCACATTTTTTTTACTTGGCATATTGTTGAGCCCGAATGCTGGTTCGTCCATCCCACAAACCGGGTATTTGTCACACTCTGTGGCTAAAATTCTCTCGCATAGCAAAAAAATTACGACGCGCACGCAATAGGGGAGAATGAATAATGACCAAAGGCATGATTCTGGCCGCCGGGCAAGGCACCCGGGTGCGCCCGCTGACCAAAGACTTACCCAAACCCATGGTGCCCATTTTGGGCAAGCCGGTGATGGAGTACCTGATTGAGCACATGGCCCGCCACGGAGTGCGCGAGATCATGATCAATGTGGCCTACCTGCACCGCAAGATAGAGCATTATTTTGGCGATGGACACCGCTGGGGCGTGGAAATCGGCTACTCGTACGAGGGGGCGCTGGACCATGGCGATATCGTGCCCAGGCCCCGTGGCTCGGCCGGTGGCATGCGCCATATCCAGGATTTTTCAGGGTTTTTTGACGAGACTACTTTGGTGTTGTGCGGCGACGCGCTGATTGACCTGGACATTGGCGCGGCCGTGCGCGAGCACAAGGCCAAAGGGGCCATGGCCAGCGTGGTGTCTTTGGATGTACCGCGCGACCAGGTGCAGTATTACGGCATTGTGGTGGCCGATAAAGAGGGGCGGGTGCAGTCTTTCCAGGAGAAGCCAGCGCCTGACGAAGCCAAGTCAACTTTGGCCAGCACGGGTATTTATTTATTTGAGCCCGACGTGATTGACCTGATTCCCAAGGGGCAAAACTTTGACATTGGCTCGGAGTTGTTCCCCATGCTGGTGGAGAAGCAGCTGCCTTTCTTTGTGCAAAACCGCTTCTTTAACTGGATCGATATTGGGCGGGTGAGTGACTATTGGTCGGTATTGCAGCGGGTGCTGCGGGGAGAGGTAGCCCACATGAACATGCCCGGGCGCGAAGTACGCCCCGGTGTGTGGTTGGGGTTGAATACCCACATTGACTGGGATCAGGTTTATATCGAAGGTCCGGTCTACATTGGCTCCAGTGTCAAGGTTGAGCCCGGTGCCCGCATTGTGGGGCCCACCTGGATAGGGCACGGCAGCCATATCCGCGCGGGCGCCATCGTGGCACGCAGTGTGCTTTTTGACTACACCCGAATTGGCGAGGGCATGGTTTTTAACGAAATGATTGTGTCGCCCGAGTATTGCGTGTCCAACAAGGGTGAAACCATGTACCGGGGTGACGACAATTGCCTGCTGCGCTGGAGTGATGCGCGGGCTTGATGCTTGGGAAGAGCGTTGTTTTTTCGGCGCAGAGTGAATGGGTTGGGATTAGCGAAGCCCTGAGTCACTGGTTTAGGTATAACGATCCACAATTTTGGTTAATAAAACAGGGAGCGATAGTCAAATGAAAAAAATTATCGTATTGGCGGCCGTATTGATTGCATCCGCATCTGCGATGGCGGATTTTAAAGCGGGCATGAGTGCGGCCAAGGTGGCCGACAGGTGGCCGAAGAAGTCTTGGCGATGGCCGCGACAAAGACCGATGCAGAAATTGCAGCCGCTGCCAACAAAGCCGGCATACCAGCAGATACCGTGTTGGCAGCATTTACTGCAGCAGGCAAGCCAGCAGAGGCCGCTATCACCGCAATGGCCACTGGTGGCTTTCCAACAACAGCGATTACCGCCGCTGCTACCAATGCCGGTGTTCCTCAGAGCGTGATCGCAGCAGCAGTTGTGGCTGGTCAGACACAATCGACCGCAGCAGGCTTTACTGGTCAACCGATTACCCCCGTTAGCCCAAGCTAAGCAATAGAGTATTGGTTTTGCTAAAAGTGGCAGCTTCGGGCTGCCATTTTTGTTGCGTGGTGGGTACCAATTCGTTGTTTAACGGGAGTGAGTAGTCCAATGCGGCATCCGATAGCGCATACCGACAGTGAGTCCACTAGCCAACCGCAGGATGGCGGGGTTTTTGGCGCGCTGTTGGTCCTGTTGGTTTGGGCCCCGCTGCCATTGGCCAGCAATCGGGTGTGGGCAGTAGGGATTTTGCTGCTGGCGGTGGTGGGAATTCTGTTGAGCGCTGCTTGGACCTGGCGCAAGCATCTTGATTTGGCACTGGTCTGTTTGACGGGTTTCAGACTTCCGGTGGGTTTGCTGGCGGCAATGGTCGCGTTGTCGTGGGCTCAAACAGTGCCTGTGCCTGCCGCGTGGGTTGCAGCTGTGTCTCCAATGGCTGCCCTGGCCCAGGGCAGTGCGCAGACCATGACCCTGTCGCTTGACGTTTTTCAGTCGCAGCTGCTTGCCGGGCGGTCTTTCATTTTTCTGAGTGTGTTCTTGGTGGCTGTGCTGTGCGTGCGCACAAACAGCCGATTGGACACGTTGGCGCAGGTTCTGGTGTGGAGCGGCGTGTTGCAAGCCGTGATTGGGGCGGTGCTGTTCTCAGTGCAGGCGCAGTGCACGCTTTTCTTCGTTGATCTCCTGCACGACCGCATGAAGGGCACCTTCGTCTATCACAATAAATGGCTGGATATTTGTGTATGTGCCTTTCTGTGGGAGTAGGTTTGATGTTGGCCCGCTTGGGCGATAGCAAGCCCACAGGGCACACTTGGCAGGCCAAGCTGAAAGCGGCTATTGCATTTGTTCTGAGCCCCAAGATGCGTCTGCGCTTGCTGCTGGTCATCATGGTGATTGCATTAGTGTTGACCCGTTCGCGCATGGGTAACACGGCATTTTTTGTGGCCATGCTGGTGGTGGGCTTGGCCGGCGTGGTGCTGGCGCGCAAGACCGCACCGCAGACCATTGCGCTCATTGTCAGCCTGATCATCATTGACGTGCTGATAGTAGGAACCGGCGTAGGGCTGGAGAAAGTGGTGGAGCGCATTCAGGACACGGAGTTGACGGATGCTTCGGGCGGCAAGGCAGAGTCCATACAAGCCCGCACCGAGGCGGCCCGCACTGCCATTGCGCTGGTCAAAGACTTTCCGCTGGTGGGTAGTGGGGGGGAAGTTTCTACAACGTGTTTATCGGTTATCGCACACCGCAGTACGGCTACACGTTTGTAGACCACACACACAATGATTTTGTGGAGATCGCGTCTGACTTTGGCTTGCTGGGGCTGGGAATTTTGGGGGCACTGGTAGCATTGACTTTAGGTACTGTGCTGCGCGTGACGGCAAAACGGCAGTCGGTGTTGCCTTGGGGCGTGGCTTTTGGTGTGGCCATGGCGATTGTGGGTTTGCTGATGCACAGCACGGTGGATTTCAATTTGCAGATACCGGCCAATGCGCTGACCATTACGGTGATTTTGGCCATGGGCTGGATTGCCAGCGAGTTACCGTCCAAAAAACGTCGCAAAAAGGTGTATGAATTGGAGACCGCTGCATGACCGTGCGCTGCCAGATTTTTCTGGTCCTCTCTGTCCTTTTCCTGGCGGTGCTGGCCGCAGTGTTGGCTGTGTCCGTAGCGGGCACGCGCCAGTACCTGGAGCAGCAGCTTGCCTCGCACGCGCAGGACGCGGCAACTGCCATGTCGGTCACACTGGGGCAGGCGCTGGGCAAGGGTGACACGGTGCTGGCGGAAGCGCAGGTGCGCAGTGTGTTTGACCGGGGGTACTTCAAGCGGATTGCGGTGCTGGACCCAAACCGTCAGCCGATAGTGAGCCGGGTGTTGCCAGAAAAAGTTGAGGGTGTGCCGGTCTGGTTTGTGCGCATGGTGCCGATAGAGACGACCACGGGCGAGGCGTTTGTGGGTTCAGGTTGGCGCCAGTTGGGTAAGGTGCTGGTTGATAGCCAGCCCACGTTTGCCTATCAGCACCTGTGGACCACCGCCATGGAACAGTTGCTGTGGTTGCTGTCGTTTTACGCAACGTCATTGGGTTTTGATGGGGCTGGTGCTGCACTACATCTTGCTGCCGCTCAAGGCCATCGAGAAAACAGCGAATGACGTGCAGGTCAAGAAGTTTGAGCAGATCACACTGCGACCAAGGGCGCCGGAATTGGCCAGCGTGGTGGTGGCCATGAACCAGATGTCGCGACGCGTGGGTGAGATGCTCGACGCCGAGGCGGCCAGAGCCGAAGGCCTACGCAAACAGGCCTACGATGACGATTTGACAGGCTTGGCCAATCGCCGTGGGTTTGAACTGCGATTGGTGGAGCTGCTGCAGGGTGAGCACCAGTTTGCTCTGGCGGCTGTTGTGGCGGTAGAGTTGGACGACATGCGCCTACTCAACCGGGAGCATGGGTTTGCTGCGGGTGAACACATCATGCGGGTGCTGGCCGATGGGGCCAGAGTGGTTTTTGCCGCGGTGGGTTTGACCATTTTGGCGCGCAGTAATGAATTCAGTTTCAGCTTTTTGCTAGTAGACCTGACCCACGCGCACGCTGCCGAACTGGCAACGGAATTGCGCCGGCGCACCCTGACGCTATTGGCAGATTTTGCACCCGCCAAAATGGTGGGGATCAACATGGGTGTGGCCTTCTTCCGCTACAGCGATAAACGCTCCGACGTGTTTGCGCGGGCTGACTTGGCAGTGGAGTCGGCGCGCCAATCTGATCGCAATGGTTTTGTGGTGCTGCCCGATGTGCAAGACGAAAACTCGGCTCTGGGTTCGTTTGGCTGGCGTACCCTGATTCAATCGGCGCTTGAAGAAAGCCGCTGGCGCCTGGTGCGCCAACCGGTCGTGCGCCTGCGCGATGCCAACGAGCTGATTCACTCGGAGTGTATGGCCCGTTTGGTCGACGCGCAGGGTGAGCTGGTGCCCGCGTCTAGCTTTATGCCCATGGCGGCACGCCACCGCCTAATGACGGACGTAGACCGTGCCATGGTGACCCTGGCGTTGGAGCATTTGCGAGACCCTGAGGCAGGCACCAACAAGCTGGCCATCAATCTGTCGCCGCAGAGCATTGGTGACACAGATTTCGTAGCCTGGCTGTCCGAACGTCTGGCGTCTCTGGCAAGTGACGCGAAGCGCGTTGCGCTGGAAGTATCCGAGTTCGGGGCTTTGCGCAACAGTGAGGCGCTTACGCGTGTACGGCAAATGGCTCGTGAGCACGGGGTTGCATTTGGCATCGATCATTTTGGCTTGGACCCGCAAGCGGTACAGATGCTGCGCAATGCGGTGCCCGACTACGTGAAGCTCAGTGGCGCGTTGTTACTTGAACTCGTGGCTCCAGCCGGTAGCAATGCGCTGCTGGTCTCGTTTGTTACGCTGGCCCATTCACTGGACGTCACAGTCATTGCCCAGCAGATTGAATCCGCCGAGCAGGTTGCCGCCTTGGCCGCAGCCGGCGTGGATGGCGGGCAGGGCTACTTGTTTGGCGCTCCGCAATAGCCCTGAGCTTTCTTGCCTGAGATACCAAAATGACGACTTTCATGGTCGGGGTGCGAGCCCTGCCCTGAGCGTTATTTGGGACATTTTTTGCTGCTTGCCACAGCATTCATTTCCAATGCGAGGCATCAAAAATCCAAGTGGGGAGGGTATGCCTTGAGCAAAATCTCAGACCGGCTCAGCAAATTAGCGGCAGACGTGTTAAAAAGTCGCGGACGTTTCATGTTCAGACTTAAGAAGCGGTGCCGCCATCGCTGTTGCAAAGGATATCTTATGCCAAGAAATTCTATGGAATTTAAATTGACTGCCCTTGCGACGCTAGTTGCTATGGCTTGCTGCAGTGCGACAGCCGGTACGACGTGGGACCCGGCAAAGCCCACCCAATTGACTGTTGGCTCAATCGTACTCGGCGATACCCGTTACAACGACCTTGATATCACTTTTGGCTCTATCGTTAGCATCGGCAATGGAGTTCCAACGCGCACCTACGACAGCTTCGACGCCAGCACGGGCCGCTATACCGTCAGTTCCATCTCGGTTTTAGGGACTATTTATACCGATGTGGTGGTCACGTTAAGCGGATTGGTCAGAGGCCCAGGTTCCTTCGCACCGGTTGCCGACATCATTCCAAATGATCCATTGTTCGCTGATCAGTGGCATTTAAAAAATACCGGCCAGCACGGGCGTGACAACGTCCCTGGCAAAGTTGGTGAAGATTTGAATGTATTGCGAGCCTGGAACTACGCTACCGGTACCGGCATCCAGATAGCGATTGTTGATGATGGTCTCGACATCAATCACGAAGACCTCCATGTGGTTCCCGGCAAGAGTTGGGATTACCGGGTTAATGCCTATGGTGACCCATCATCCACAACGGGCTCACACGGCACCAGTTGCGCTGGTTTGGCTGCTGCCAGGGGAAACAACGGCATTGGCGTGACAGGTGTGGCCTACAACGCTCGTGTGGTTGGGTATAACCTGCTTTCAGCTACAACTGGCAGTTTCGGGGCAGATTCGGTCACGAAAGACTTGACGTCCAATCACATTTACAGCAATAGCTATGGTGCCACCGATGGCAATGGCCTTATCGCCCCGTCGGACGAAGTATGGCGCAGTGCCATCGACACCGGGGTCAATACCGGGCGTGGAGGTAAAGGCGTGGTCTACACCTGGGCCGCTGGCAATGGTGCTGGCGGAAATGACCGCTCCGACTACGATGGCCAAGCCAACTACCAGGGCGTTCTGGCAATTGGTTCTCTTAACGATCAGGGGCAAAAGTCCTCGTATTCCGAATCCGGATCAAACCTCCTGGTTATGGCTTTCGGTGGAGAATTTTGCAGTACTCACACGACCACTACTGTCGACATTACGGGCACGCCAGGCTACAACGACGGCACCACCAAGCCCGACGACTACGCCGGTCAGCCTAACTACACCCGTTGCATGAATGGCACCTCAGCGGCCACGCCGGAGGCATCTGGTACGGTAGCCTTACTGCTAGAAACCAACCCGGCCCTGACGTGGCGCGACGTGCGAGCGATCCTTGCCAGGACCGCCCGCAAAAACGACGCCACGAACCCAGACTGGGTCACCAACGGTGGCGGTTACAAGGTCAGTCACAATTACGGCTATGGTGCCATTGATGCCACTGCAGCGGTGAAGGCGGCGCAGACTTGGAGCAACCTGTCTGCACAGAAAACATCTAACGCTACAGCACCAATCGCTACGCCGCTGACAATCCCCGATAACGCACCGGGTATCACATCGACCATCGCCCTGAGCGGCAGTGGCATTACCAAATTGGAGTTCGTTGACATCAACGTGACCAGCAACCACGCTGAATTTGGAGACTTGGAAATCATACTTACAAGTCCGGCTGGCACCCATAGCACGCTGGCCGTCACACACAATTGCGTGGTTCCAAATAGCTCAACCGTCGTTCCTTGCACGGATGCTTTGAAAGACGGCATCCGCTTCGGCGTGGCACGTCTAATGGGCGAGGCAGCAGACGGCAATTGGACACTGTCGGTACGTGATGGCAAGGCTGGCCATACCGGATCGCTGTCAGCGTGGGGCATCAAGGTTTACGGATATTGAGCGAGAGGAACGAACATGACTAAATTCAATCACAACACCACTGGCATTGCACGATTAGCTGCAATGGCTCGTCTGATTCCCAAGGTGTCCATCGGACTCGCTTTGAGCGCTTTGGTTATTACCTCCGCCGCTCAGACTTCCTACTATTACGATGGCGGAATTCAGCGCACGATCACGCCACAGCCAAATTTGGTTGCGAAATTGACTACGCCAGCAACAACAGGCACACGAAGCACTGAAAGCTCCGCAAATGCTCCATTCGTGACGATCAATACCAGTGGCAGCTCTCGATCGATTGACGCCAATTCGTCGCCGGTCTACCGTGAAGGGGGCTCAGCAGCTGGTCGTCTGTTGGCATTGCCAGGCGGAGTCATTGTCAATTTCAAACCAGATTGGAGCGATGCACAAATTCAGGCCTGGGCAGCAACCAAGGGTTATATGCTGGGGCAGCGCTTGAATATTCTCGGCAACTGGTACGTCCTGCCAACTGCCGCCGGACAAATCGCTTTGGATATCGCCAATGCCATTCAGGAGTCGGGCGAGGTGGTGTCGGCCAGCCCTAACTGGTGGAAAGAAACGGTCACCCGTTGATCATGTGCCAAGCTGTGTGAGGGTTTTTGAAGTAATCGAGGAGGTTCAAAACAAGGAAATCCCGCAGCTTGACTACTTCTGGGTGGACCTGCCGGATAGGGGCCGCTGGGGAATTGGCGCCGGTTTCCATGCGGTATGGCGACCGATCAAGGGTGTCATTCAGGCCATGACTTCAATCCGCTTGGGCAATTGATCCGGCTACTACAGAAAACTGCGCGCAGCGGTCAACCAAAGCGCCGGGTCGCGTGCCAGGAATACCGCGCTTGCCATTTGGAATCTTTCCAATCAGTTGAGGACAGGGCGCATCGCGTCTTTCGGCATTGGTGCCGTCACCGCCTAGAATAGGATCCTACTGCTTGTAGATGTAATCCTTCACTGGTATAGTGATATAAGTAACAGAAACGATATGAAAAATTGGTGGCGTTACTGTGTTTTAGTCGAAGTTTCGTTGATTTTAACGGGAGATAATTTGTGCTTATAAAATCTATATTTTTTGCTCCGCCGAGCAATATTTGGCATCGAATACTTGCTTTTCCAGCCTGCGCAGCTCTGATTTTTGCTTGTTCGTCGTCGGTGTTTGCCCAAAGTAATACCGCAGCGCCAAGCCTAGCATTCAATTTAGAGCAGATTTCCGGCTTGCCGTTGAAATCAGAAGCTTCGAGCAGCTTGACGCGGGCCACCCGCGCCACCTATGTCGCCGAACCAATGCCAGTGTTGTCGGCCAACGAATTCGGAACCAAGGTGGGCGACACCGCTGGAGCCATGTTGGGAACTTACCATTGTCGCTCGTCGGGCACCAGCAGCATCGACTTCCAGATAAATGTCAGTGCAAAAAATCCGGCGATCAACGCAGCGACGTTGAAAATGGCCGTGTATGACGTGGACACGTCGACCGAGTCCGGAAACCCCGAAATCGATACGGTTTCGGTCAACGGTACCAAAGTGGGTGTTCTCAACGGCAGCAACGATGCCTGGTTCTACAACATTTTTAACATTCCGGTAGGGCTTTTGCACACCGGCAGCAATGCTATTTCGGTATCCGTCGATGATAACTATTCCAGGCGAACCTCTGGTACGAGCTGGTGCGTACAGGTGGACTGGGGGGTTATCTCCATTACCGGCACCGTGGGTGGCTCTGGAATTCAGATTCCGCGCGCATGGCTGACGCCAACTCAGGTGACAGGCAAGTCTTTCATCAACCTGTTTGCAGAGGTTGCTGGGGACTCGGTTAGCACGGTCAAGGCCTATTACGACCTCGGCGGCGGACAGCTATATGAATTGGCGTCACTGACCGACACCGATGGCGATCATGTTTACAGCGCAAGTTTCATGATGCCTGAACTTCCTACCGGGTTCTACCCCGGGTTTCAATTAATTGCAGTCGACAAATTGGGTAATAAGGCCTACTGGCCGGGTCTTCAGGTCATGCCACAACAGCAACTGGTAAGTTTGGTAAGCATGGCCCAGTTGGCGGGCAACTACCTCTATACCGACACGACGCGTTCGGCTAGCCAGTACTATGAAAACATTACTTTGAGTGCCAATGGTTCCTGTAGTTGGGAGGAGTTCACAAACAGCGTCAGCGCGGGTAAACAGACCTGCTCGTGGAGCTATGACGGCATTACCAAAAAGTTTCATTTGACGTACAACGCGTCAGCCTATGACGATGGACCCATCACTGGGGACACGTCAACCTTTACGTTGGCAGGCAAGTGGTACGACGGCAGCACTAAGTTGGTGAACTTCAGCCGACTACCGTAAGCGACCGTCCAGTGAACGTGTTGGTCCGGCCCCTAGGCGGGTCGGACCGTTTCTTTCCACTTCAGAGCTCCTTCGATCCTGAATCGGCCAGCCCTTTCAATTGGTACAAGGTTTTCAGTGCTACTCTGGGGCTCAGCGCGTTCGGGTTGACTTGGGCCAGACGCAATTCCAGTGCGCTGCTGCTTGCTTCATATTATTCAAATTTGCATTAAAAACGAGAATAAATTGGTCATGATTTCAAGGGGAATGAACCATGGCCAGAACTGTATTTGGGGAAACCAGAGCTTGATGTCGCTTGTCTAGACTGGAGAATAACTGAAGCGGGCGAGTAAAGGAATAGACCAGCCGGCCATTGATCTTTGAAATGTATTTATTGCTTAATATGGAGGAAATTATGACAAAAGTACTACGCGCACTGTTGCTGCTTTCGGGTTTCGTTGTGGCTGAGCAGTGAAGAACTGCAGTTCGCCAAATAAAAGGTGGGCAAGGGAAGGGTGCATTTGTAGTTTACTGTAAACTAAACTACAAACTTTAGCAACCACTTACGTCGCAACCCGCATGAATATTGACTTTTCTGGTCGGGGTGAGAGGATTCGAACCTCCGGCCTCTACGTCCCGAACGTAGCGCTCCACCAGACTGAGCTACACCCCGTTTGA
>JBAWYQ010000127.1:0-12275 GCA_037143475.1 Burkholderiales bacterium | reverse complement strand
GCCGCTGCGCTCTACCTTGCCCCAGCCCACTTTTCCCAGAGCGGACTGCAGCATGGCAGGCTCTGGCAGCCGCGCGGCACTTGAAATCGATCTGAGCCATGGACTGCAACACCAGGAATTTTTGTTGTATTGCCAGCCCGCTGTCGACTAGGTGGCAATATCACCGGGGTTGAAGCATTGTTGCGCGTGAGTGGTGCCAACCCCTATCGATTGAAGCTGGAGCTGACCGAGAGCATGTTGCTCAGCGATTTTGAGGACGTCATTGTCAAGATGGGCGAGTTGCGCTCCATTGGTGTCAACTTTGCGCTGGATGACTTTGGAACCGGCTATTCGTCTCTGTCCTATCTCAAGCGTCTTCCGCTGGATCAACTCAAGATTGACCAGTCATTTGTGCGTGATGTGTTGACAGACCCGAACGATGCCGCTATTGCACGCACCATACTGAGTCTTGCAAGCAGCCTCGATTTGAGTGCGGTGGCCGAAGGCGTTGAAACCGCTGGGCAACGCGATTTTCTGTTGCAATGTGGCTGCAAAGCCTTCCAGGGTTATTTTTTTGGTCGTCCGGTGCCGGTCGAGGAGCTTCAGTTGTCGGTAGCCTGACGCAAAGCGGCCTTTTCACCAGCGCTGGCAAACTTGCTGTACTTGCCCAAAATGGGGATGAGCTGACCATATATGCGCGGGTTGCCAGCCAGACATTCTTGTTGATCCAGAAAATCGGCTTCGCCAGTGAAGTTTCCAACCAGTCCGCCGGCCTCGGTCACAAGCAACGAACCTGCTGCTACGTCCCAGGGTTGCAGGCCGGTTTCAAAAAATCCTTCTGTGTAACCGGCGGCCACATAGGCCAGATCCAACGCAGCAGCGCCCGGGCGACGCAGTCCGGCGGTGCGTTGCATGACGTCACCCATCATGGTCAGGTAATTGGCAAAGTTGTCACCCGGGCGGAATGGGAAACCGGTGGACAAAAGCGCGTCTTTCAGGTGGATGCGCTTGGAAACGCGCAGGCGGCGGTCATTCAGGTAGGCGCCTCGGCCTTTGGTGGCGGTAAACAGGTCATTGCGGGTGGGGTCATACACGACGGCCTGCTCCACCTTGCCCTTGACGGCCAAGGCAATGCTCACGCAGTAGACCGGCAGCCCGTGGATGAAGTTTGTGGTGCCGTCCAGCGGGTCAATGATCCAGACGAATTCAGAGTCCTGGGCGCCATGTTCGCGTCCGGACTCTTCAGCCCAGATTCCGTGGCCGGGGTAGGCGGTCAACAGGGTTTCAATGATCGCCTGTTCTGCTGCGTGGTCTACCTCCGTCACGAAGTCGTTGGCCTGCTTTTGTGACACGCGGACGGATTCGATATCGAGCGCAGCGCGGTTGATGATGGAGCCGGCAGTACGAGCGGCCTTGACGGCCACGTTGATCATGGGGTGCAGATTGGGCGACATAAGTTGTGTGGGTTTGCGGGACAGACCTTTAGCTCTGTCCCCAACTGACTAAGAACCGTAACCCGTCCGGCGATGCGGGCGGCGACAATAGGTGCATTTTAGCGGTTCCCATGCACACCCGATTTATCCTCATCAACACCAGTCACGCCGGCAACGTGGGTGCGGCAGCGCGCGCCATGAAAACCATGGGATTTGACGACCTGGTACTGGTCGCACCCCGCTGGGAGAATGTACTTCGACGCGAAGAAACCATACAGCGGGCCAGTGGTGCGCTGGACGTTCTGGAAAAGTGCCGCATCGTTGACACGATGGACGAGGCGCTGGATGGCATCACCCACCTGTGCGCCACGGCCATGACACCGCGCGACTTTGGGCCGCCCACCGTCGCACCGCGTGAGCATTTTGATACGCTATTAAAAACAGAGCTGAACTGTCATGTTTTACGAGGGATAGAGGCAGATTTGGCTACAAATTTTTTACCCGAGAGCGCCATTGAGAAATCGGCGGCACAGCAAGGCATCGGTTTTCTATTCGGTTCTGAACGTTTTGGTATGCGCAATGAAGACGTCTACCGTTGCCACGCATGTCTGAGCATCCCCAGCAATCCACAGTTTGGTTCGCTCAATATTGGCGCCGCGATTCAAGTGATTGCTTACGATTGGCGCATGGCCTTGGGTGGATTTTCTGGCATTGATGCGGTCACCCATGTTCCTCAAGCCTTGGATGCGCCCATGGCTGATGCGTCGCAGGTGAGCGGCATGTTGACGCATCTGGAGCAGTCTTTGGTGGCCCTGGAGTTTTTGGACCCTGCTGCACCCAAAAAACTGATGCCGCGCCTAAACCAACTGTTCAACCGTGCAGGTGTCACACAAGAAGAAATTCACATCCTGCGCGGCATTGCCAAAGCCATTTTGCGCAAGACCGCACCTGCGGCGGGTGATACGCCAAGCGTATAGACTCGGGGTCATGTTTTCCCGCCTACGCTCCGACATTCAGTGCATTCTTGACCGCGACCCCGCTGCGCGCAGCACCTGGGAAGTGCTCACCTGTTACCCGGGCTTGCATGCCTTGGTGTTGCATCGGCGCGCGCACTGGTGCTGGACCCATGGGCTGCATTGGGTGGGACGGTTCATTTCGCATTTGGCGCGGTGGGCTACGGGTATCGAAATCCACCCCGGCGCGGTGATAGGTGAGCGCGTGTTTTTTGACCATGCCATGGGCGTGGTGGTGGGCGAGACAGCCGAGATTGGTGATGGTTGCACCATCTATCAGGGCGTTACGCTAGGCGGTACATCACTCTACAAGGGGGCCAAGCGACACCCCACGCTGGGCAAGGATGTGGTGGTGAGCGCAGGTGCCAAGGTGTTGGGGGGGTTTGTGGTGGGTGACGGTGCCAAGATCGGCAGCAATGCAGTGGTGATCAAGCCCGTGCCGCCTGGCGCCACGGCGGTAGGCATACCTGCACGTATCCTGCTCAGCAAAACAGGTGAGAGCGCGGACGTGGCCGATTCCGAACCCAAATTCACTGCATATGGCATTACTCAGGAAGACGACCCAGTGAGTCAGGCGCTGCGCGGATTGATTGATTCCGCTTCCGGCCAGGATCACCAGATCGCACTGTTGTGGAAAGCAATTGAAACCCTGTCGGCCAATCGAACCAGTGCGGACTGTGCACCCGATTGCATGCCCGGCGATGCCGCGCGCAGCGAGTGCTTTGAGGCGGAGCGCCTCAACCAGCTGGTTGGGAAGTAGCAAAAACGCGAATGGCGTTCTTGGGTCGAAAGGCCTTGCATACGCTGTCGACCGTTTGCAGGTATGGCCCGCCAATCAAATCAATGCAGTAGGGCACCGCGGCAAAGATGCCGTTGACAAGTTGCTGACCGTCCGCGTCTTTCAGGCCTTCCAGCGTTTCGGCAATCGCCTTGGGCTGGCCCGGCAGGTTGATGATCAGGCTTTGATCACGGATCACCGCCACTTGGCGTGACAGGATCGCCGTCGGTACAAATTTCAGGCTGATCTGTCGCATTTGCTCGCCAAATCCGGGCATCTCCTTGTGCGCCACGGCCAGTGTGGCCTCTGGTGTCACATCACGCAGCGCGGGGCCGGTGCCGCCGGTGGTCAATACGAGGCTGCAACCTGCTTCCACCATTGCAATCAGCGTATTGCTGATCACGGGCGCTTCATCCGGAATCAGCCTGGCCTCGAAGGTCACGGGGTTTTGCAGGGTGCGGGTCAGCCAGTCCTTGAGAGCCGGTAGGCCCTTGTCTTCATAAACGCCGCTGGAGGCGCGGTCGCTGATGGAGACGATGCCAATTTTTACGGAATCCAGAGGGGGCAAGGTTTCAGTGGTCATGCATCCGCTCCCGGGTTGGGGGGCAGGTCATTGGCGCCTGTGCTGCCATCGGGCGCGCTTTGTGGTCGCATCAAGTGTTCGCGCACCATCTGGAAAATATCGCGGTAAGCACGGCCATGGCGCACGGCCTCGCCAGCCTTCTCGGGCTTGGCGTCCTTGCGCGCCTGACGAATCAGTGCGCGCAACTGCTGCACATCGGTGCCAGGGCAGATGTTGACCCACTGACCCACCGCGTCGTCATCCGCAATCAGACGGTCGCGCCATTGTTCGGCCTGGTGCAGGGACAACGTTTCGAGCGCCGAAGGCGTGTGCTGCTCCACCAGGGCGGTACGGATGGCGTCCAGCGTGGCGGGCTCCAATTGGCGCATCCGCTTGCCAATGAATTGCATCAGGCGCCGGCGCCCTTCGAAATTGGTGATGCGCTTGTACTCGGCGATGGCTTCGAGCAGCTTGTCTGGAAGTTCCAGGCGCTTCAACAGTTCCGCACGCAGCGTGAGCAGATCCTCCCCCACCTTTTGCAACTCGGTGCTTTCGCGTTTGAGGTCGGTGCGGCTTTTGTCATCCGTTCCCTTGAGTTCGCGTTTGAGTTCCAGATCAAGCTCGCTGCCCTCGGCCACGAATTTGCCCTTGACGAAATAGCCTTTTTTTAGTTTGCTCATATGTCCAAGTATCATAGCCTCCGCTATGAAGAACCCCCAACCCACTCCCAAGACCGCTATAAACGGCGCCCTGACGACCAAACCGGCCGATAGTGGCTTTGCCTTCAGTCGTCCATTTTTTGAAACCTTGGTCGATAAGGCTTTGGCTCATGCCAAAAAACTGGGCGCTACCGACGCCGGAGCCGAAGTATCCGAGGGCTGTGGCCTGAGCGTATCGGTGCGCAATGGTGAATTGGAAAACGTGGAGCGCAACCGTGACAAATCGCTGGGCGTGACCGTTTACGTGGGCCAACGCCGGGGCAATGCCAGTACCTCGGATTTTTCCGACGAGGCGATCCAACAGACCGTGGCCGCCGCATACGACATTGCCCGATTTACCGCCGAAGACCCCTTTGCCAGCTTGCCTGACATCAATGACATTGCGCCGGTGGCTGACCGCGAGCGCGACCTGGCCCTGTTTTTCCCTTGGGCGGTCACCAGTGAAGAAGCCATGCAACTGGCTCTGGAGTGCGAGGCCGCCGCCCTGGGAACCAGCAAGAAGATCTCCAACAGCGAAGGTGCTGCTGTGTCGGCCCAGCAGTCGCACTTTTTCAGCGCCCACACCCATGGCTTCAGCGGCGGCTACGCCAGTTCGCGCCACTCCATGTCGGTCTCGCCCATTGCGGGCAAGGGCCGGGATATGCAGCGCGATAGTTGGTACAGCTCCATGCGCCACCCCGACGAACTGGCAACCCCGCAGGCTATCGGTCGGTATGCTGCCGAACGTGCCCTGAGTCGCCTCAAGGCCCGAAAGATCGCCACGGTGGAGTGTCCCGTGCTGTTTGAATCTCCATTGGCCGCAGGGCTGGTGGGCGGCTTGGTTCAGGCCTTGAGCGGCGGGGCGCTGTATCGCAAAAGCACTTTCCTGCTGGATTCGTTGGACAAGCTGGTTTTGCCGCGCCATGTTGACCTGATCGAAGACCCGTTTGTGATGCGGGGCAAAGGCAGCTCGCCATTTGATGGTGAGGGCGTTAGCGTGAAGGCACGCAAGGTGATTGACGGTGGCCGGGTGCAAGGCTACTTTTTGAGCAGCTACTCGGCCCGCAAGTTGGGTATGCAAACCACCGGTAACTCGGGTGGTTCGCACAATCTGGTCTTTTCGTCACGCCGTACCAAACCAGGTGATGACCTGGATGCCATGTTGCAAAAGCTGGGTACCGGCCTGTTTGTGACCGAACTGATGGGGCAGGGCGTGAACTACGTTACCGGCGACTACTCGCGCGGGGCCAGCGGGTTCTGGGTTGAGAACGGGCGTATTGCCTACCCCGTGCATGAGATCACGATTGCGGGGAATATGAAGGCCATGCTCAAGGGCATTGAAGCGGTGGGGGCCGATACCTACAACTACGGGGCCAAGACGGTGGGTTCGATTCTGATCAATCGGATGAAGGTGGCGGGGAGCTGAGGCCCCGCCCGCAAGAGCTATCCGGCAAGAGCGGTTTTAACCGCTGCAGAAACAGTTCCCATTTCCGCCTTGCCCGCCAACCGGGTTTTGACGACGCCCATGACCTTGCCCATGTCGCCCGGGCCGGTGGCGCCCAGCTCAGCCACGATGGCCTTGACCTCGGCCAACACCTCATCGGCACTCAATCGCTGCGGTAAATAGGCTTGCAATACCTTGATTTCGGCTGACTCCTTGTCGGCCAAATCCATGCGCGTGGCCTTGACGAAGGCTTCCACGCTGTCCTTGCGCTGTTTGATCAGCTTGTCCACGATGGCCACTACGGCTGCGTCGTCCAGCACGATGCGCTCATCCACCTCGCGCTGTTTGCACGCCGCCAGCAACAGGCGGATGGTACCCAGGCGTTCGCTGTCTTTGGCGCGCATGGCGGTTTTCATATCTTCGGTGACTTGGTCTTTGAGGGACATGGCGGGACTCCTGGATGAATGCGATTAATGGGTAACTCAATGAAAAAAAGCCCGCCGGAGCGTCCCCAAGCGAGCTTTTTGTGGCCTGGAAGGCTGTTCTTAGAACATCTTCTTGGGCAATTGCATACTGCGAATGCGCTTGTAGTTGCGCTTGACGGCGGCTGCCTTCTTGCGCTTGCGCTCAGCAGTGGGTTTTTCGTAGAACTCGCGGGCGCGCAAGTCGGTCAGCAAACCCAATTTTTCGATAGTGCGCTTGAAGCGGCGCAGGGCGACGTCAAATGGCTCGTTTTCTTTTACACGGATGGTTGTCATTACGTAATGTTGTCCAAAATGTGCTGGCGCCGGTCACGGGGGAGATCGAGCCCCACATGCCACGTTCAGCGGTATTTCCCGTCTTAACTAGTATTGGCCGACGGGAGACTGCCAGAAAAGCCTTGGATTATAGCGTTTTGTGCGGGAGATGTAGCGCCGCGGCGTTGAACTTCAAAAACATTTCAGGGCCGTGACTTGTGTCACAGACAAGCATTTGCGCTCCGTGCGTAATAGCGTCTTTAACCACTTATCAAAGGGACTTTGTCATGCAACTAATTGTCAGCAGTATTCGGCGTAGCGCGCGCTTTTTCATCGGGCTGGGCTTGCTGGCTAGCCTGAGTGCCATGGCCGACGATGCGGGTCTGCTGGACGAGGCGCGCAAGGTGGCCTCCGCCGTTCCACCCAAGTTGCTACAGGTCCTTAGCACCGAAATCGCACAAAACGGGATTGCCGCCGCGGTAGGCGTGTGCAACGAGAAGGCACCCCAAATGGCCAAGGCAGCGTCGGAACAAACCGGATGGGCCATTCGGCGGGTCAGCCTGCGTAACCGCAACCCGAAGGCGGTACCCGATGCGTGGGAGCGTTCGGCGCTGGAGGAGTTTGACCGTCGCGCCTCAGCTGGTGAAAGCCCTGCGACTCTGGAAAAGTCTGCGTTGGTTGAAGAAGCAGGTCGCAAGGAATTCCGCTACATGAAGGCGCTGCCCGTGCAGCAGCTGTGTTTGGGCTGCCATGGTTCCAGCGAAACCATTCCCACCGATGCGGCTGCCAAAATTCATACCTTGTACCCGGACGACAAGGCTGTGGGATACGCCTTGGGCCAGATTCGTGGTGCCATGACCATTCGCAAGGCCCAGCCCTGAACCTGGCAGGTGTAGAGATAATGCGACTCAAGCCGAGCGCTGCCTGGCTGACTTTTCCGGAAGTCGATTCTCTTGAATAGAGCGTAGTGTGTGTATGTCCGTTGCCAAAACCGTTACCATTTTTTTGACCTGCGCAGTCGCTCTGGCGGCGTGTGGCAAGCCCGAACCTGCTGCTTCCCTGGTCGTTGCCCAAGCAGCAGCCGCTGAGCGGGTTGCATTTGCAAATGCACCGCCGGTCGTGCCGGTTCCGGCAACCCCCGTTGCGCCGGAACACCAAGCGGGCAAGCGGATTTTTGACAAGACCTGTGGTCTTTGCCACGGCGCAGGCACGGGAGGTTCTCCACGCCCGGGCGATAAAGCCAATTGGACTCCGCGGATCGCGCAGGGTATGGATGTCTTGTACGAGCATGCACGGGTCGGCTACAACGGTGCATATGGCTTCATGCCGGCCCGGGGTGGCGCATCAGCGACCGACAGCGAAATCAAAGCAGGGGTTGACTACATGGTCTCCCTGTCTCGCTGATCGCACAGACAGAGCTTCGCAGCCAAACCCTGTGCACAGGCAAATCCGCTGGACCAGGCCCACTGGAAGTTGTAGCCACCCAGCCAGCCAGTCACATCGACTACCTCGCCAATGAAATACAGGCCGGGTTGGTTCGATTCCATGGTCTGAGACGACAGGGCACGCGTGTCCACGCCACCGGCCGTCACCTCGGCCTTTTTGTATCCCTCGGTGCCGGTGGGGGTGAGTTCCCATTGGCAAAGGCGCCCGGCCAGCGCGGCCAACGCCTTGTCAGACGCCTCGTTGATGGGCCGGTACCAGTTGTGGCCCAGTGCTGCACCCTGAGCGACCCAGGTGTCGGCCAGGCGGGTGGGCACCAGGGCAGCCAGTTCGTTGGCAATCAGCCTGCGCGACGTCGCCTTGGCGTGGGTCAATCGATCAGTGACGTCCGTATCCGGTGCCAGGTTCAGTCGGATCGGCGTGCCTGGCTGCCAGTAGCTGGAAATCTGTAGCACGCCGGGGCCACTCAGGCCACGGTGGGTGAAAAGCAGGTCTTCGAGGAAGGTCACCTTTTCCTTCTTGGTGCCGGTTTCAATCTTCACCGGCAACGACAAGCCGGATAGTTGGGCGAACGGTGCCCAGGCATGTTCGTCAAAGGTCAGCGGTACCAGGGCGGGGCGGGGCGTTATCAGTGGCAGGTCAAACTGCTTGGCCACGCGGTAACCAAAATCCGTGGCACCGATCTTGGGGATGGACAGACCGCCCGTCGCCACCACCACTGCCGCGCAATGGATAACTCCACGGTCACTATCAATTTCATAGCTGTTTGCGCTTATTCCATGGGGGCTAGAGGCCAAATAGCCTATGGACTTCAGGCTGCAGGGCTGCCAGCGGGTTACGTGACCAGCCTCGCACTCGGCCAGAAGCATCTGGATGATGTCTTCGGACGAACGGTCGCAAAAGAGCTGGCCCTTGTGCTTTTCATGGAAGGCAATGCCATGCTTGTCCAGCAGGGCGATGAAGTCGCGCGGGGTGTAGCGCGACAGGGCCGAGCGGCAAAAGCGCGGGTTGTCGCTGATGAAATTGGCGGGGGTGGTGTCGCGGTTGGTGAAATTGCACCGCCCACCGCCCGAGATGCGAATTTTGTCAGCCACCTTCTCGCTGTGGTCAACCAGTAAAACCTTGAGGCCTAACTGACCTGCCACCCCGGCGCAAAAAAGGCCGGCTGCTCCTGCGCCGATGATGGTGACGTCAAACTGATGCATCAATGCGGGTTCAGGCCTAGCCCATGCAGAACACGTTGAGCTTGTTGCCGTCCAGATCGCGGAAGTAGCCAGCGTAGAAACCGTCACCACGTGGGCCATTGGGGCCTTCGTCCTGTGCGCCAAGTTCCATGGCTTTCTTGTAGACGCGGTCCACTTTTTCCTTGGAGTCCACCACGATAGCGGCCATCACGCCATTGCCCACCGTGGCGGGCTGGCCGTTGAAGGGTTTCATGATGCCTAGGCTGCACTGCTGCATGGATGCGCCCCACACGATGCCGGCGGGGAATTCCATCAGGCGCTTGGCGCCGACTTCTGCCAGCAGTGCGTCGTAGAAGGCCGCTGCGCGGGGCAGGTCGTTGGTTCCGAGGGTGACATAGCCGATCATGGGGATCTCCGTGGGTTAAAAACGGCTAGTGTAGAGCTCAGGCAGCGCGCGATGAGATGGCCAGGGTATCGTCACACAAGCCAGTGGCCAGCAAGCCTTGCAGCACGTCGCCCACCACGATCACGCTGGGGCTGGCGAGGTGTTCACTCAAGATGGTGGCCTCCAGCTCGGCCAGCGTGCACACCGCATGGCGCTGCTGCGGCAGACTGGCGCTCTGGATGATGGCCACCGGCGTGTCGGCGTGCAGACCGTGCATCAGCTCGCGCTGGATGTGGGCCGCACCGGTGACGCCCATGTAGATCACGATGGTCAGACGCGCCTGACGGGCCATATTGGCCACCGCACGCCAGTCAGTGCCGCTTGATCCGGGCTTGGCGTGGCCGGTGATGAACACCACGCCATGCGCCTGCTCTCGGTGGGTCAGCGGCACACCCAGTGACGCCGCCGCCGCAATACCGGATGTAATGCCGTTGATTACGCTGACCCGCACGCCAGCGGCCTGCAGGGCTTGCACTTCCTCACCGCCGCGCCCGAAGATAAAAGGGTCACCGCCTTTGAGGCGCACCACGTTCTCGCCTTCCAGTGCCGCGGTGACCATGAGTTTTTCGATGAAGGACTGGGGCGTGGACTTGCAGCCACCTCGCTTGCCGACGTAGACGATGCGGGCGGCGGCTGGCGCATAGGCCACGATGGCCTCGTTGACCAGGTCGTCCACCAGCACCACACTGGCCTGCTGGATGGCCTTGAGGGCTTTGATGGTCAACAGTTCAGGGTCACCGGGGCCGGCGCCAACCAGGGTGACATGGCCGCGCGCCGGGGTGCTGGATAAATCATGCTTCATAGTGCTTGCACCAGTTGCAAGATATGGGCCACTTGCTGGGCAATGGGCACCGGCACCGGCTGCATGCCGTCGATCACCTGGCGAATAAAGGCCGCGGTGCTGGCAGCATCAATGGCGGTGGGCAGGGTCGGAAGACTGTGCAAAGAACCGCTTTGGTGCTCCTGTTGGTCCACGACCTTGCCGCCAATAAAACCCTGCATCTTGGGCGTGCGCCGGGCGTCGGCCACGGCCTCGCCTTCGGTGCCGCGCAGCAGCAGTGCATTGCCGTTCATCAGCGACAGAGTCTCGGCCATGGACACCGCGTACTCGGGGTGGGTGTAACTGGTGACCAGCAGGCTCTCGCCCTGCACCGGGTTCATCAGTTTGACCAGGCTGTGGGCGGGGTTACGCAGGCCCACTACGCGGCGCACGTCCAGCAAGCGCTGCAGACCGGCATGTAGCAAGACAGTGGGGACATAACCCACGCTGCCAGGTGCTATTGATTCAATAGCTGCCTGCGCAGGAATGGCGAGGGCTAGAAGCACTTCTGACGTAAAGACCCGGCTGGATTCGGTGGCCGTGCCGTGCACCAGCACCGGCAGGCCTTCGCGCGCCAGCAGAAGCGCCAGTAAGGGCGTGAGCACTGGCAGCTTGCGCGCGCCGTTGTAGCTGGGTATGACGATAGTGGGTTTTGCGCTGGCAGGCAGCTTGTTCAGTCGTTGGTGTGTGGCATCCAGAAAACCGGCCATTTCGGCTGCCGTTTCGCCCTTGATACGCATGGCCAGGCAAAAGGCGCCGATTTCGAGGTCAGTGACCGCGCCGTCCAGCACCTGGCCGAACAAATCGGCGGCCTGCTCACGTGTCAGTGACCGCGCACCCTCTTTGCCACGGCCGATTTCCTTGATGTAGTTTCCAATTCCCATTTACCTAATCTCGATTTGCCTCTCAAACAGCACTGCCGGTCTGCGTTGGGTGCTTTATGGTGAGTCGGTCAAGACTGATGGCAATGAAACCCGCCGTCTATCCCAGTTTGGAAATCAGCGCAGACAGCGCTGCCCGGCCCACCGGCTTCGGAACCGTGCCCAGTAAGGTAAAGCGGCGCAACTTGGCCACCATGCTCGCGGCGTGCATGACGTCGTCGCTTTGGCCCGACACAATGATCAGCGCACCGGCATAGCCCGCCTTGGCCAACGACTCCATGAACTTGAAACCGTCCATGCCCGGCATGTGTAAATCGAGCAGCAGCAGGTTAAAGCGCTGCGCGCCGCCCGACAGCTTTTGCAAGGCCTGCTCGCCACTGTTGGCCTGCGTGACGTCGGTCACCCCCAGGCTTTCCAGAATGCCGGAGATCATCTCCAGCTGAAACGAGTCGTCGTCTACCAGCAATACCTTGAGCGCATTGCGGCTAATGGGCGCCGTGCCGGTTTTAGTACTTGGGTTATTCATAGCGAATGCAGTCACCGTTTGGTGCGTTGGTAAAGTTGATCATCCATGTTGGATGATTGATTCAGGGCGTCAATCCAGTCATCGGCGTTTGGCAAGGCTTGTGTGTCCACCTGCTCCAGAGTTTCCTGCATGAGGCTCATGTTATTTTCCACGCCGCACAGTATCTGTGAAACCCGGTCCTGGAACTGCATCGCCATGAGCAGTGTCTCAACCTCCTTGCGCACCACCATGCCGTGGCTGTGCATGGACTCGGCGGACGCACCCAGCTTGCGCACATGGCCCAGCACATGCTCGACCAGTTCACCCGACAGCGACACCGCGTGCTTGTCATC
>JBAWYQ010000126.1:0-12325 GCA_037143475.1 Burkholderiales bacterium | reverse complement strand
CAATAAGCCTCTAGAGGCCGTAAACAATGCGTGAGCAGCTATGATTATAGGAGCGACTCAGCCTCAAAACCGACGATATTGCGGCTTGGCTCGCCCCAGCCCCGTTCGACCCCCACCTCGAACGCATTCTACTACCGCAGTAGAATATCCGAATGTTCGTTACTCATATCGTTTCACGTATTGATTCATGATTGACCGCGCCACCCCAATCCGCACAGCACTGGCACTGGGCCCCGTGCCTGCTGAATCACTGCGCGCAGGGCTGAACGTTTCTCGACCTACGCTGGCACGAGCGCTGGCAGCGATGCCTGGCGAAATCGTTACATTGGGTGCCGCACGGTCGACCCAATATGCCTTACGCGACAGTTTTCGAGGCCTTGCAGACATGCCCGTTTACCGCGTCAATGAGACGGGTCAAATCAAACCGCTAGGACGACTCAGCCCGGTCAGACCGGACGGGTTCGTCATGGTGCAGCTTGACGGTACGACGGTCCACCATGAAGGGCTTCCGTGGTGGTTAACCGACATGCGCCCGCAAGGTTTTCTCGGACGGGCCTATGCGCGTCAACACGCCACCCGCTTTGGTTTGCCTCCCGATGTCCGCCATTGGAGTGACGCCGATGCCTTGCGCGCCCTTTTAATCAACGGGGGCGACTCTGTCGGCAATCTGCTGTTGGGCGATGTCGCCAGGGATCGGTTCGTCAACTCACCACTACCATCTGTTGTCGGCACCGACGACTATCCGCGCCTTGCAGCCGACGCTCTCACCATAGGCGATAACTGGTCATCGGCCGGTGGCGAGCAGCCCAAGTTTTGTGCCTACACCGCCAGCGGCCATGGTTTGGTCAAATTTTCGGTGCCGGATGACAACCCGATTGCCAAGCGCTGGCGCGATTTGCTTGTGGCGGAGCATCTGGCATTGGAAACGCTCGCAGCGGGCGGTGTTGACGCCGCATTGTCCAAGGTGGTGGACGTGGGTGCACAGCGCTTTTTGGAGCTCGAACGTTTCGACAGAATCGGCACCCATGGTCGACGCACCCTGCTGTCACTGGCTTCGATGGATGGGGAGTTCGTAGGCAATACCACAGGTCCGTGGCCCGTGGTTACGGCTGATTTGTCCAGGCAAAAGGTCATCACCCTGCAGGCACATGCCGGAGCGACATTGCTGTACGCGTTTGGGACGCTTATCGGAAACTCCGATATGCATGCCGGGAACCTGTCTTTTGTGAGTGCATCGGTGAGCGACCAGGGTCGGCCGTACGCTTTGAGTCCTGCCTATGACATGTTACCCATGGTATTTAGCCCAGCCGCAGGCGGAGTGATCAGAGACACGGTCCCTGCTGCACATCTTCATCCGACTGTAGATGGTGACACCTGGCGGGCAGCGCAGGTACTGTCGGCGCAGTATCTGACCCGGTTGAGCGATGACGCCCGGTTGAGTGACTCTTTCCGGCCATGCATCAACGCGATACGTGCGCACATGGAAGATGCCGCACAGCGAATTGGCAGACTAGGCTAGGTTGCGAGCTATGGAAAAATAAAGAAAATCAGCCCACGGAGTCCGTAAAAAATGCGTGAGCAGCTATTATTTTAGGAGCGTCTCAACCTCAAAACCAACGATATTGCGGCTTGCCTTGCTGAATTCGACACCGATCAGGTGGACCGTCTCGCCCCGGCCCCGGTACTTGTCGGCATACGCCATGTCCTTGATTTGCTGCAACGCCGCTCCCGCAGGGTTGAGCTCGACCACCTTGAACTCAAACAGAAAAACCTGGGCGTTAAACAGCACCGTCATGTCGATGCGACCAAAATTGGTAGCGTCTTCGAGCCGGATGTCCAGCCCCAGGGCGGCAAAGTAGCTATAGAAGATGCTCACATAGTAGCCCTCATAATTGGCCATCTCGTTTTTGCGGTACCAGTCGTTGGCGATGCTGGCATAAAAGGCCTGAAACAGGGCTTTGAGACCGTCAAAGTCTGGCACCGACAGCAGGTCATATAGACGGCTAATCTGCCGCCCGGGAACGGCCAGCCCACCGGTCAGGCTTTGCAACAGGCTTTCATTCAGCGCAGCCTGGACTTCCAGATTGGGGTATTTCAGCGTTATCTCCAATCGCCCCATGATGGGACGCGCGCTGGCAATGGTCAGGTAACCCGCCTGAAACATCAGAGATTCCACCGGGATGTTGTCCACATCAAAGGTCGACAACAGCGCCTCCGAGGCCACGATGCGGGTCAAGTCGGGGGTGAATTGCTGTCGTTGCTGTAGCAGTTTGATCAAGAAGCTCGGCGTGCCGGTCTCGAACCAATGGGGCAGCATTTTGCGGGTGTCAAACAGCAACAGCAGTCCAAACGGGTTGTACACCGGCGTGCCCAGCCAGTTGTAGCCGTTGTACCAGCGCCGTATCAGGTCGCGGTCCAGCCCCGGCAACTCTGGCGCAAACACGGTGTCTACATCGGCGTCGGTGTAGCCACAGATGTCGCTGTAACGCTCATCGAGCGTGATGTCCTTGAGGTTGTTGAGCCCCGAAAACAAGCTAACCTTGCTGAACTTGGAGACCCCGGTCAAAAACACAAACTTCAGGTGTTCGTCACTGCCTTTGAGCACCGAGTACAGGTTTTTAAGCCCTTCGCGCATCTCCAGGGCCACCGCACTGTGGTCGATGCAGTCCAGGATGGGTTTATCGTATTCGTCAATCAGCACCACTGCGCGCTGGCCGCTTTGCTGGTGGGCCTGGGCGATGAGGTCTTCAAAACTGCTCGCCAGGTCCGTGTCTGGCAAGTCGGGCGGCAATTGCAAACCCAGGGCCACCCGGTTGACCCGCAATATGTCTCGAATGCGTTGGTTGAGCTCGGCCCGACTCTGCAGCACGCCGCTGCCAAAGCTGATGCGAATCACCGGGTATTTTTTGCTCCAGTCCCAGGCATTTTCTGCCGCCAAGTCTTTGAACAGTTCCTCACGGCCCTCAAACAGCTCTTTCAAAGTGTCCAGAAACAGGCTCTTGCCAAAACGCCGTGGACGGCTCAAAAAAAAGTAAGTGCCACTGTTGATCAGTTGCAGTGCGTGCACGGTTTTGTCCACGTAATAGCAGCCCTCCTCACGCAGCTTGGCAAAGCTCTGAATGCCAATGGGCAGCTTGCGTCTCGGCAGAGGTGCTGCGGCAGGCGTGAAGGAAGGCGAGGGGTTCATGGAATGATTTTAGAGTGGCATCAAGACCATGATGGAAAAACATGGCTAATCATGCGGGCCAATTTGACGGATCCAGCGTTACGCATCACAATGTTGTTGAAATTTTCAACAAACAAGAACTCACTATGTCTACCGTCAATTTCAGCGTTCCTGAAGACATCAAGAATGCGTTCAACACGGTTTTTGAAGGCCAGAACAAAAGCGCCGTCATTGCAGATTTGATGCGCGATGCAGTGGAGCGCGAACAGCGCCGCAAGCAGCATTGCAGCGCCGTAGACCGCATTCTGGCCAACCGCATCAATGCACCTCGTTTTTCTGAGGCAGAGTTCAGGGCGGCCCGCGAAGAAGGCCGTCCATGATTTGTGTGGTCGATGCCAGCGTGGCCGTCAAATGGTTTGCTGAGGGCGGCTGGGCACTGCGTGAAGACGATATTGAACCAGCACTTGAGATTCTGAAAGCCAGCACCCGCGGAAGACTGGACTTTTATCAGCCGCCCCACTTTTTGGCGGAAGTGGCGGCAGTGGTGTCCCGCCTCAAGCCAGATCGGGCACAACAATATATGGATGATTTGGCCCAGCTCAACATCACCTGGGCAGCTCCCACAGTGGCTTACGGCCGAGCTATTGAACTGGCTCACCAACTGGACTACCACCTGTTCGACACGCTTTACCACGCAGTGGCCCTGTCCATTGCGGGCGCGGTGCTGGTCACAGCAGACCGTCGTTACTTTGCTAAGGCCCAACACCTCGGCCAAATTGCCTGGTTAGCCGACTTTAGCTGTGCGTAGTGAAGTGGAACCCAGGGCGCGCAATGCAACCGAATGACCCCGAAATGCCCGTGAAACCTGCGTGAGCAGCTACCCAATTGATAGCGATTGTGGTCGGTCAGGGTGCCCGGGGTTAGGCTCTACTTCCAGCACTCGTCTTTGGTTTTGGTAGAGCCTGTTGGAGGAACAATGCCACGCGCGCCGAGATTGTTGATGCTGAATGATCCACAAGGATCAGTGGCCATGCTTGTGCCGGCTTTGGGGTCCATGTAGGCAATAAACCCCGCCGGTGTGTCCGAGGCCACAATTCTGAACTGGTACAGCGCTGTCCCATCGGCGGGTGACGTTTGAAGACTGGTCGGAATTTGAGTGTCTACTCCCTGGTTATCGCGGGTGTATTTGTATTGGTCGTTGGCGGCGTAAAAGCGCTGCATGAACTGGGCAATTTGCAGCAGTTGTGCGCGCGCATCCGCGCGTCGTGCACGGGCTACATAACTGGTGTAAGAGGGCAAGGCAATGGCAGCCAGGATGCCAATGATGGCGACTGTGATCATCAACTCGATCAACGTAAAGCCGCGTTGCGCTTTAACCTTGCGATAGCGGCTGTTATGGTTCATAGAGCGTTGGTTCATAAGGTTGT
The DNA here is from genome assembly GCA_037143475.1 of Burkholderiales bacterium. Taxonomy (GTDB): domain Bacteria; phylum Pseudomonadota; class Gammaproteobacteria; order Burkholderiales; family Burkholderiaceae_C; genus Allorhodoferax. The sequence continues at coordinate 7,732 of JBAWYQ010000126.1, read as the reverse complement.
ACATCCGTATGGAGTTGGTGTTGCTAACGTAAGAAAAGTTCGCGCCACTTCCTGGTTTTATTGCCCGTCAATGGTGTGGGTGGTGGGTTATAAGCCGAGCAAATGTCTATTGATTTTGTGGTTATAGAATGTTGGCCATCGTGGCAAACAGTTGTACAAGTTTGCTCTTCTGCAGATATTAGCTTGAACAAGTCAGCGCCATTGGGGCATTTTTGATTTGTTTTCATAAGTGCTGGTTCGCCTTGAATGGGTGAAGAGCAATTCCACACGCCTCCAGTACATGGCGGTTTACAACCCGCACCAATGCATACGGGGACAGTGGGGTCATAAGGGACATCAGGGTCCGGTGTGCAGGTGTTGGTTGACTGGCATGGTGGTGGCGATGGCGATACCGTAATCCACAATGCATCCAAGGGTTGAAGGGTGGCCTTACCACCGGTGCCCGTGGTGCAGGCATCCGTTGCAATACCAACCGGTGAGGCGGGATCGGCCACAATGTTGTGTTTCTCATCTGCGAGAGTAAGCGGATAGATTTGGCGTTCACTTGTGCTGGAAAAATCGGCATACCACCCTTTCTTGGTGGTATCTGTGATGACAAGTTGACTAGGGGCACTAATGCTTCTCGACACCAGACTGGATGCCGCGACGTAAGAGGACCCAGCGGCCACCGCGCCCGCAGCTCCCATCAGTTTGTCATCCCACACACCGTACAGGGTCTGCTGGTTTGTGGTGTTTACGTCGCTCGCCTCAAACAGCTTACCAGTACCAAACACGACCATGTAACCGACCGTGGGGGCCGTGTCGACTCGGTCAGTCCAAACGTTGGGGTCGGCAAGATCAATGACAGTTGGTGGTGCAGTAATGGGCTTGGTTGCGCCAGCGGCAAACAGTGGGGAGCCTCCGAAATCTACATTCCAGTTGCTGTTGGCGGCATCGTTCAGGTTGAACTTCCACATATTGCCCAGCAGGTCGCCCGCATAGGCTCCGATAATTTGCTGCTTGCCGTTGCGTACCAGAGTCACACCCCCTAAACCATTTTTTGTACTCGCGCTGGAACACGAGCCGGAACCCGTGTCGATTTTCTTAATCAGGGAGCCGTTGGCCATGTTGACGATAAACAGCTGGGCTTTGCAGGATTTACTCTCGTAGCCATTGCCAAATATGGCCACCCAATTTCCGTCCAATGTCGGGCCCGCCTGCACATCGGACAACATATACCCCAACTCGGCAAAATCGGTGGAAAGTTTGGAGCCAACCTCCCACAATACGCTGTCGGCATTCAGGGTGCAACTGCTGCCAGTGCATGGCCAGGCAATACTGTTGTCATTGAGTTTGGTCACGTCGATGGCAAACACGCTGGTACCGGGACTGCTGCCTGCGCTGCTGTCAACACCTGCGCCTGCTCCGGTGCTACCCAGCACTACGTTGGCCCAGGCTCGACTTGACAACCCTGTCGTGCCAGCTGGATTGATGAAGGTATCGGCTTGGGTTATGCGGCCATCCACATAATAGCGATGGCTATAGCCAATGTCCGCGAGCTGATTGAGCTTTGGCAAAATGGCACGGGGAATGTAGGCAAAAGTCTCTATTCCTCCAGGAACGGAAACACCCAATAGCGTATTTCCGGAATAGGTGTATTGGCCATTGCGGAAGCCGTGCAACATGCCATCGTTGGCACCCACAAACAGCATACCCTCAGTGCGAGCCCCTTTGCTATTTTGATAGGTAGTGAAGTTCGTTGCACCGGGCACCAGCGAGTAGTCTATGACGGTGTTTCTATAGACAAAGTTCGGCTTTGAGTTGACAACATCGCCCAGTCGCGCCACCCGCCCACGGTAGGTGCCCGTGGTACCAGAGACACTGCCTACTGCTGTTTCGTTGCTTGCGTCCCCCCGCAAGTAGTTGATCAAATTGGCGTTGACCGTGCCTCCCATAGCGCCCTTCAGGCCAGCGCTCATGGATGCGCTGAAAATCTCGGCACGCGTGCCAGTGGTAGCACCGTTGCCCACCAAAATGTTGCGAGAGGAGTAGTTGGGAATCAGCGATGTGAATGAAGGTACGCCAGTAATCGGGTCGGTTCCTGTTTTTGTTTCAATCTCCCACGCCGCCGGACAGGTGTTGATTACAGTAGGGTTGGGGCCACAGATTTCGTTCGACGTTACTGGGTCCAAATGCCATGCTTTCACATTGCCAATCCAATAGCCGGTTGTATACCAAGGGGTATATTTGAATGTTTCTGCGGACTGGGATGGCTGGGAAAGGGCCACTCCGGCTTGGCTGTCTTCTTTGCCGCTGACGTCAGAGATGATCTGCAGAATGGAGTCTTTTAGTTGATTGGCGTTGCGGGCATTGAGCATCAAGCCATGACCATTGATCGTGGCATGCCACATGTCGTCAATGGCCGTCTGGTCATTGGGCTTGGGATTGGGCCAGTCCTGCGTGCGCGTGGCGTTACCGGTAAGGCTAGTCAGCGTTTGTGGGTCCGTGGCATCCAGCGTCCCGACGAGACCCAGGCCAATAGCGTAGAAGTTCATGTGTTGCCAAGTGGCTAGGTCTGCGGACTTTGACGTGAGGTTGTCGGCTAAATCTGGACGGAGGTCTTGCAGCCAGAAGTTCATGGCCACGTCGGCAAAGGTGTTGCTGAAAATAGTGCCGGTTTTGGTGTCGCTGTATGGCCCGCTTGGCGGATACGTGTAGCTACCGACGGTTTTAGCGGTGGAATCAACGTCAGAAGGCGTTTGTGAGAACGAGTCGTTGTAGTAGCCATCGGTCATGAAAATGCTGTACGAACGGCGGCAACTGGCATGTGCAGTGTTCGCAGTGCCAGTGGCAGGGTCAGAGCTGCAATTGGTGCACACCGGTGGGGTGTCGGCCCAGGGGCCGCCGTCATCCTTGCGCTTGTAGTAATTGCCCACATTGGTAACTGCTATGCGGCTCGGTGTGCTGTTATTAGCCGTTCGGCCATAAAGCCATGTGAAGAAGCTGCTTCTCGTGGTGGTGTCGAAAGGACGAACACCTGCGTCCAGTGTGCCTCCGGTATTACCTACCGTATTGAGCGATGCCCAGCCCAGCCTGAAAGTGCCGCTCAAAGGTTGGAACGCCAAACCAATGCCTGTCTTCGCCAGATCAAGCCGCGTGCGGTGGTAGGCATACCAGTTATTCCAGTTTTGCAACTCATCTGCCCAACTACAGTAATCGGCCGCGCAATCGGTACGGTTCAGAAATTTCGGGTATTGCGTCGTAGTGCTGTTTGCAATATTAGGATAAGAAATCAGAGTGGCGCCAGGAGCTAGCGGGCTGCCCGAGTCAGGCAGGTATCCAGGCTTGGTGGCACCGGCAGGTGTCGTCGTAAAGTAAGAGCTGGCTCCAGTAGGTGTCCCTGCGCCGTTCCACTGTGAATTAATACCCGTGCGGACGGTGGTGTCGGTATTTACAACGCACTGTGCCAAAGGCGATGGTGAAGCGCTGTTGCAAGCCGCGCTGGGATTTATCAAAGAACTGATCGTCAGTTTGGGCGTACTGGTGTAGCCCGAGCCGTGATTGGTCACATTGATGCTCGTAATCGCATAGGTAGTTCCCATGGTCACACCGCAGGTGGCATTGGACCCTGGTGTGACGTTAATGGCGCATGTCGCCGTACCGGAGTATCCCTGGCCTGGGTTGGTGATAACAATTCCATTGACGATGTTGGTTGTGCCTGAGTTGCTGGTGGTGAATTTTGCAACCGTGGTGGGCGTACCAGCAGCTGTTGGCAGCGTAATGGTTGGTGTGTTCGTATAACCCGCGCCGCCGTTGGTAACGGAGATGGCGGTGACGCTGTTGGTGGTTCCGGCCGAGGTTGTGCCCGCTACACCCCCCCCAGATCCGCCGGAAATGGTGAAGCCGGTTGGCACTGTGGTGTAGCCATAGCCAGTTCCAGGGGTTATATTGATGGCCGATATGCCAACGGTGCCCGACGCGGAGAGTGTGGCTGTGGCTGTGGCACCGCTTCCTCCACCACCACTGAAACTGACCGTAGGTGCAGAGGAATATTGACTTCCGCCCGTAAATGCCAGGCTCACTATGCTTCCACCAGATTTTGTCAGGCTGCTCAAGGGGATGGTAAAGGGGGTTGCCGCACTACCGGTCGTACTGCCCGAAAAGTTTATCGTTGGCGCAGAAGTAAACGTAGAGGTGCATGTGAAATCAAGCTTCGTTATTTTCCCGCTACTTCGCGTTACCGTAATGGTGCTACAGGTACCGCCACTTCCAGCTGCCAATGTCGCCGTAGGAGTACTCGTGTAGCCTGATCCCTGGTTTCCACTGGGCACGTTATACGATGCAGGCATGGAATAGGTGTAAGCCATGGTTGGCGTGACCGTTGCACCGCTGCCGCCACCGCCAGAAACCGTCACGGTGGGTGCGCTGGTATAGCCACTTCCGCCACTGTCCAGTGAAACACCCCCGACGGGGTAAAAAGTGGCCGTACTGACGGTGCCTTGCGCGGCAACTCCAATCACATTACCAATGGCATTCTTCATAAGCGTGCCGCCAGTAAAACTCACCGTGAGTCCACTGCCACTGATTGGGTAACCACTTCCCCGGTTGGTGATGTTGACCCCGGTGAGCGTCTTGGTCGTCGCAATCGTTGCTGTTCCAGTGGCTGTAACGCCAGTGGTTGCCGGGGCCGTGAAGGTCACCGGGAAACTGCCGGTAGTGGGATAACCACTGCCGACGTCGTTGATGACTACGGACGCAACGGACTTGGCGGTGGTGGTGACAAAGTAACCCGTTGCAGTGATTCCACCACTAGACGGGGCTGAAAAAGTCACTTTATTGGAGGGTGTGGAGTTCGATTTATCGGTCGTAAAGGCGTTGTAGCCGCTTCCACCGGCGGTCACCTGCCCACTACTGATGATGGAGACGGGCGAAGTGGTAACAGTGGCTTCCGCGTTCGTGCCGCCAACGGGGGCATTGTTGAAGACTGCAGTGACGTCGCTGCTGGGGTAGCCGCTGCCACCACTGGCGACGGTCACACTGGATACGCTGTAGATGTTGGTGGTCGCCGGGTTATAAAAATAAACATTGAAAGTTCCGGACGATGAAGACTGCTTTGTCCCGGCTGGCTGGTAGGTGCCATCGGCATTGAGGCGACGGCTGTAGCTGATACGCGGGTCGTAAGCGATCAGATTGACATCGGGCGAGAAAAAGTTGTATGGGCAAGAAGTGGTAGTACAGGTAGGGGTAGATGTCACGTCATTGTTGGGCCCAGGCATTCCGTAAGCGCCCGCGGTACCGCCGTATTGGTAGATGGCCTGGGTCGACATCGAGCCGGAATCGTCAAAAACATAGACGATGTTGGGGATCACACCGGACGACTTCGCTATCAGCGGTACTTGCGCCATTTGCGCAAATACTGCGGTCCCGAGAAGCACGGCGGTCGATGCACCGAATAGCCGTATGGCGTGATGTTTGATCATGATGCAATTCCTATTCGTCGACGGATTGAAGCCACACTTCACTTCCTATGGGGCGTTTGCGAGTGGCGGGGTCTGTGGCTGCGACTTCAGGGCCGAACCCGCGCGCGGTGATGACATAACTGGTGGTGCTGTTAAAGGCACCGCTGCTAACGATAACGGTCGGTTCGATCATGCATTCAGGCGGGCGCTTGTAGGTGCTGGTTCCACCGATCAACGATGTGGGAACGATATAAGGGTAGGCACCGCCATCGTTAGCCGCAATCGCCGTCACACTGGTGGAGCCGTCCCAGTAATCCAATGTGTCTGAATTCTTGTGGGTTGCCCGCGGGTAGTCCGTATAAGGGGTCGGGGGGGTACCCGATGTAAATTTCGGTAGGTTGGCCGCTGTAATCACCACTGTGGTGGTTGAGCCGAGCAGTAATTTATCCATTTCGCTGGCGCAATACTTCAGTGCAATTTCTGCGGCTTGGCTTGCCAACCCCGTTGTGCGTACGTTGCCTGATACCGCTTCGGAGGAGGTTGCATTGCGGATGCTGAAAGTTGCCAGCAGCGAAATAATGACCAGCATGATGAGGGCCACAATCAGCACCACCCCGTGCTGGCGCTTGGGTGCTGTGGACAGTGGGCGTTTTTTGATGCAATGCATAAACGGCCGTTTAAACGTGATTAGTTTTGCTGAACGCGATTGCGCAGTGCAACCACAGTGGTGTACGCGCGGCGCAAACGAAGGTCGGTTTGTGTCGTGTCCAGCGTACCGTCGCACTTGAAGTATTGGGCGGACACCGTGTCGCTGACTATCGGTTGCTCACTGCGCACTACCACGCAAATCTTGACTGCAACGACACGCGCCCAGCGTGTGGGTGTCCCGTTCGCTATAGGAGAGCCTAACGGTGTCGGTGACGTTGGAGGATCAAGTGCAATCAATCGGGCATCCGTTTCGACCGCGTTGGCGCTGTCAAGATAGCCCGCCACCGTCATATTGTCGGGGTTAGGCACCGGGGTTGTGGCCAAACCCCAGTAAAATTGCAGGTTCTCGATATTTTCCACCAGGGGCTGTTCAGTCGATCCGAGTGCACCACCGTTACCTTTGCAATACAGACTAGGGGCACTGAGACTTGTAGGTTTTTTGACGTAAAAGCGGTTGTCTGCCACCGTATAGGTGACGAGCGTTGGCGACGTGGTCGCGACCGCTCCAGTTGACGCCCTTGTTGTGGTGACGTTGGCCACGGGCACAGTCGGGTCGTTGGTGATCGTTACCAGTGCGTTGCCGAGGCAATCGGTGGCTTTAAAAGGAGTGGTAGCGGTTTTAACAGTGTTGAAGATGTCTGCTTCATAGGTGATGGCAATGGAGTCTGGATCGGTATTGTCTCCAGCAGCGCAAGTCAATGCGTTGATGCTGGTGGCAGTGGTGATGTCACTGAAAGTACCGTCGCAGCCACGCACGGAGTAGCTCAATGGCCCCAAGTAGAGGGTGGACGTGCTTGACGGTGTCAGGGAAGAGTTGATCGGGTAGCCATAGACGGAGTTTCTGGGGGTGCTAACGTCGTACCGCGGTTGCTTTGGGTTGAAACCAGCCATGCTAATCTGCTGGGAAAGAATGGACAGGGCAGACTGTGCATCTTCATTCATGCGACCTGTAGCCTCAGCCATTTTGCTGGCATTGGAGGAGCCCAGGTAAGCCGACATCACGGCAATCATCAATATAAGGCCGATGGTAATAGAGACCATCAATTCGATCAATGACAGACCCTGACTGCGCCGCAGGCGGGGGTGGTGCATGTTCTTCATAGCTTGAATCGCATAAGTACGCAACGCCTTGGTATGCCGGCAGCGGCCGTGGGCAGACCTGTCGGACACTCTTCCGAACTAGCGTCCCATATGACATCACTCTTAACCGCAGTGGTGCTGGGTTCGTCCCAGATCACCCACAGATTTCCTTCGCGGTTAGAGCAAGGCGCATTGCATTTGACCTGCATACCCGCTCCCACGCCTGCCTCCGCACTGCCACCGGGCAAAGAATGCCGCAAGGCAACATTGGTTTCAAAAATGTCAAGGGTCGCAATATCTGATGCCGAACAAGTGGGGTATGCGCAAGCAGTGTTAGCCGGTAGGGTGTGGTTATAGGTGGTCAAGGCCATGTCGTAATTGCCGGCACTGAATCCCGTGACGTTGGCTCGCATACGGTCAATGTGCGCCGCTGCAATGGTGGTGGCCGCTGAGCGGTAACCTGAAAGCTTGGGCAATTGCACCGCGTAAGACAACATGCCACCGAG
>JBAWYQ010000125.1:0-12480 GCA_037143475.1 Burkholderiales bacterium | reverse complement strand
TAGACGTGGTGGGTGGCATTCCCCACTTCGAGCGGACCATGGCCGATGGCGCCACCAGCGTCAAACTGCTGTGCGAGATGGCCGCCGAGCGGGGCAAGATGGTGGACATGCACTGCGACGAGTCGGATGATCCCCTCTCGCGCCACATTGAGTCCCTGGTCTGCGAGACGCTGCGCCTGGGTCTCCACGGGCGCGTGACCGGTTCACACCTGACCTCCATGCACAGCATGGACAACTACTACGTCTCCAAGCTGATGGGGCTGATGGTGGAAGCGCAGGTGCATGTGGCCAGCAACCCCTGCGTGAACATCACACTGCAAGGCCGCTTTGACACCTACCCCAAGCGCCGGGGTCTGACCCGCGTGCCCGAGTTGATGGCTGCTGGCCTGACCGTGGCCTTTGGGCAGGATGACATGATGGACCCCTGGTACGCGCTGGGCAGCGCCGACATGCTGGAAGTGGCCAGCATGGGACTGCACGTGGCCCACATGACCAGTCAGACCGCGATGCGCCAGTGTTTTGACGCCATTACCACCAACCCGGCGAAAATTCTACAGCTGCAAGGCTACGGAATTGAAAAAGGTTGTTACGCGGACTTTGTGTTGCTGCAAGCCCGCGACCCGGTGGAAGCAATCCGCCTGCGCGCCACCCGGCTACAGGTATACCGGCGCGGCAAACGCATTGCGCAGACACCAGCCGCTACAGCGTCATTGGACTTGACCGGCCGCCCGCAGACAACTTCTTTCATGCAATAGGTCCATACCCCCGATCAGGAGAGGGCTGCGTCCGCCCATGCCAATGCCTCCATCTGAGCCATGTTGATTTGCCTGAGCGTGAAGTTGAGTTTACTGAAGGCTCTGGCAAAATCCGCGTCGTCCTCCAACTCACAGGCTTTGGTAAGTGCCAGCATGTCCCCATAACCGCCGTCGCCCCCCAAAAGAATTGCAACGATATCGTCGTTCAAGGACAGCTGTGTCAGCGCACTTTGCAGTGGACACCCCAGCATACTTTCTATCTGGGACAGAAGTCCGATGAGAAATGCTGTTCCTGGATCAAAATTGGCGCGATCGTCTTCAGCCAGCAACTCCATCATGCGTCCCCGTACTATTGCGGATGAACTCAGTAAGTTTGACCTCATTTTTGATGATGAAGTTGCCAGAACCAGTGCGGACCACTTCGTCAGCTTGTCATAGCCAATCAACATCACAGCCTGACGAAGGGACGTCACTTTCTTGCCAAGGCCAACTCCCGCAGAATTGATAATTCTCAACAGGTTTACGCCAAGCGCTTCGTCTCTCTTGAGGCAATCCTCGACGTCCTCTATTGACGCGGATTTGGAAACCAAATTGAAGAGCTTAATTGCACCAACATGGCTGGGCGAGAGCACCCGAGGCTTCACAATTTCAGGAACCGAAAACAAGTAACCCTGAAACAGCTTTACGCCGATGGACTGAAGGTGGGTGAACTGTTCCCCCGACTCGACTTTCATGGCAATGGCGGTTGCCGTTGTACGAGCCTGAATCGCTGCAACCAACAGTTTTAACTGGTTGCTTGCAACGGAAGTCAGGTCCACTTTCACAAAGTCAGCGAGAGGCTGCCAATCTTTGTAAAGAGGTGCGACTACAACATGGTTGAATGAAAGTCTGAAGCCCCTTGCGCGCAATTTACCCAGCGAGACGGCCACATTTGCGATTTGCGCCGGATCGTGGTCTTGAACGGGAGGAACCGAGGCGACAACGCTCTTGGGATCTAGAAAGTCCCAATGCGCAGCCATTAAACCGGCATGAGAAGCATGCACGAACAGGTCTGAGTTGGCTATCGAAAATGGCGCACCGTTGTTTGCAATTGCATTTAGAACCAGCGAAATATCACTGGCAACCGTGTGATCTGCACCAACCTTAGAACGATTGAAAAGTTCATAGGCAACTACGTTCCTGCCCTCATCAACAATGGGTTGGCGAGCAATTGAAATATGGTCAATGGCTTCGTCGGTGGATGAATTAGTCGCACGCAATTTATTGAGCTCCCCTAACTTTTTCTTCTCCGAATGTACTTGCGCCTGCTTACATTCGACAAAGCCCACTTATTTGCGGTGCCACGCCTGCGTCAAGGCATAGCATCCTTTCACCCGAACTAACGGCGCCCGTCCAGCTTGAACACCGACACAGACTGCACCAACTCGTCGGCCAGTGACTTCAGGCCCGCTGCGGAGGCGGCCATCTGTTCCACCATGGCAGCGTTTTGTTGGGTGGTCTGGTCCATCTGGGCAATAGCTTCACCCACTTGGGCGACGCCCAGAGCCTGCTCATTGCTGGCCGCGCTGATCTCACCCATGATGTCGGTTACACGCTTGATAGAGTTCACCACCTCGGTCATGGTGATGCCCGCCTGGTCAACCAGCGCAGTGCCATGCTCCACCCGCTCCACACTGGCGTTGATCAGACTCTTGATTTCTTTGGCGGCATCCGCACTTCGACCGGCCAGCGACCGCACTTCGGTCGCCACCACAGCAAAGCCCCTGCCTTGTTCACCTGCACGGGCAGCTTCGACAGCAGCGTTCAGCGCAAGGATGTTGGTCTGAAACGCAATGCCGTCGATCACACTGATGATTTCTGAAATTTTGTGCGATGACTGGTTGATGCCTTTCATGGTCTCAACCACCTGCCCCACGACCTCGCCACCCCGAACCGCCACAGTAGATGCGTTCATGGCCAACTGATTGGCCTGGCTCGCAGAGTCAGCGTTTTGCTTGACGGTAGACCCTAATTCCTCCATGGATGCCGCAGTTTGCTCCAGTGCACTGGCCTGTTGCTCGGTGCGGGCAGACAGATCGTTGTTGCCATCCGCAATCTCAGCGCTAGACGTTGCAATGCCCTCAGAGCCCCGGCGCACATTGGACACCAGCTTGACCAGACTGGTCTGCATGTAAAGAAGCTGCGCCATGAGGCTTTGTGTATCACCGGGTTGGGTGTTAATGACGGTACTCAAGTCGCCCGCCGCCACGTTTTGTGCCAGACGGGTCGCTTCCTTGGGTTCAGCACCCAGTTCGCTCAGCTGGCGCCGAACAATCGCGCCGACCACGAAGAACAAACCAATTTGCAGCACAAGTTGCCCCGCCCACATCCAGGCGCTCATAACGCGAATGTCATCCACGTCCGCGTTAACATCCGCCTTGATGCTAACCACGCCTATGGTCGCCCCGGACTCGACCGCATGACACTCCAGGCACTTGCTGCTGCGGTACTCCTTGAGCGCGATGTAGGGGATGACTGCGCGCAGAATCGCGCCATCTTTAGCGTCGTTGGTCAGTTGGTACAAAGGCTTGCCACTCGCCAAAACGGACCGGTCCAGATCATCAACAGCCTGCTCTTGTGGCAAACCAGGTCCAAATTCGTCATTGACGCCCTTGCCGCGGACCACCCGAAGTTCCTTCAGTCCGTCTGATATACCAATTTTCTTGAGGAACAGTGCGCGCGCCTTTTCGTCGCTGATGACATCCTTGCCGCCCACGTTAACGTCCATCAGCGTATTGAGGGAATTGATCACCCCGTCAGCAACGACCATCGTCCGCTCTTCGGCAGCAGTCAGTAAATGATCCTTCATCTGGCTTGAGAGCCACAACTGCGTCCCAACCAAAATGATCATCAAAAAACTTTGAATCAGAATCTGCAACTTCAACTGCAGACCTATGTTGGACCAACGACTTGCAAACGCACTCATGGCACCCTCCTTAGCTTTCATGTAAGGCATCAGCGCGCTTATCGCTCTGGATTCACCCTTGTACGATTCTCATTATTGTCAACAATTGACGCAAGTCATTTTGAAAAAATCGTATCTCCATTCCATGACCTAGGTCAGTTTTCCCGAAAATATCAGTGGTGGTGTCCGTGTTCACCATGCACGTGTTTATGGGCGATTTCTTCCGCCGTTGCGGCGCGCACATCGATCACTTTGATTGAAAATCGCAAGGTCTTGCCCGCCAATGGATGGTTGCCGTCCAAGTGCACCACCGGGCCTTTGATCTTTAAAACGTTGAAAACGATGTCTTGCCCGTCTTCACCACGGCCCTGTAGCTGACCGCCCACCTTGACGCCAGGGGGGAAGTCCTTTTTGTCGATGGTGGTCAGCAACGCTTCGTCACGTTCGCCAAAGGAATCCTCGGGTGACAGTGTTAATGTGGTCTGGTAACCCGCTTCCTGGCCTTGCAAAGCCTCTTCGATCTTGGGGAAGGTGTTGTCGTAGCCACCGTGCAGGTAGACCATGGGCTCAGTGCCGTTGTCGATCACCTTGCCGTTAGCATCCGCCACGGTGAAACGCAGGGTTACGGCGGTGTCTTTGTCGATTTTCATAAGTTATCCAGTCAATTCAATTCGGGGCTTGCCAAAGGCAATGGAGTGAGATTTTCGCAGCACATCAGCTTCTGTTAGGCGCAATGGACTCGGCGTAATCGTACAGGGCGCCCAAAATGGCCTCGCCGCGCTCGTCAACCTCTGCCGAAAGCGCGTCAATTTCGTCAAACAACTGCCCAACGGACCGAGCTCCGCCTGCACCGTCAAACAGGCGCTCTGCGCGGTGCGCCTCCCAGCGCGCCACCTCCTCCTCGGTCAATCCTTCGGGGAAATTGCGAGCCCGGTAACGAAACAGCAGCTCAGGCAAACGCTCGTCCTCAAACGCTGGGTGGGCGTTTGCGAGCTGCTCGGGTGTCATGGCACGCAGATCATTCAAACGGCGCCGGTCGCTGTTGCTGACAAAGCCGCCGTACAGGGATTCGTCCACATCGAGTCGAGGCCCATCCGGACGATCAAACACGTCGCTCCAGATGGCGCTCAGGTCTGGCAAGGCCTGCGCATATTCGGCATTTTTCAGTTGCGCCGGCACATCCACACCCCAGCGCTGCGCCATCTCGGGTGACAACACTTTCAGGTTTGCCATCACCATGGGCGACTTGTTCAGGTGGATGGACTTGATCGGCAACCGCAGCACGCCCTCGGGCAGATCGGCCGCCTTGCTGAACAGGCGAAGACGCACATCAGCTGCTTTGAGAGACTCGAGCTCACGCGGATCAAACGCCAGGTCCCACGCGATCAACTCGTTCTTGTTTTTGGGATGCATGGCCAGCGGCCACATCAGCGCCAGGCAGCCCCGTTCGGCAGAAAACATCCCCGAAACATGCCAAAAGGGTCGCGCATGGCGCGGCACGACCGGTAAACCCAGTTCATGGGCAACCCCGTCCTTTTTGTGCAACCCCAGGCAAAAATCAAACAGACGTGGCTGAGCGCTTCTAATCAGGCGGGCCAGGGCAATCGTTGCGCGCACGTCGCTCAGCGCATCGTGGGCGGATTCGTGTACCAATCCATTTGCGGCGCTCAGGTCGGTCAGCTTGAAACTGGCGCCACCCTCAGACTTGGTCGGCCACTGAATGCCTTCGGGTCGCAACGCATACGCGGTGCGCACCACGTCCAGCAGGTCCCAGCGGCCACATTCGTTTTGCCACTCGCGGGCGTAGGGATCGATCAGGTTGCGCCAGAAAAGGAACCGTGTGATCTCGTCGTCAAAGCGAATGGTGTTATATCCCACGCCGATGGTGCCCGGCAGGCTGAATGCCCGCTCAATGGCGGCAGCAAACTGAGGTTCGGGCACGCCCTGCGCCAGGCACAGCTGTGGCGTGATGCCAGTGATCAGGCACGACTTGGGGTCTGGCAAAAAATCAGGCGCTGGCTTGCAATACAACATGATGGGCTCGCCCAGTTCATTCAACTCCGCGTCGGTGCGGATGGCGGCGAACTGGGCTGGACGGTCGCGCCAGGGCTGTGCGCCAAAGGTTTCGTAGTCGTGCCAGAGAAAGGTGTGGAGCTTGGACGTCATGGTGGTGCAACACTACACTATCGGCACCACGGTCACCACCGACCTTCCAACAGGCGTAAATCAGCAAAATTCGACACCATGCAAGAACTTGCTCCAGAAGACCTCCAGCGCCTGTTGACTGCCTCGCTGGCAGCCCGTGACCATGCGCATGTGCCCTACTCCCACTATGCGGTGGGCGCTGCCGTGCTGGACGAGCACGGCACCGTGCACGCCGGCTGCAACATTGAAAATGCGGCCTACCCGCAGGGCTGGTGCGCCGAGACTACCGCTCTGGGCGCCATGGTGATGGCAGGAGGCAAACGCGCCAAAGCCGTGCTGGTCAGCGGACCGGGGCCCGACACCATTACTCCCTGCGGCGGCTGCCGCCAGAAGTTGCGCGAATTTGGTGATGACGACTTGCTGGTTATTGCAGCCGACCCCTCAGGCATTAGACAGACCTGGACCCTGGGGCAACTGCTGCCTGCCAGCTTTGGACCGGACCATTTGAAAACAACTGACCAGAATACCCACAAGCCATGACCGATCCATCCCTTATTGCCAATAGCGTCAAGACACTGCAAGAGCGCTTTGGCACCGCACCTGAGGTGGCGGTGGTGCTGGGCTCCGGTTGGGCCGGCACTGCACAGCATGTGCAATATGCGCAACGCATCGACTACGCCGAACTTCCGGCGTTTCAGGCCACCACCGTTGAAGGCCATGTCAGCGCCCTCACCGTGGGTCGCATGGGTGCGCAGCGCGTGGCCATGTTGGGCGGGCGCAAGCACACCTATGAAAGCGGTGACTGCGCTGGTATGGCCGGTGCGCTGCGCAGCTTGAAGAGCTGGGGCGTCAAATTGCTGCTGCAAACCAACGCCGCCGGCAGCCTACAGCGCAGTATGCCTCCCGGCACGCTGATGTTGATCACCGACCACATCAACGCTACCCAGCGCTCCCCACTAGTGGGCGAACCCGGTAATGCGCGCTTTGTTGACATGAGCGCCGCCTATGACCCCGAGTTGCTGGCCCACACGCGCCAGTTGGCGCAGGCCAGTCAAGTGGTGCTGGGTGAAGGCACTTACCTGTGGGCGCTGGGGCCACAGTTTGAAACCCCGGCTGAAATCCGCATGTTTGCCGCCTGGGGCGCCGACGCCGTAGGCATGAGCACTGTGCCTGAAACAATTTTGGCGCGCCACGCCGGGCTGCGCGTGCTGGGCCTATCCTTGATGACCAATATGGCGGCTGGACTGAGTGACGAGGCACTGACCCACGCTGCCACTTTGCACCAGGCGCAGACCTCGGGTGCCTATGCCGCGCAGTTTTTGACAGAACTGATCGCCAGCCTGGCTGAAGTCCATTCCTTGCAATCCTGAGTACTATACTTTTGATAGCTGCTTGCGCATATTCCACGAGGGATAGCAGCACTTTTCACTGATAATTCTATGCAAAAACCTATCCCCTTGCCCGAAGTCGCCCGCCTGTCCCTGCAATGCTTGGACCTGACCAGCCTGAACGACGGAGATACCGCGGCCGACATTGACGCGCTGTGCCGTCGCGCGCAGACCCGCTTTGGCCCCGTCGCTGCGGTGTGCGTGTGGCCGCGCTTTGTGGCACAGGCGCGCAACTTGTTACCCGCCAACATTCAGGTTGCTGCCGTCGCCAACTTTCCAGCCGGTGCTCTGGATGTGGCGCTGGCGCTGGCGGATGTGAATGCGATTGTGGACGGCGGTGGCAACGAGGTCGATGTGGTGTTGCCCTACCGAGCGCTGATGAACGGACAGGCGGCAGAGTGCGCCAGTTTTCTGGCGCAGGTTCGCGCGGCCAGTCGCCCATTGGCGCTTAAAGTCATCATTGAAAGCGGCATGCTGGCCACGCCGGAGTTGATCGCTCAGGCCACGCAACTGGCGCTGGCAGCCGGCGCGGATTTCGTCAAAACCAGCACGGGCAAGACACCGGTCTCGGCCACCGTGGAGGCTGCCGCGGTGATGCTGCGTGAAATTGCTGCCAGCGGGCTGGTTCATGCTGGCTTCAAGGCGTCGGGCGGCATTCGGACTGTGCAAGACGCCCGCGTGTATCTGGAACAGGTTGCGTCCACCCTGGGAGAGGCGGCCCTGAACTCCAGGCGCTTTCGTTTTGGCGCCAGTGGTTTGCTCAACGATATTGAAGCGGTACTGGGCGGGCAGGCAGCAGCTCCAGCCAGCAGCGCCTACTAAGCCGCAGCGCACATACGATGCTGGCGCAAGAAATCATCCGCACCAAACGCGACGGGCACGCTCTGAGCGGCAGTCAAATCGACCAGTTCGTGCGCGGGCTTGTCGACGGTAGCTGGAGCGAAGGCCAGGTCGCTGCCCTGGGCATGGCCATATTTCTGCGTGGCATGGGGCGTGACGAGTGCGTGGCCCTGACCCACGCCATGATGCATTCGGGCCGCGTCATGCAGTGGCACGACATGCCCGGCCCGGTGCTGGACAAGCACTCCAGCGGTGGCGTTGGCGACAAGGTCAGCCTGATGCTCGCGCCCCTGGTCGCTGCCTGTGGCGGTTTCGTGCCCATGATTTCCGGGCGCGGCCTGGGTCATACGGGAGGCACCTGCGACAAGTTTGACGCCATACCCGGCTACAACATCACACCCGAGCCCGCGCTGTTTGACCACGCAGTGCGCACAGCAGGCTGCGCCATCATTGGCCAGACGGCCGACCTGGCACCTGCTGACAAGCGCTTCTACGCCACCCGCGACGTGACGGCCACCGTGGAAAGCGTGCCGCTGATCACCGCCAGCATCCTGTCCAAAAAGCTCGCTGCCGGTTTGCAAGGGCTGGTCATGGACGTTAAATGCGGCAACGGCGCCTTTGCTGATTCACGTGGCATGGCGCAGGAACTGGCACACAGCATCGTGGCCGTGGCCAGCGGCGCGGGCCTCAGGACCACCGCGCTGATTACCGACATGAACCAGGTGCTTGGCAACACGGTTGGCAACGCGCTGGAGGTAGCAGAGGCCATTACCTACCTGCGCGGGGATGGCGTGCGCGAACCGCGACAGCACGAGATCACCATGGCACTGAGCGCAGAGCTCTTGGTTCTAGGTGGTTTGGCCAGCGACACAGCTGCCGGGCGCACCAAATTGCAAATTGCTCTGGACAGTGGCGCAGCAGCAGAGCACTTTGCTCGAATGGTGGCCGCGTTGGGTGGCCCCGCCGATTTGATGGAGCGCCCCGGCGCCTATTTGGGTGCCGCGCCCGTGGTGGTACCAGTGCCAGCACTGCGCGCCGGTGTACTCAGCGCCATGCAGACACGCAACATCGGCATGGCGGTGGTCGAAATGGGTGGCGGCCGAAGCAAGGCCACTGATGCAATTGACCACCGAGTCGGGCTGACCCGGGTTCAACCACTGGGTACACAACTGCAACGCGGCGAGCCGATGGCGTTTGTGCACGCGGCAAACTTGGCTAGCGCCGAACGCGCCGTGGCGCAATTGCAGACTGCGTTTACGCTCAGCGACGACAACGACGGGGCACAGGTTTGGCGGGCCGCGCCCACGGTGCTGGAAACCATTTCATCCAGCTCATCCGCCGCGTGATGCGCTGGACCCTCTCCATCACGAGCTTTCTGGTCATCCCTTTGGCACTGCTGCTGTTCGCCCAGTGGCCGCTACGCGACTGGTTGCAAGCCTATTCACGCCAGGCCAATGATGTGGCACAAATCGTGTTTGCCGTGTACGGAGCAGTCGCCATCACCGCCGCTTCGGTGTCAAAAAGCCATCTAGCCCTCACCGGGCATGCGCAAGCAGCTACCACATTGATAGCAAGCTGGAGAGCCTGGGCGCTGCTGCTGTGCGTCGCGCCATGGGCGCTGTTCCTGCTGTGGACGGCATTTCCTCAGATGCTGGCCTCGGTTGCCGCGCGGGAAGCCTTCAGTGAAGGACTCACGCCGGGCTACTTCGTCCTGCGCGTGGCGCTGGTCCTGCTGGCGGTGCTGGTGCTGGTGGAGGCAGTACGCACCGTTTTGGCCAGTATGCGTCGGCGTCGCATCGGTCCAGCCGAATGATCAACACATTACCCACCGCGGGATTGTGGATGCTAGCTTGCTTGGCGGTGCTGATTGTGAGCACTGGCCTGCCGGTATGGGCCTTACTCATTGGCACGGCCAGCGCCTTCGCTGCCGGTGGCTGGATGGTTGGACTGATCGATGCCCGCGTGCTCAGCGCCATCAGCGGGCGTACGCTGGGCCTGCTGGAGCATGACCTACTGCAGGCCCTGCCCTTGTATGTTTTCATCGGCATCTTGTTGCAACGTCTCACGGTGGCGGATGCACTGTTTTCATCGCTGGCGCGGGTGTTCCGTTTCACTGGGGCGGGTACCTCGGTGGCGGCCTTTGGCGTGGGTGCGCTGGTGGCACCCATGAATGGCTCAGTGGCGTCGAGTTCGGCCATGCTGGCCCGACTGGTAGCGCCGCGCCTGGGCCGGCTCGACAGCGCTTCGGCCATTGCACTGATCAGCGCCTCCAGCACCATTGGCGTGGTGGTGCCTCCATCTTTGGTGCTGATCTTGCTGGGTGATGCCATGTTGCGCGCCCATACCGAAGCCAGTAACCTGCCCGGCTTTGTGCTGGGCACTCAGCGCATTATCAACACCCAAGACGTGTTCCACGCCGCGCTGCTGCCCGCTGGAGCGGTGCTGGCGCTGTGGTTGCTGGTGGCCTGGTGGCAGGGACGCGCACGTCATGGCGCGAGACAGCAAACCGATGACGTCGTGACACCCCTCCAATGGCTGGTTGCAGCCATCGCGGCCGGTTCCACGGTGCTGTTGCTGGCCGGGGTATTTATGGGCAAGATATTTGCGGTCGAAGCCGCAGCGACCGGTGCATTTGCCTTGTTATGCACGACGCTGGCTACCCGTGCGCTCGACCGGGTGCAATGGCGCAGCGTTTTGATGGACACGCTGAGCCTGAGCGGCGCCCTGCTGGCGCTTCTGGTGGGCGCCAGTACCTTCAGCCTGGTGTTTCGCCTGTGGGGAGCCGACCTGTGGATCACGCAGACCATGCTGGCGTCACCCCTCTCGCCAATGGCCACCGCCGCCGCCGTGCTGGTACTGGTGGCTATGTGCGCCTGGGTGCTGGATGCGTTCGAGATGATTTTTGTCATCATCCCCATCGTCGCCCCGCCACTGATTGCCCGGCTGGGTGATGCACAACAGGCCGCGGTGCTGTTGCTGCTGGTACTGCAGTTGAGCTTTTTGATTCCACCCATGGGCTACGCCGTGATGATGGCCCGCGCCCGCGCCGGACTGGTCAATACCGCGGTCTGGCGCACGCTGCTGGCACTATTGCCCTACATCGTGGTGCAATGCGCCGTCACCGGCTGGGTTTTTCTGGCTCCATGGGCCGTTCACCAGCTCGACGCTCCTTTGCCTGTAGTGATTGACGAGGCACCACTTTCCCAGCAAGACCTTGAACAACAGATGCGTGACATGTCGGACGAAGGAAAAGCCACCGAGAGTGCGTCCGTTGGCGAGCCTCCGCCTGACTATTTCAAACGATAGTTGATCTTGGGCATCATGTGCTGCCCCGCACCAGCATTTCGTACCCCAGGTCAACGCATGGCGACTCAACCGCTTCGCTGCGCATCAGCGACAGCAGCATGGTCGCAGCGGCAGTGCCAATCTCAGCACGCGGCGTGCGCACCGTGGTCAGTGGCGGCAGCATCTGATCGCTACCAGTCAGGTCATTGAAACCCGCCACCGCCACGCGCTGCGGCACAGCAATGCCCAGGCGCAGCGCGGCCAGCAGTGCGCCCTGGGCCAAATCATCATTGCAAAAGAAGACGGCATCGACCGCTGGCTGCTGCCCCATGATTTGCTCAAACATGCGAGCCCCCAGCGAGATGGACGAGGGCGCCGGATTCAACCACTCCAGCGTCGCGTCATAGAGGCCCACGGTCTGTAAGGCTTTGCGCCAGCCGTCCAGGCGTTGTAGCGTGCGCGGATCCAGTTGGGCTGCTGCAAACGCAATACGCTTGTAGCCTTTTGCCAGCAGATGGCGGGTCAACTCTTCACCCGCGTCGGCCTGCGAAAAGCCCACGCTGTACACGCCCGGTGCGCCCGACGCCTCCATCAGGTGCACACAGGGAACGCCACTTTGGGCTATCAGATTACGGGTGGAGTCGTTGCGCTCAAAGCCGGTTACCAACAAGCCTGCCGGGCGGTGCAGCAGCTGCTCGCGCAACAGCATTTCTTCTTCTGCGGCATCGTAGTGCGTGACCCCAATCAACGTCTGGTAACCGCCCTGGCGCAACGTGCGCTGAACGGCCTCCAGCAAATCCACAAACAGCGCGTTGGACAGCATGGGTATCAACACCGCCACATGCGAGCCCACGCCCGACGCCAACGCGCGCGCGGCCGGGTTGGGCAAGTAACCCAGCTTGGTAACAGCGGCTTGCACCCGAGCCACCAGCTCGGGGTCCACCGCCCGCTCGCCACGCAGCGCACGCGAGACGGTAATGGGGCTGACATCGGCGGCACGCGCTACGTCGGCCAGGGTGATGCGGCCAGTGGCACGGGATTTGGCTTTGCTGGTATTCATTTGGGTATGGCGCGAAAGTAACAGTAAGCCGGGGCGGCAGAGCGTTCTGCGCAGGTCAAGGAG
>JBAWYQ010000124.1:0-12561 GCA_037143475.1 Burkholderiales bacterium | reverse complement strand
GCGTGGATCACGCTGTTCACGCTCGGGTTGCTGACCTGTGTATTGACTATTCCGGTGATAAATCAGCTGTTCGCATTTGAGTTGCCATCGCCGCAACTTTTGGGCGGTGGACTGGTTGCGGTGGCCTTGGGGTTGGCGTGGTTTGAAGGCGTCAAATGGGCGTTTGCCCGTCAGTCCTTAGGTCGCGAATGAAAGTGAACAATTTTTGGTCGCGCTGAGCGTTGCAGGTCCACCACCTTGTCACAACCACTGCAGTCGCAACCCGATGGCTCGGACGCGGCTTGCTGAAACCTCGTCTTCCATGCCGACCCAAGTGGCCATTTCACCATTTGTTTTGCGATGAAACGCCGTGCGACTGAGGGCATCAGCGTCCACAGAGCATAGATGCAGCAAGCCGCCACCAGCACGAAAACAACCAGATGTTGAACGGTCATGTCCGTTACCCTCCCAGCCACAACGCCATGCGGTAGGTCACAAATGCCGCCAAGTAGGCCAGCGCAAACATATAGGCTGTCATCAGTATGGGGTATCTCCAAGAGTTGGTTTCGCGCCGGACTACGGCTAAGGTCGAGATGCATTGCGGCGCAAACACATACCAGGCCAGCAACGAAAACGCTGTGGCCAGCGACCAGCTTTGTGCAATAACGGGCGCCAGCGAGGTTGCAACCGAATCTCCCGCAGCCGACAGGGCATAGACGGTACCCAGTGCGCCCACCGCCACCTCACGCGCCGCCATTCCGGGCACCAGGGCAATAGAAATTTGCCAGTTAAAGCCAATGGGCGCAAACAGCGGCTCCAGAAAATGCCCCAGCATGCCGGCGATGCTGTATTGGATGGCAGCTCCAGTGGCGCCGTCGGGTGGTCCGGGGTAGGTGGATAAGAACCACAACACGACCATGATGGCAAAGATAATGGTGCCGACGCGGCGCAGGAAGATGCGCGCTCGCTCCCATAAGCCCACTACCAGGTTGCGCAGACCAGGCAGGCGGTAAGGTGGCAACTCCAGCATCAGGGGCTGGTAGCGGTTCTTCATCCAGATGCGTTTGAATACCCAGGCCACCGCCATGGCTGAGACCACGCCGGCCACGTACAGCACAAACAGAGTCAGCCCCCGCAAGTTGAATACGCCAATGCTGCGGTCGGGCACAAAGGCGCCAATCAACAGGGCATACACGGGCAGTCGCGCTGAGCAGGTCATGAGCGGTGCCACCATGATGGTGGCCAGTCTGTCCTGCCAGTTGGCAATGGTGCGCGTGGCCATGATGCCAGGCACGGCGCAGGCAAAACTCGACAGTAAAGGGATAAAGGCACGTCCTGACAGGCCGACTTTCCCCATCAGCGTGTCCAGCAAAAAGGCAGCACGCGGCAGGTAACCAGAATCTTCAAGCACCAGGATAAAGAAAAACAGAATCAGAATTTGCGGCAGAAATACCAGCACGCCGCCAGTACCGGCAATGACACCGTCCACCAGCAGACTGCGCAGTGGGCCGTCATCCATGTGTGCCGTGGTCCAATCCGCCATAAAGGCCATGGTCAACTTGATGGCGTCCATGGGCACGTTGGCCCATGAAAACACCGCCTGGAACACCAGAAACAGTACTGCGGCCAGAATCATCAGTCCCCAAACAGGGTGCATCGCCCACGCATCTACCCGAAAATGGAAGCGCTGGAACTGCACCGCGCCAGGGGCGGCAATGGTCAGAATGCGCCGTACTTCGCGCTGGATGTCGGCACTGGCGCGTGGTGTGTGGTGCGTGGCAACGGCCGGTGCTGCCGTGTGGACATCAGGAGCGGCCAGCGAGCGGGCAAAGTCATGGTCCAGTTGAGCCAGTAAATTGGTGTGCCCATTGTGCTGCACCGCCACGGTCTCTACCACCGGGCAGGCTAGTTCGGTGGAGAGCCTGGCAATGTCTATTACCAGCCCCTGCGCCTTGGCCACATCGGTCATGTTCAGAGCCACGATAACGGGGTGCCCTAGTCGTTGCAATTCCAGTACCAGGCGCAAATTCATGCGCAGATTGGTGGCATCGACCACGGCGACGATGGCGTCCACCGGTGCTTCGCCGGTGCGCCTGCCTTCGATGACTTCCATCGTAACCTCTTCGTCGGGCGTTGCCGGGTGCAGGCTGTAGACGCCCGGCAGGTCGATGATGGAAACGGTATGCCCACTGGCCAGGCGGATCAGACCGATCTTGCGCTCCACCGTGACGCCGGCGTAGTTGGCAACTTTTTGGCGCGCACCGGTCAACAGGTTGAAAAGCGCTGTTTTGCCGCAATTCGGGTTGCCCACCAGGGCTACATTCCAGGGCCGTGTAGTGGCTGCGTAGGTGGCAGAAATCATGTGGGGGAGACCTCGATGCAGTCGGCCTCCAGCCAGCGCAGGGCAAACATGGTTTCCCCCACCACCACGGCCAAGGGCTCGCGCCCACCGGGGCCGCGTTGAAGCAACTGCACCGGCTCGCCCGCAATAAAGCCCAGCTCGCCCAGGCGTTCCAGTGTCGCAGCACTGGCATCGGGCGAATTTGCACTGACACAAGCCACGGTCGCGTGGGCGCCGGTTGGCAAATGGGTCAGTCGCAGGGTGGTGGCAAGCATGTGGAGCGGGGAAAGCACGATTCTAAATGAGAGTGTATCGCATTTAGAATCGCGAAAACCGGCTGTGGCGCCACTTCCCATGAAACGGCTGATCCCCCGACCCTGGCGGCCAACGTTTGCCTGTATTCTTGAGCAACCATGACTCTGCCCGAACTGTACCCGCTGGCCCGTGCAACCCATATCACCCTGGTCCTGACCAGTGGTGCCCTTTTTGTAGCCAGAGGGCTTGGGGTGTTACGCGGTGCGCGCTGGGCCATGGTGCCCAGAGTGCGACGCCTGAGTTACACCATCGACACCGCGCTCCTGGGTGCAGCCCTGCTACTGTTGACCATTCTGGAGATCAACCCGTTTGCGGTGCCCTGGCTGAGCACAAAGATTGGTTTGCTATTGCTCTATATTGTGCTGGGCACGCTGGCACTCAAGCGAGCGCCCACAAAGCCACTGCGGGCGGTCAGCCTAATAGCCGCCCTACTGTGTTACGCCTTTATGTTGTCGGTTGCCTTTGCGCATCACCCGTTGGGCGTGTTTGCCCGCCTGTATTCCGTACCGCCGTAGGGACGTTCTGCGCGGTCAAAAATGCCGTTGGTCGCTTGGTGCTGGCATGGTGAAAAGGTAAATCCTATTCTTGCGCCGTCAACCAAGTCCGATACTTTGAACCGATGGAGTTTGTATGTCATTAGCACAAGATCTTGAAAACCTCGAACAACTACGCAACCGTGGCAGCCTGAGTGAAGCAGAATTCGCACAGGCCAAGGCACAACTGCTACAGGCGCCTGCCACGACCGCCTTGTCCAAAGTTTCGGCATTGAATGGCTTGCGTAGATCCACCACGGATCGATGGCTGGGTGGTGTGTGTGCGGGAATGGCCAGTTTTACAGGTCTGGATACCTGGTTGTGGCGTCTGGCGTTTACGCTGATGCTGATTTTGGGCGGCACAGGCCTCTTGGTATATGTGCTGATGTGGATTCTGGTGCCAATGGAGCCTGTAGGCGATGCCAGAACCCTGCCAAACAACGTTGGCCGAGGGTAAACCCAGTATTGGTTCACGAAGCATCGCTACTTCCGTGATTGCGGGGCGCGTAGCAATGAAACATTGCGATAGCTGCGGTCCAATGAAGTCCTATGAGTACTATTGACATCGGCATAGCCGAATTGCCCACAGGCAACCCTGTTCGGGTTGAGCCGCTGGCTGGCCCCACCCAGAAGCAAGCCAACACCCGCATGCGTGCAGCGACAGATCTGCCAACCGCCAGCGGCGATTTCTATGTGGGTTCTGTCAAGATTGATTTGCGGCCGACGAACGAACAAACTGTACCAACGCATCGGCCGTCACCGGCTTGCTGAACAAGTAGCCTTGAAAAAGGTGACAACCGTTTTCCATCAGGAACTTGCGCTGCCCATAGGTCTCAACGCCTTCAGCTATGACAGCAAAATGCAGACTGTCGCCCAGGCCTATGACCATGCGTGCAATGGCTGCGTCATTGGGATCAGTAAGAACATCTCGCACAAAGGATTGGTCAATCTTCAACTGGTCCAGGGGCAAGCGTTTAAGGTAATTCAGCGATGAGAAACCGGTGCCAAAGTCATCCAGAGAAAAGCCCACACCCAGCACCTTGAGCTGCTCCATTTTGACGATGATGTCGTCAATGTCGTGCACCAGGGAGCTTTCCGTCAGTTCCAGCTTCAGCTGATGGGCCTGAACACCGGTGAGTTCCATTGTCGACCTCACCTGCTGCACAAAATCAGTCTGCCGGAACTGGTGCACGCTAACATTGACCGACAGTGTCAGACGCTTCAAGTCAGGTTGCGAAGCCCACGCGACCAGCTGTGCACACGCCGTTCCGAGAACCCAGGCGCCCAGGGGCAGAATCAGTCCAGTTTGCTCGACCAGGGGGATGAAGTCGTCGGGCGGAATCAGTCCCAGCTTGGGGTGTCGCCATCGCAACAGGGCTTCAGCACCCGTTACGACACCCTCCGATGTCACTTGTGGCTGGTACACCAGAAAAAACTCGCCACGCCCCAGTCCGCCTCGCAAAGCTGTTTCCAGTGCCGATTGCTCGGCAACGTCCAACACCATGACGTGGATGGTCAAATAAATCCCGATGGCAGAAAACGCATTGTTGACCCAGGTACCCCATATCCGCATGCCATCCGGCAACGCATACGCCGATCCAAAGCTGATGTTTGAGCTGGCCAACACCACGAATGCGATCAGGCACACGCCAGTTACACCGAAGCGCACAGCAGCCCGGTCATCGCGCAGAAAGAGCAACGAGACCAACGCCAGCACCAGAAGAAAATGGTGAGTTGAACGTGGTGCCTGTGCGTCAGGAATATCCAGCAGCAACGAGATGCCGCAAATGATGAGCAGCATGCTGGCTGTCAGTAAGAAGAAGGCAATTCGTGTTCGCTTGAAATGGGTAAGGATGGCAATCGTGATGCCAACCAACACCATGGCAACGTCGGTTGCCACAATGGCCCACGCCCCCTTCGTGGAAAAGAACAACCCCCAGCCCAGTCCCAGCACGATGAGCAGGGTCGAACCGATCCAAAGCGTCACACGCACCCGGGCCCGGTGCAATTCCCCCATCGATTTTTTTGGCGTGGCGTCAGTAGGCGTCAGCATGGCATGCGATCAGTAGGAGTCATTATGACGGCCATTGTTGACGAGTAGAGGTCCAGCAGGCGAGGCTTGAATACATGCGAGTTATTGAGCCCGAGGTTTTGTTTCGGCTTCGACCAAGGCCAACTGATACGCGAGCAGGATTATGGGGCGTCGGTGTCCCGTGGAATGTCGATACCAGCAACCCGGGCTTCGGCCAGCAGAGTGGCAAGTTCTGCGGCTGAGTGCAGGTGAAGTCGATCAAAAATCTTGCGCCGATGCTCCTCCACCGTGCGCACGCTGAGTTCCATTTTCCAGGCAATGGTCTTATTCAACTCGCCCGCAGCGACCAATGGCATCAGGCGCACCTGCTGGCGCGACAAGCCGGAAATTAGCTGGTGCAAGGCATCATGTCGTGCCATGCGGCCATGCCATTGCACTTCCAGCGCCAAGGCGCTATGAATTAGCTGCACCAGGTCATCGTTCGCGTAGGGTTTTTCGACAAAATTGAATGCCCCGCGGGCCATGGCACTAACCGCCATGGGGATGTCGCCGTGACCACTCAAAAACAGAATCGGCATGCGTGCGCCAAGCCCGCGTGTGATCAGTGCCTCATGCACTTGCAGACCAGACAACGGCTCCATGCGCACATCTAAAATGCAAATACCGCGCGCCGAAACCGTTGACGCATCCAGTACCGCCAGCAACTCCGGGCCGCTGGCATAGGTTGCGACCCTCAGACCATGCTGGCGCAACAAGAATGAAATTGACGACCTCACACCTTCGTCGTCGTCACACAGAAAAATGGTCTGATCGGTCATGATTGCGACGCCTCCAGAGTGATGGTGTCGGGCGGCAGAGAGAAACTGAACTGCGCGCCGCTGATGGGTGCATCCTGTGCATAAAGCACACCGCCGTGGGATTCCAAAATGGAGCGACAGATGGCGAGTCCCAAGCCGGTTCCTTCCCGCTTGGTCGAAAAAAATGGCTCGGTGAGGGTTTCAATGTCACGACCGTCCAGTCCGGTTCCCCGATCGATCACCTCCACTGTGACCCAACCCGGCGTCTGGCTCATCGATGGTCTCAGGCTGAGGCAGGTGCGCACGTGGATGATCTTTGAACCGGTGCTGCCTGCCATGGCATCACCCGCATTGCGCAGCAGGTTGGAGACCACCTGCTCGATTCCGATACGGTCTATGTGGACCGGGGGAAGGTTGGAGTCGAGCTCCACGGATACATCAATTCCGACACGTTTAAGGTCGCGCTGTAGGAGGGTCACGGCATGGGCCACAAGGGTGTTGATCGAACTCGACTCTAGAACCGGTTCCCGTCGGGCCAGGCGCGCGCGGATACGGTGCACGATGTCTCCGGCCTGCGATGCATGGCCGGACAACGCCTTGGCCGCAGCCACCAGTTCTGGGTCCAACTGGTGTTGCCTTTCCAGCGCTATCGCTATGCCTGCGCTGTAGCTCACGATGCTGGTCAGTGGCTGGTTCAACTCATGTGCCAGTGTGGATGCTACCTCGCCCAGCGTGGAGAGCCGTGCGTGGTTAGCCAGTACTTCGCGTTGGCGCCGTTCCAGTTCCTCTAGACGCTTGCGCTCTGTCACGTCCACGGTGGAACCCATCCAACCCACCTGATGGCCCAGACCATCGACTAGCGGTGACTCAAACACCATGACGTCCAGCATGCGCCCGTCACGGTGACGCCACCGTGTCTCCTGCCCTTGCGGCTTGCTACCAGGTTTATTGGTGTGACCCTTTTGATGTGCTCGCCCTTCCAAGTTTGGAGGCTGCTCAATCAGTTCCGCCAGCGTGTAGCCCACCATGTCGCAGAAAGTGCGGTTGGCAAACAGTAACCGTCCATCCAGATCGCGCGCGCGCAGGCCCACTAGGGCCGATTCTTCCAGCGACTGGCGCCAAGCAGCCTCGGTTCGCCAGGCAGACTCTGCGCGGGCCACCTGGTTCATTTGCCGGCGCAATAGCACGGTGGACGCGGCTAGGAGAACCAAAAAACCGACCATGAGGACAACAGGCAGCGTGCTGAACCAGTGGGGTTGACGCACGCGCTGCGTCAGTCGCAGCTGTGCATCGGGAATAGCCCGAAATGGCATTTCGTAGGTCTCACCCGCCGCAACAAGCCCCGGGTTTTCGGTAGACACTATTATTTCGCCAAACCCGGTGACCAATTGCACTTGATACTGCGCAGCCAGCCACCAAAAATCCTTGCTTTTGATCACGTCCGCCGGGTCGTAGCGCGCGATGAGTTGTCCTGTTTGTGGTCGATGTTCATCGCTGGTGGGGGCTAGAAGGTGTAGGGTTATTCCTTCAATTTGTGCTATTGGTTGTGCGCCTGGGCGCTGGTCACGGCGGATCTCCCCCACGATCTGTCCGTTGGCGCTGAGCCAGATCACGCTGAGCCAGCGCCTATCCAGACCGGCTGCAATTTCTGGCAGAGCAGCCAGTTGACGGCTGCCGTTGCCGTCAGACACAGGTGCCGGTAACCGGGCCGCAGCAGCTCTAAGCTTTGCGGTTTCGGTTTCCAGGCGGCTCGTGAGTTGTGCTTCCAGACTTAGAGTGTCAGCTATGACGGTTCGCCGCAGTGTTTCGCGCTCCAGTCGGTCATTGTCCTGTGCCCAGGCCACGACCAATGCGGTGAAGGCCACTGACAGAAGCAATGGCAAGGCCCATAGAAAGCGTGACCATGCTGCCAACCCACTCAATCGCTGTGCGGAAGGTTGAGGGACATTGGTGTGCGGAGCCATCCGGATAGTCTAATGAGGTAAGAAGCCTTTGCAATAGCCCGTGCATACCCTGCATAAGCGGACTTGTTCTACTATCTGCTTGGAAAAGCATATCGTTACAGGAGCCTCCCCATGCCATGGTCATTGCATAACGTCACAGGCCAGCCCGGGCGCATCGCTATCGTCACTGGGGCCAATGCCGGACTGGGCTTTGAAACTGCGTTGGCGCTGGCTGAAAAAGATTGCACCGTGGTGTTGGCGTGTCGTAGTCTTCCCAATGCCGAGGCGGCCCGAGCGCGCATCTTGGCGCAATACCCCGCTAGCACCGTGGAATGTCTGGAGCTGGACCTGTGCGATCTGAAGTCGGTGCACAGTTTTGCCACTCAGTACTTGAAACACCACACTACACTGGACCTGCTGATCAACAACGCCGGCATCATGATGCCGCCCTTTTCGCTGAGTAAGGATGGATTCGAGAGCCAGTTAGCAGCCAACTACCTGGGGCACTTCGCATTGACCGGTTTGCTGCTGCCGCCGTTAAACAGTACACCTGGGTCGCGCGTGGTCTCACTCAGCAGCTTGGCGCATAAGTGGAGTGGCATTCGCTTCGACGACCTGAATTTTCAAAAGGGTTACAGCAAGCGACTTGCCTACGGGCAAAGTAAATTGGCGTGCCTGATGTTTGCTTATGAGCTGCAACGCCGCTTGCTGAAAGCCGGGCAGACCACACTTTCCGTGGCCGCTCACCCCGGTGTTTCGGCGACCAGCCTGTTTCGCCACATGCCGTCGGTGGTGGGGTTTCTCAATCCGCTCACCGCCCTGGTGTTCCAGTCGGCCGCAGGCGGTGCTTTGCCAACTCTGTATGCAGCACTTGGCGAAGATATTGTTGGCGGTGACTATTGTGGTCCCCAGTCCCCTGGGGAGATGCGGGGCGACCCGGTAAAGGTCGGCTCCAACCGACGTTCGCGCAATTTGGGTGACGCTTTGCGCCTGTGGGACGTGTCGGAACAACTGACGGGTGTTCGGTACCTTGATTCCTGAATACGGATAACCCAAAACCGAAGTTTTCCCATATGGGTTCAACTTTACTTTTGCTGTTCAAGCATTTCCGTTTAGGGAAAACCCCTTATTGGCATCTGATCCGTAGCCTTAGTATCAAATTGGACACTACAACAGTTGATCAATAGCTGCAGGGGATGCAGCGGTTTTGTAGTTTTTTATCGAAGTCCGCCCGACGTTGTTGATCTAATTGCGGAAGATGTCAGTCGGGATGAAGCCGTGCTGAGCCGCCGATATGACAACCAAGGTGCTGAAAAGATACGCCTATGAGCGCTTCATTTGACGTTGAATTCGGGCAGGAGTTGTGCGACCTACTCTTTGTTGAACTGGGTCTGGCCTGTAGTTTTATGGGTACAGAAGGCCGCATCATGGCATCCAGCGAGCGGGATCGCATCGGCAGCATCCATGCCATCGCTGCGCAAATCATGCGAGGTGAGTTGGACGAGTATGGCGTGTCCCGCGAAGAGGCTGCCAAGTCCATCGTCATGCGTGAAGGCTTCAATATGGCGATCGACTGTGATGGCAAACGGGCTATTTGTTTTGCCATTGCTGGCCCGTTGGAGCTGGTTCGACCGCTGGTCCGACTTGTGCGTTTTAGTGTGACTTCTATGTTGCGCGTGCGCCAACAAGAGGGCGTGCGGCCTACCCCAACGCGAAGCGATACAGCTGGATCCAATTTGAACCAGATGCTCAGTTATGCAAGCGAAAGCATTGAGCGCAGTCTGGCGCGCTTGCGTGATGCGGTAGACAACATTGATCAGGGCATCACGGTGTTTGACGCCGAGATGCGGTTGGTTGTTTGGAATGCGCGTTTTCTTGAATTAATGGATATGCCGCTGCAAGATGTTTGCTTTGGCATGTCCATTGAGACCCTATTGCGCTATTACGCGGATAGTGCTGGCTACACTTCGGCCGAAGCCGACGCAATGGTGCACGGCCGCATTGCGTTGGCTCGCACCAGCACCCTGAACCATTTTGAGCATGTCCGCCCCAACGGCAATGCGCTTGCAGTGGTCGACCGACCTTTGCCGGGTGGCGGCTTTGTCTCGACCTACACTGACGTTACACGTCGCCGCCATGCCGAAGTGGCGCTGCGCGATGCCTATAAGAAGGCCGAATCCTTGGTTGAAGAGCGGACCCGGGATTTGTCTGATTTTGCTGAGTTGTCCTCAGACTGGTTTTGGGAACAAGATGCACAGTTCCGGTTTACCCGATTTTTTGGCCAAGCGGCGGAAAAACTAAAGCGAAGGCAGAGTGATTTCTTTGGTAAGCGTCGATGGGATATGCCCATTTACGGTGTCAGCGCTGAACAGTTGGCGCAGCACATTGCTACCCACGAGCGGCACGAACCGTTTCGTAATTTTGAGTATCAGATACCCGGTGCTGACGGCGTCATTCAGTACTTCTATATCAGCGGTATGCCGATGTTCAATAAGGACGGAGTGTTTGAGGGATACCGGGGCATCGGAAGCAACATTACCGATCTGCGTCATGCAGAGGAGGAAATTCGGCGCAGCGAACGCCACCTGTCGCAGATTGTTGATGGCAGCTCAATAGCGACCTTTGTGATTGATACACAGCATCGAGTGACCCACTGGAATCAGGCCTGCACCAATTTGACTGGCCACAGCGCGCAGCAGATGCTGGGTCGACAAGACTTTTGGCAGGCGTTTTATGCTGATCACAGGGTTACCCTGGCTGATATGGTGATTTCCGGATTGCTGGACCAGAGCACCGAGACCCGTTACCAGAATTTCGCCCGATCCACTCTGATTGCCGGTGCGTTTGAAGCAGAAGGTTTTTTCCCACAGATGGGAGACAGCGGTAAGTGGCTGTATTTCACTGCAGCACCACTGCGCGATGCCCATGGCGAAGTGCAGGGGGCCATAGAAACGCTTCAAGACATCACAGAGCGCCGCCGCGACCAGCAATTGCTGCAAGACCGTACCCAGGCGTTAATAGCTTCCAATGTGGAGATGGAAGCTCGGGTGGCTGCACGTACTGCAGAACTGTCCCAGCAATTGCACTTTCAACAGCAATTGATCGAGGCCATTCCCAGCCCGGTGTTTTACAAGGACACGCATTCGCGCTATCTGGGCTGCAATAGCGCCTTCGCGACCTTTATCGGGGTCAATGCCGCGAGCCTGATTGGAAAGGGTCCGCACGACATCTCCAGCGCTGAAATGGCTGAAAAGTACTTGGACGCCGACCGAGCATTGCTGGCCAGACCGGGATCGCAGATTTACGAAAGTTCGGTCCGCAATGCGAGCGGCGAAATGCGCGATGTGATGTTTCATAAAGCCACTTATACCGAGTCCGACGGCACGGTTGCCGGCATGGTGGGAGTCATGCTTGACATCAGCGAACGCAAACGAATGGAGGACAACCTGCGCCAGGCTGCAACCGTTTTTGACAACAGTGCGGAGGGTGTGATTATTGCGAAGCCGGATGGATCCATCATCGCGGTCAATCGTGCTTTCACCGAAATCACTGGCTATGGGCAAACAGAAGTCGTTGGTAATAATCCGCGAATGTTCCAGTCTGGGCGTCATGACAAGGGTTTCTACCGAGAGATGTGGGACTGCATCGCCCTCAATGGCCGGTGGCAGGGAGAGCTTTGGAATCGCCGGAAAAGCGGTGAGATTTTTCCGGAATGGAGTTCCATCACGGCGGTGCATGACCAGCAGGGTCGATTGACCAATTACGTTGCCACGTTTTCTGATATCACGCAGCAAAAACAAAATGAGGAACGCATCCAGCTTCTGGCTTTCTCAGATCCATTGACCAGCCTGCCCAATCGCAGGCTGTTGATGGACCGGTTGCAGCACGCCTTGATTGTTAGCGCCCGCACCATGCGGCACGGGGCCCTCTTTTTCATTGATCTGGATAACTTCAAGGAACTTAACGATACGCGTGGTCACCACGTGGGTGACCTGTTGCTCAAGCAGGTGGCGCACCGGATTGAGAGTTGTGTGCGTGAGGGCGATACCGTGGCACGCCTCGGTGGTGACGAATTTGTCGTGATGCTCGAAGGCTTGGGTAACACCACAATGGAGGCGACCAGCCAAGCGGAGCTGGTGGGCGTAAAAGTCCTTGAAATGCTTGGCCAGCCATACACTGTTCAGGATCAACAGCACCACAACACGGCAAGCATTGGCGTAACCCTGTTCGGCGACCAGAAAAATTCATTGGAAGAACTGCTCAAGCAAGCTGATCTGGCCATGTACCGAGCCAAAGCGTCGGGTCGTAATGTGTTGCGATTCTTTGATCCTGAAATGCAGTCGGTGGTGGCAGCCCGATTTGCCATGGATGCGGATCTTCGCGAAGGCTTGCGGGAAAACCAGTTTTCACTCCACTATCAGGCTCAGGTCGATCACCTGAATCGGGTAACGGGAGCAGAGGCGCTGTTGCGATGGACTCATCCCCGTCGGGGTAAGGTTTCGCCGATCGAGTTTATCCCCCTGGCGGAAGAGACGAGGCTGATCTTGCCTCTGGGCTTATGGGTACTGAAGACTGCTTGTCAGCAGTTGACTAGCTGGGCAGGCGCGCCCGAGACCGCCCA
>JBAWYQ010000123.1:0-12596 GCA_037143475.1 Burkholderiales bacterium | reverse complement strand
AGTTTTTAGAATGCCGTGACCGCTGTCACTAACCTCCAATCGTAGCTGATTGGCGTCGGTGCACTGTGCCGTGATGGCAATGGGGCCACAAGGCCTGTCCCGGTAGCCATGCAATATGGCGTTGTTGACCAAGTTGGTGAGCACCTGCCCCAATGGACCTGGATAACTGTCCATGTCTATTTCTTCGGCTACTTCAGTGCTCACTGTGCAGCCTGACTTTCGAATGGAAGGACTGAGTGTTAACAAAATTTCAGACACCAGGACGGCTAATGAGAAGCGTCGCCTTTGCGAACTGGTCTGGTCTACCGCAACCTGTTTGAAGCTGGTCACCAGCGCACCCGCGCGCGCAAGATTGCGGGCCATGATGTCGGCCGCCTGTCGGGTGTCACTGATAAACACCGCCAGGTCTGAGCGCTTCATTCCAGAGGTCATCAGTGCGTCAAATTCCTGCACCCGGTATTGCAGTGAACTTGCCACGGTTAACCCATTGCCAATGGGTGTGTTGAGTTCGTGGGCCACACCCGCCACCAACGCGCCCAGGGCCGCCAATTTTTCCGACTGCACTAGCTGGTCTTTGGCGGTTTGCAGGGTGGCCAGCGTTCGGGACAACTCCTGATTGGTGAGTTCCAAGTCTGCCGTGCGCCGTGTGACGCGGGCTTCCAGTTCGGTGTTGAGGCCCTGTATCTCTTCCTGCACGCGTCGTTGTTCAGTTACGTCCCGCAACAGGGCGATCATGTAGCGCTCTCCGCGTGCTTCAAAGGTGGCGGCGTTGACCAGTGCTTCGCGCACCTGTCCGCCGCGACCGTTGATGAGGATGAAGTATTCGTGCAGCGTGCCCTGCGTCTTGAAAGCCTGTACCAATGCATTGCGTGCTGCGGGGTCGTGCCAGATCCGCAACTCAATCGATGTTCGTCCGAGCGTGTTTTCGCGGGTCAAACCGGTGACCTGCTCAAAGGCAGCATTGACTTCCACGTAAGTGCCATCGCTCAAGCGTGAGATGGACATGAAATCTGGTGTTAACTGAAAAGCTGCCTTGAACTGTTCGTGCACGGCATTCTGATCAGTCACATCCCGGGCAATCCAAACGGCATGGGAATGGGCGCTGCCTTCCAGTGCAATGAGGCTTGCATTGACCATACAGTCTCGCAGGGTGCCGTCGAGTCTTCGCAGTTGCACCAAGGTGTCTCGCACCATACCAGCCCGCATGAGTTCGCCGACCATGCTGACACGTTGCTCAGGATGTGCCCAGACATTGAACTTGGCCATGGGGTGGCCCATTACATCGGTGGCGCGACGTCCACTGATCATCTCGAAACCCTTGTTGGCATCGATGATTAATCCGTCGCTCAATCGGGTGATGACAATCCAGTCAGGACTGGCATGAAACGCTCGCTCGAATCTGTCATCGTTGGTCCCGCCCAGCGATGAAATGAGCCTTCTCTTAAGTGAGGTGGGCAGTAAATTTGCGAAGAATCCCATCGCGAGGGCTGTTGTAGTGTTGAAAGGGCGATAGTACAGCGTGGGGCGAAAAAAAGCCCATCTCAGGGATGGGCCTCACTCAATCGTGGTGTCGATGTCGTTCCATAGAACGTTTGTAGCCTATGGAGTCAGGCGGCTGCCAGCCAGTACCCGGAGTTAAATGGGCTACTCATGCGCAGCGCGAACGGAGATACATCCAACAGCTTGTCGGTCGGCATTTTTTCGCCCGATTCGTTCGCTATTTCAATACCGGCAATCGCTGGTGCTTGCCCGGCGGTACCGTTTGCCTCGTTCGCCCGTTCTGCTTGGCTAGTGTGCGCAGAACGGGCTACAGAAAAGAATAGAAGCATCGGAACGGAATTTTCCGATCCCCCCAATAATCGGCGGTGTCGCGAAAGATGTCGAGCAATTGCTCGCGTGCTTCCTTGTCGAACTTGGTGTTGGCAGGGATGTGCTCCAGCACCGCTATAAAGCCTGGCTGCGGGCCTGACTTGTGCACTGGGTCGGTCATGCTGTCATAGAGAGCATCAAAATTCTTGCCGACGTGGGCTGGAAGCTTGAACTGTTGTCCAATCAGGTCCAGCACGTCTTGCTTGGTTTGCGCATCCGCCAGATTGGCGTACAGGAAGTGGTGTCCCAAGGCTTGGGCGGCTTCCTGCAAATCCGGCACTCTGAAGGCCCGAATCGACTGCACGATATTGGTTCTAACGGTTCGAAGTGGCATGTCCATTCCCGCTTCTCTTTCTTAAAAACTAAAAAATCGGTTCATGGCACAATTTTGCGAAAACTCGCATAGTGATCGGCCGTGTAAAAACAGGTGTCCGGTGCGGCAGCTGGGCCCCCACACACAATTCGACGGGCACCACGGTCGCCTGATCTCGGTGTTTTGACGGTGTATTCGCGGTAGTAGCCCCGCTTTTCAGCAGGCAGCAAACGTTCCCGATTGCCAAAAACCACACCGTCTTTTCCGAAAGGGAAAGGTCCTCCCTGGTGGATCAAGCGGTAGATTTCGATTCCCTGCGGGGGTAACTGGCTTAGTGCAACTGTCGTGTCGACTGCAGAAGTTGTAGCCAACTCTCTTGCCTGTACACCGTTGCACACCACCGCCAAGACCAGCAAAAAGCTGGTAAGCACTAACTTAATAAACCCCTTGCGCACCATCAAATCCCTCAAGCGACCCCGGGTAAACCCGAGAAATCCAAGGAATGTAGTGTCGCGTATTTCGTCAAAGAAAGCAAGGCCTTGCCCAAATTTTAGGCAAGGCCTTTATGTTTTTTTACGATGTAAGTATGTGCTAACTGTTTGAATGGCGCTTAACGCACGGCATTGGCATCTGCAACGGTGAGTGCTGTCATATTCACGATTCGGCGTACGGTGGTGCTCGCCGTAAGGACATGCACTGGTTTGGCTGCACCCAAAAGTACTGGGCCAATGGCAATGTTGCCGCCAGCAGCGGTTTTAAGCAGGTTGTAGGCAATATTGGCGGCATCTATATTGGGCATGACCAGCAAATTGGCATCCCCTTGCAGCGAACTGTTGGGCATCAGTGCCATGCGGGCGGCGCCATCAAGGGCCACGTCGCCGTGCATTTCGCCGTCCACCTCCAACCAGGGCGCTTGCTGTTGCAGCAGCGCCAGCGTCTGACGCATCTTGAGGGCACTGGGCTCGTTGCTGGTTCCAAAATTGGAGTGGCTCAACAGAGCGGCTTTGGGCTTGAAGCCAAAGCGGCGCATTTCTTCAGCCGCCATGATGGTGATCTTGGCCAACTCGCGTGCTGTGGGGTCATAGTTGACGTGGGTATCAACGATGAAAATCTGGCGACCGGGCAACATGAGTCCGTTCATACAGGCATAAATTGGAACGTCCAGTGCCGCTTCCATGCCAACGGCCATGCGCTTGCCAATGACCTGATCAATATATTGCAGGTGCAGCGCGGTGGTGCCCCAGGTGCCGCAAATCATGCCGTCGACATCGCCTTTGTGTAAAAGCATGGAGCCAATCAACGTCAGGCGGCGGCGCATTTCAATCTTCGCGACTTGAGCGGTCATGCCCTTTCGCTCGGTCATGCGGTGGTAGGTTTGCCAGAAGTCACGGTAACGGTGGTCTTGCTCCACGTTGACCACGTTGTAATCCACGCCTTCTTTCAGTCGCAGTCCAAACTTCTCGACTCGCTCGGCGATGACGGATGGGCGACCTATCAGGGTGGGTAGTGCCAGGCGCTCGTCCACCACAATTTGTGCGGCGCGAAGTACGCGTTCGTCTTCGCCCTCGGCGTAGGCCACGCGCTTCTTGAGGGCTTTCTTGGCTGCCGTGAAGATAGGCTTCATGGTGGTGCCCGACGCATACACAAAACTCTGTAGTTTTTCGCGATAGGCGTCCATGTCGGCGATCGGACGCAACGCCACACCGCTGTCTGCGGCGGCTTGTGCCACAGCGGGCGCGATCTTCATCATCAGCCGGGGGTCGAATGGCTTGGGGATCAGGTACTCGGGGCCAAAGGCGAGTTGCTCGCCAGAGTAGGCCGCTGCCACCACTTCGCTTTGCTCGGCTTGTGCCAGGTCGGCGATGGCGTGCACCGCCGCAATTTCCATCTCCAGTGTGATGGTTGAAGCACCCGCGTCCAGAGCGCCGCGGAAAATGTACGGAAAACACAGGACGTTATTGACCTGATTGGGGTAGTCCGTGCGGCCCGTGGCCATGATGGCATCGTCGCGAACCGCATGCACCTCTTCTGGCAGGATTTCCGGTGTCGGATTGGCCAGCGCAAAGACCAGAGGCTTGGCGGCCATGGTCTTTACCATGTCTGCTTTGAGAACGCCTCCGGCGGAGAGGCCCAGAAAAATGTCGGCGTCGACAATAGCGTCTCGCAGGGTACGCGCAGCCGTAGGTTGTGCAAAGACCGCCTTATCCGCGTCCATCAACTCCACGCGTCCCTCATATACCAGGCCAGCCAGGTCGGTGACCCAGATATTTTCGCGGGGTATGCCCAGCTTGACCAGCAGGCCCAGGCATGCCAGAGCAGCGGCGCCAGCCCCGGACGTGACCAACTTGACTTTTTTGGGATCCTTGCCAACCACCTTGAGGCCATTCAGAATGGCTGCGCCCACGACGATGGCCGTGCCGTGCTGATCATCATGGAAGACCGGTATCTTCATGCGCTCACGCAGTTTGCGCTCTACATAAAAACAGTCGGGCGCCTTGATGTCTTCCAGGTTGATGCCACCAAAGGTCGGCTCCATAGATGCAATGATGTCGACCAGTTTGTCCAGATCGTGTTTCTCGTTGATCTCGATATCAAAGACATCAATACCAGCAAACTTCTTGAACAGTACGCCCTTGCCCTCCATCACCGGCTTGGCGGCCAGCGGGCCAATGTCGCCCAGGCCGAGCACGGCAGTGCCGTTGGTGATGACCGCCACCAGATTGCCGCGGCTGGTGTACTTGAACGCATTGTTGGGGTCTTTGACGATCTCTTCACACGGTGCAGCAACGCCGGGTGAATAGGCTAGCGCAAGATCGTGCTGGTTGACCAGTTGCTTGGTCGCTGAAATGGCAATTTTTCCGGGCGTGGGAAACTCGTGGTACTCCAGCGCAGCCTGGCGCAGTTGCGCTATTTTCTCAGCGGAACTGGAGACCGGAGCCTTCGGTGAAATGGGCGTCTGATTTGGCATCGTGAATCCTCTGTGGCGTTGGGACGATGCGAAGGCGCATGGCCCTGTGCCCTGTTATGGGTTGTGCATTGTAGGCTCTGACCCCCTGCCTTAGGGGGTGATGCAGCCCGTAATTTCCACAGGCTGATGCGAATCCGGAATGGCTTTATAACCTCGCTGGTTCGCGTTGGTGTTGTGGTCAGACAATGACGGTCACGGCCAACCCGCCTAGTTTTTCAGAGCGGGCTGTATGCAACTGCATACGGTGTACCGTTGCCACTCGCTTCACAATAGACCAGCCCAGGCCACTGCCGGCCTCGTCGCTGCCGGGTACCCTGAAGAACCGTTCGCCCAATCGTATGAGGTCTTGTTCAGACAAGCCGGGCCCACTGTCATCCACTTGTAAAACCACTCGACCGTCAGGGCGTCGCCGTACGGCAACCGCGACCCGCGCCGATGCCGGGCTATAGCGCACGGCGTTGTCCACCAGGTTGCGTACCAGTACAGCCAATAAGGTTTCGTTGCCGGAAACGGGGCATGGCTCGGTGCAGTCAAACTCCAGGGACTGGCCTTTGGCTATGGACTTGGGCGCCAGATCGCCCACCACCTGGCGTACCAGCAGGGCCAAATCAATTTTCTCCATGACCGGTGTGGCCGACGCCTCCAGCCGAGACAGGGTTAACAGCTGATCTACCAGACGAATGGCGCGGTCACACCCTTCCAGGGTGTTGCGCAGCGCATGGCGCCGCATGGCATCGTCCGTTTCACCCAGTGCCACCTGCGCCTGCGCCCGAATGGCCGCGATGGGCGTGCGCAGTTCGTGTGAGGCGTCTGCTGTAAAGCGGCGCTCAGATTCGAGTAGCTCGCCTATGCGCTCAAACAGGCTGTTGAGTGCGTCGACCATCGGCGCAATCTCTGTGGGCGCGCCATCCAAAGCCAAGGGCGCGAGTGCCAGTGGTTCGCGTTGCGTTAGTGTGAGTCCGAGTCGGCGCATGGGTGCCACACTGCGGTATATGGCCCCCCATAGTGCCAGGGCCAGCAAGGGCAATGCAATTGCCATGGGCAGCAACGTGCTACGCAAAACAGCCCACAAAATATGCTCCCGCGCTCCCGCCTCCTCTCCCACGTAGACATGCACGTCGCGCTCGGCGCCGTAGGTTGAGAAAACACGCCACGCAACCCCTTCAATCTGAACCGATGTAAAACCTGACTTGAACTCGCTGTCATCACCCGTCAATGCCGTTTGAAGCGCGTTGGTCGAGCGCATGGTCAGACGGCCCTCATGAAATACCTGAAACGCCACTCGAGGTGCATATCGGTGTAGAGACGGCGCGTCGACGCTGTCGTGGTCTCCATCTACCTCCTGGCCCTGTTGTACGACAAGAATCGCAGCAGCCTGCGCCAGATGTCCGTCCAGAAGTTCGTCCAATTCGTGGCGCACGTCCAGCCAAGTCAGGGCGGCAGTGACCAGCCATACGATGGTGACCACCCCGAGAACGAGTATCAACAGGCGGCGTTGCAGGGAGTGAGAGCGGCGGAGCATGGGTTTACGACTGGGGCGGATCTCGCAGAAGTGTGTAACCGACTCCACGCACGGTGTGGATTAGTGCGTTGCCCAGTTTGCGTCGCAGGTTGTGGATATGGACCTCAATGGCATTGCTGTCCACCTCTTGCCCCCAACTGTACAGCTGCTGCTCCAGTTGTTCGCGTGTGAGCACCCGTCCTGCGCTCAACATGAAGGTCTGCAGCAGGTCAAATTCCCGGTTCGACAGGGTGACAGGAACATCCGCCCGGCGCACAGTGTGTGCGGCGGGGTCGAGCACCACGTCCTGGGCGGTTAGGCACTCTTGTGGCTGACCATGCGCGCGGCGGACCAGGGCGCGCAAGCGCGCCGCCAGCTCGTTCAAATCAACGGGCTTTACAACGTAGTCATCGGCACCCATGTCCAGTCCGAGTATGCGGTCTGGCACGGTGTCGCGGGCTGTTAGCACCAGAACGGGCGTTGCAATGTGCGCCGCGCGGATGGAGGCCAGTACCTTCAGGCCATCCTTGCGGGGCAGACCAAGATCCAAGACCGCTGCGGTGTAGGCTTGTGCGCGCAACTCACGCTCGGCGGCGTCGCCGTCGCGCACCCAATCCACTTGAAAGCCCAGTTGCCGCAAACCGGCACGCAGGCCGTCGCCCAGCAGGGAGTCGTCTTCAGCGAGCAGAATGCGCATGGTCGGATTGTCCTACGGGTGAACCGGTTGAGGTGGGCCATTGCAGATACCAAAATCCCAGTACAGCGGACAGCAGCAGTATTGCAACGACACGCCAGGCGCTGCGAATGCTGTGCCTGGGCGAGCCCAGCTTGCGACCGGTCAGCATGGCGCGGGCCAGGTTTTCCTTATGTAACCAGCCCGAAACTACGACGGCAGCGATGTGCAATACCACCAGCGCCAGCATTCCGTTAGCAATGACTTCGTGCAGTTCTGCGACCCACTCGCCGGCTGCGTCGTTGTAGGTCGCCCATCCAGTTGCTGCAATAGCCGCTGTCAGGCCCAGCATACCAATAATTGCCAAAGCGCCCGCCGGGTTGTGGCCAGTATGGTGCTCGGGTTGATGGCTCAATAGCGTACGCAGGTAACGTGCAACTGCTTTCGGTCCCCGTATGAACGACGCAAAGCGCGCATGGTACGTGCCGATAAAGCCCCAGACGATGCGAAAGGACACCAGCCCGGCCATGGTGTAGCCCAGCGTGACGTGAACCAGACGCCAGACCTCGCTCTCGGAAGTGAGGTAAGCACCGACAAAGCACACCACCATCAGCCAATGAAAGACCCGAACTGGGGCATCCCAGACCAGAACGCCTTTGACAGCCGCCTCAGCGGGGTATGCGGACGTTGTGTTCATTGAAATCCCCTGTATCGGCTTTTGTGTGGCATGCACCGCAGTTGGCGGCGCTCTTGACGGCTGGCAGCTTCCAGGTGGCAGTTGACACCTCGCGGTGCTTGCGGTCAAACCACACGGTGCGGGTGATGCGGTCGTGTGGGGGCTCTTCGCTGACGCGCTTGTAGGTTCCAGCATGTGCGTTGACCCAGTTCGATAGCTCTTTTAGGGTAACCGTGTCCAAAGAGGCATCGGCGCCAAAGTGCTTGGACAGGTTGCCCATAATCCGGGTCCAGGATGCCGCTGGCATCAGCGTCGGCGGGTAGGCTGTGTGACAGGCTGCGCACTCCTGCTTGTACAGAGGCAGCAACGGCACCGCGCGGCCATTGCCGTCTGCCATCGCTATGGTTGTGAATCCGCTGGCCGCCACGATGGCGGACAGGACGCGGATGATCCAAGTAGTGGACTGAAGTGACATAGTGTGGCGTTCAGATGGGCTTGATACTGATCAGCCAACTGAGCAGGTCCGCCTTTTCAGACGGTGTGCATTCGCGGCCCACCACGTCGTTGCAGTTGCGGCGGAACCATTTGTCAATTTTTGCCTTGTCGGTAAAGCGCTCGGCGTTGAACGCCGGCGCTAAGGGTCCAATGGGCTTGCCGGTGGACGCGTGCTTGCCGGTTTGGGTGGGAACTGCGCCATGGCAAGACGAGCAAGTCCATTCCCGGCCATGGTTTTTTGTAAAAAATTCTTGCCCTCGCGCTGCAACTGCGGCGATTCCCGCTTGTGTGGTGAAGCCGGCAAGCGTGT
The DNA here is from genome assembly GCA_037143475.1 of Burkholderiales bacterium. Taxonomy (GTDB): domain Bacteria; phylum Pseudomonadota; class Gammaproteobacteria; order Burkholderiales; family Burkholderiaceae_C; genus Allorhodoferax. The sequence continues at coordinate 3,791 of JBAWYQ010000123.1, read as the reverse complement.
CGGCCGGTGTTGCTGCATGTGCGGCGGGCATGAAGGCGGCGCATGCCAGCAGCGCTGCTGCGTGGCGAGTCAAGTGAAGGAAAGGTTTGAACGATTGCATGGAAACTCCTTGTACGCAATCTTGCCGTCCGGTTCTTAGGACTTTCTTAAGACGCTAGCTTTGCGCTGAAACATCCCTGAATTGGGTAATTTCGCGGGAATTGATTAATATTTAGTGATCAAATCGTCTTGTAGCCCCCGTCGAGTATGCGTAGGAAGCTATAAAAAATATAGCAATTACTCTTCGTCCGAGATGGGCAAATTTCGTCACACGATCGATTTCATTTTTCCTTAAGATGGAGTCGCTAAGCTCGGGCACCTCGCACGCTGCGCCAGCGATCGGAACACCTTTTTTCACCATGAATTTCCCTGAAATCGTTGATGACCCTGAAGACACCCTGCACACGGCCGCCGAGCGCTCCGCTGCGGCCTCGCGCAGCACGTGGGTCAGCGTAGGCGTGAACGTGGTGTTAAGTGCCACCCAGATTGCGGTGGGTGTTTTCTCCAAGTCACAGGGTTTGATTGCCGACGGCATCCATTCTTTGTCCGACCTTGTGGCCGACTTCGTGGTTCTGTTTGCCAGCCACCACGCCAAGAAGGACGCCGATGAAGATCATCCGTACGGACACCAGCGTTTTGAGACCGCTGCCTCGCTGGTGCTGGGCTTGCTGCTGCTGGTAGTCGGTGTAGGTATGCTGTGGTCCGCGTTTCGCAAACTGGAAGCGCCGGAGACCGTGCAGCAGGTGCACGCCGTGGCGTTATGGGTGGCCGGTGGTGCCCTGGTGTCCAAGGAACTGCTGTTTCGTTACATGCTGGCGGTGGCCAAGCGAGTGAAGTCGAGCATGCTTGTGGCCAACGCCTGGCACGCGCGTTCGGACGCGGCTTCGTCGCTGGTGGTGGGCTTGGGCATCATCGGCAATCTGGCGGGTTACCCGATTCTGGACCCGATTGCGGCGCTCATCGTCGGCTTCATGGTGGCCAAAATGGGATGGGAATTTGGTTGGAGCGCCATGCACGACCTGATGGACCGCGCTGTGGACGAGCAGGAAGTGGAGGCCATTCGCCAGACGCTGGCTGGCACCCCCGGCGTGAGCGGCGTGCACGATGTGCGCACCCGCAAGATGGGCGACATGATTGTGGTGGACGCGCATCTGGAAGTCGACGCAGGCATCACGGTTGAGGCTGGGCACGATATCTCTGTGCTGGCCCGCCAACGTGTCATGCAACGCCACCGCGTGCTCAACCTGATGACGCACGTAGACCCGTGGAAACGCCCGGATCTGGATCACGCCACCCAAGCTGGACCTACCCAACACTGAGTTTGGTCACTATGTCTGACTCTTCATCGCTCCCAGAACCGCCGGGCGGCAGCGTGAAAGTCGGCCTGACTGAACAGGCCGCACGCCAGCGCCTGGCCCAGGATGGGCCTAATGCGCTACCCGTTTCCAAGCCCCGCAGCGCGCTGCACCTGCTAATTGGCGTTGTATCAGAGCCCATGTTCTTGCTGCTGGTGGCTTGTGGCGTCATCTACATGGTGCTGGGTGACCGGCACGAGGCGCTAATGTTGCTGGGCTTTGTGTTCGTGGTCATGGGCATCACGTTTGTGCAGCAGCGGCGCACCGAGCGTTCACTCGATGCGCTGCGCGACCTGTCGAGCCCGCGCGCGCTGGTCGTGCGGGGGGGGCAGATCCTTCGCATTGCCGGGCGCGAGTTGGTGTGTGACGACATCGTCTTGCTGGCCGAAGGCGACCGTGTTCCAGCGGATCTGGAACTGTTGGAGGCTTCCAACCTGATGGTGGACGAGTCGCTCCTGACAGGTGAGTCGGTGCCGGTGGACAAGCAGGCGCTTGAAACGGCGGCGACAACTGATGTGCAGCAGGTTTTTTCCGGCACACTGGTGACGCAGGGCACCGCGCGGGGGCGAGTCATTGCCACTGGAGCGCGCAGCGCGCTGGGGCGCATCGGTCAATCACTGGCAGCACTGGGAAGCGAGAGTACGCCCATTCAACTGGAGACACAGCGGGTCGTCAAACGCGTGGCCGTTGTGGGCCTGGTGCTGGCGGCGGGACTGGCGGTTGTCTACGGCGTCAGCACTGGCGATTGGCTGCATGGCCTGTTGGCTGGTCTGACACTGGCAATGGCCATCCTGCCCGAAGAGTTGCCAGTGGTGCTCACCATATTTTTGGGGCTGGGCGCCTGGCGGTTGGCGCGCGAGAACGTGCTGGCGCGCAGCATTCCGGCTATCGAACTGCTGGGTGCCACGACGGTTCTGTGCGTTGACAAGACCGGTACGCTCACGGCCAACCGCATGGCGGTGAGCCGCCTGTGGTCTGAGTCGGTGGCCTATGACTGCGAGAGTGATCGCACCGTTGCGTTGCAGGAAGCGTTGCATGGTGTTCTCGAATACGCCGTGTTGGCCAGCCACCGCCGCGCCTTTGATCCCATGGAAACGGCCATTGGCGATGCCGGGCAACGGCTGCTGGCCAATACTGAACATTTGCATGCCGACTGGACGCTGCTGGACGACTACCCGCTGTCCAAAGAGATGTTGGCCATGTCACGCGTCTGGCAGTCGCCGGACCGGCACGAACGCATGATTGCCGCCAAAGGCGCACCCGAGGCGATCATTGATTTGTGTCATATGGACGCCTCGCGCAGCACGGCGATTGCCCAACAGGTGACCGAGATGGCGCGCATCGGTTTGCGTGTGCTGGGCGTGGCGCGGGCAACGTTTGCCGCAGATGCGCTTCCGGGCAACCAACATGATTTTGATTTCGAGTTTCTGGGGCTGGTGGCCTTGCAAGACCCGGTGCGTGCGGACGTACCACAAGCCATTGCAGAATGCCACGCGGCAGGTATTCGGGTTGTGATGATCACGGGTGATCACCCATCTACAGCGGTTTCCATTGCCCGCCAGGCTGGGCTGATCAGTTCCGGCACTGTTATGACAGGGGCCGAGCTGAATGCCCTGGACGATGCGGCTCTGCACACCCGGTTGGCCGATACCAGTGTCTTTTGTCGGGTGCAGCCTGAACAGAAACTGCGTCTGGTTCAGGCCTTTCGAGCGCGTGGTGATGTGGTTGCCATGACGGGCGACGGTGTCAATGATGCACCCGCCCTCAAGGCTGCGCACATTGGCGTTGCCATGGGCGCGCGGGGTACGGATGTGGCGCGCGAGGCCGCCGCCCTGGTATTGTTGAACGATGACTTTTCTTCTCTGGTAGTGGCCGTACGCTACGGCAGGCGGGTGTTTGCGAATTTGCGCAAGGCCATTGTTTTTGTAGTTGCTGTGCACGTGCCCATCGTCGGGCTATCGGTGCTGCCGGTCCTGTTTGGCTGGCCCATGTTGCTGATGCCGGTGCATATTCTGTTTTTGCAACTTATCATTGATCCAGCCTGCTCGGTGGTCTTTGAGGCTGAGCCCCTGGAGGCCCAGGCAATGACCGATAAGCCCCGTAGCCCGGGCATGCGGCTGTTTGACAGCACCGTGCTGGCACGCGGCTTCTGGCAAGGAGTTGGTTTACTGGGAATTTTGCTGGTGGTATTTGGTCTGACCCGCGACGTAACAGGCTCGGACAATGCCGCGCGCGCCATGGCGTTCCTGGTGTTGGTCCTCTCCAACCTGGGCCTTATCCATGTAAACCGGTCGTGGGCACCAGCAACTTTGCTGGGCCCCCACGTGGCAAACGATTCTTTTGCGTGGATCACGCTGTTCACGCTCGGGTTGCTGACCTGTGTATTGACTATTCCGG
>JBAWYQ010000122.1:0-12624 GCA_037143475.1 Burkholderiales bacterium | reverse complement strand
AGTGCCACAGTCCGGACAGCGGCCGCCAGCGTCGAGCCGGTACTGATTGATCTGGTACCAGTCGCGCACGATCAGCGGTGCCTGACAACCCGGGCAAAAGGTGGTATCGCCTTCGGCGTGGTGCAAGTTGCCGGTGTAGACGAAGTGCAGCCCCGCCCGGAGCGCGATATTGCGGGCTCGCACCAGTGTGGCCGGTGGCGTCGCCGGCACATCCGGCATCTTGTGATCCGGGTGGAAGGCCGAGAAGTGCAGCGGTACATCCGGGCCCAGTTCATGCATTAGCCAGCGGCACATCGCCGTGATTTCATCATCCGAGTCGTTATGCCCCGGAATTAGCAAGGTGGTAATTTCAAACCACACACTGGTCTCGTGCTTCAAAAACACCAGGGTTTCGAGCACCGGCTGCAAATGTGAACCGGTGAGCTTGAAATAGAAGTCGTCACTGAAGGCCTTCAGATCCACATTGGCGGCATCCATCTTGGCGTAAAAATCGCGCCGCGCTGGCGCGTGCATATACCCGGCCGTTACGGCCACAGTCTTCACCCCCAGCACATGGCAAGCTTCGGCAACGTCCATTGCATACTCGGCAAAGATCACCGGGTCGTTGTAGGTGAAGGCCACACTCTGACAACCGTATTTGAGCGCTTCAGCGGCAATCGTCTGAGGCGAGGCCTGGTCCATCAAGCGATCCATGTCTTTCGATTTACTGATATCCCAGTTCTGACAAAACTTGCAGGCCAGATTGCACCCTGCCGTGCCAAACGACAAAACGCTGGACCCGGGGTAAAAGTGATTGAGCGGCTTCTTTTCAATCGGGTCAATGCAGAAGCCAGAAGATCGACCATACGTGGTCAGAAGCATCTTGTCGCCCTGGCGTGCCCGCACAAAGCAGGCTCCGCGCTGCCCCTCGTGCAACTTGCAATCGCGCGGGCACAGGTCACACTGAACGCGTCCATCGTCAATCCGGTGCCAGTAGCGTGCCGGGTAGCTCGATTCCTGCATCAGGAACTCCCGGTTTCTTGCCACTTGCGAACCGAGTAGCGACTCAGTTGCACACCCTCTGCCCAAAAGCTCTCCGGCAGTCCCGCCTTGCGTTTGAGCTGCGCCATGAACTGCGCGGGCGTTGGCAACTGCTCCCACACCTGGGGTAAAAAAGTGCTGCGCCTTTGCTGAAACTCAAACACCACACCGTCTACCCCGGGCTGCAACTGCGACAGCGCGTGCGCCTCGCTCTCAAACCGCAGTGCCTGCGGTGCCGACAACACCGACACTTCAATCTGCGTGTGCGGCCATTCAGCCATGGTCAACGGCGCAAATCGCGGGTCACGCAGGGCGGCCGACACCGCATTCGCTTGCACATCTTGCAGCAGAGTTCGGTGCGCCTCCAGCGATCCAATGCAGCCGCGCAACTCCCCTTGCTGGGTCAGCGTCACAAAACACGCGCCGGGCTCCTGTAGCCAGAGCGCGTCTTGAGCCGCCTCTTGCGGATGGCCCAGGGCGCGTGAAATGGCAGCGCGGGCAATCGGCAACAAAGTGTCGCCAGCATCGGTTGGAATGGCGGATTCAGTGGCCATGAGCGATGTCCTCCGTGAACGCAATAGCGGCGTAGCCAACCACACGTGCCTTGTCACCCGCTGTATCGCCGGAGTTGCACAGGCCCAGTAACTGCGGTTGCAAATGATGGCGACGTGCTGCCAACATCAACCCGTTGACCGGAGTGCCCCCGCACGCCTGCTCATGGGTGATGCCGTCCTTCAGGTCCTTGATGTTTTGCATCGTTGCGCGGTCGGTCTCCTGCGCTGCACGATAAGGCAGGAAATGCGACAGGTCGGAACTGATGACGATCAACGTCTCTGCTCCGCCCCACAGCACCTCCAGCACCTGTGCCACTTCAAAGGAAGTTGCATCGCCCACCGCCAGTGGGACCAATGTAAAGTCATCCAGTACCGCTTGCAGAAAGGGCAACTGCACCTCCAGCGAATGCTCTTGTGCATGTGCGGCAGGGCTGACCACGACCTGAGGCAATGCACGCAGGGTGGCGACTGCTTCCCGGTCGACTTCAATTTTGCCCAGCGGTGTGGCAAAGAAATCTGCGCCTGGGAGCGCGAGTCCGCGCACCGGCACCCGATGCACGGGGCCTAGCAAAACGACACGGCGGATGGAGCTTCGCCCAGCAGCCAGTCGTGCATAAGCCCGCGCCGCGATTGCGCCGGAGTAGATGTAACCCGCGTGTGGAACCACGATGGCTTTGGGTACGCGTTCAGCAACACCAATGCGCGAGGCTTCTGCCCTCAGCATCTCCTGGACAACGCGGCCCAAGATTGCCGGCTCGCCAGGGTAAAAGGCACCTGCAACGGCTGGTTGACGGACCCTTTGCATTGCAACCTCCTGGAAAAAAGCTTTCAATGGCAAGTAGATTGCGGCTATTTCTCGCCATTCAAGTCACTGCAAAATGCCTGCAGACAACGATCTCCCATTATTGAGCGTCGAGATGCCGCAGCTTCACAAAAGCCAGTGCAGCCATGACTGCATCGTTGAGCGCATCGTGCGCAGGCCACAAGGGCAAATTCAGATCCCGCATCAGGCTGTCAAACCGCAAATCGATCGCGCGACTGTCGCGGGCGTGTGATGGCAACTGCCGGTATTTGTAATCGTAGTAAAGGCCAGACACCTCGATCTTCTCTTGCGGCAAACCCATACCCAGTATCGGAAACAGCACGCGGTTGATCATGGCAACGTCGAACTCAAGGTAATAACCCACCAGGGGTCGACTGCCGATAAACCGCATCAGCTGCATCATGGCGTCGTCAATATTGGCCCCTTGCGCGACGTCTTGCTCACGCAACCGGTGCACCCGCACACTCTCGGCAGAAATTTTCATTTTGTCGGGTCGCACCAGCAACTCCAAGCGCTCACTGGTCATGACCCGGTTGCCGCGAATGCGCACGGCTCCAATGGAGATGATGTCGTCGGTCTTGGTGTTCAGCCCGGTGGTTTCACAGTCCAGTGCCACCCACTCGTTGGGCGGCGGCTTGTCCCACATGAACCGAAAGCGCGGATCACCCAGATGGTAGAGCATCCATTCGCGTTTGAGGGCTGCGATCCAGGTCGCAACGGGAAAGTCGGCCGCCATTACAAGACTTCCAGATGGAAGCGCTGATTCAGCAACACCTTGAATAGCTTGACCACGCCCAGCGTGTCTTTGAGCAAATCACGGTCCAGGCTGCTGAGTTTTTCCATCTGGATACCACCCGATACGGGGTGACCCGTGTCGAGCTCTTGCAAGCCTACTTTCAGCTTAAGCCCCATGAAGAAGTGCAAACTATCAATCAGGTCAGTCGCCAGTTTTTCGGGCAACTTACCCGCCGCCGTCAAAGCCTCAATCCGCCCGGCAGTTGACACCACGGTCAGCCGGTGCGCCAGCGCCAGGCTGCGAATGCCGTGCACCAGCGGGAAGGTACCGACCTTCTTGAGGTCGAGTTGCTCGCCCTCCTTGTCGCCCAGTGCCAGCAGGCGGTTCCACCAGCCCTGGCTGCTGCCAAAGAAGTTGATGGCCGCGGCAAACCGAGCCAGCATGGCGTCGTTGCCAGCCGTGAGGTCGAACACCGATGCACGCACGGCCTCCAGCAGCGCGGTATCGCCGCACACCGCATGGGCGTCGAGAAAAATGGCCAACTCCATCAGACTGTCCGGACTGGCAGTCACCGACCACAGCCGCACCATCTGGCTGAAATCCGACACGCTCTGGCGCCAGTGCGGATTGCTGACCATGATGTTGCCCGGGCACTGCGGGTAGCCAAAATCGGTCAGTGCGTCAGAGAACTCCAGGCACACCTGCGCCAAGTCAACCGAGCATTCATAGCCATCGCGCAGCACCAAGCCGTTGTCCTGGTCGGTCTTGAGCAACTGCTCGCCACGCCCCTCACTGCCCATGACAAACAAACAACTGTTGGCCAACAGGTCGGCCGGGGCAATGAGCTGCCAGGTGCGCTCAAACAGGCGCAAATTGAGCTCCTGAACCAGCCGGGCAATCATGTTGACCTTGGTACCACTGCGGTGCAGCAGGGTAATAAGACGGGTAATTTGACCCGCCGCCACCTTGAGGGAGGCGATGTCCTGGGCAACAATAATTTGTTCGTTTATCTGGTAAGACTGATTGGACAAGAAACCGAACAAGTCCAGAGCCTCCAGGATGCCATGGATCTCTTCCCCCTCGGCCACCAGCACCCGGTGCACCTTGTGCTTGATCAGACTGGCCAAGGCATCGCCCACCAGATCACTGGGGCGCACTTTAACAAGCGAAAAATTGGTCAGATCCCCCACTGGCAACTGATCCAATGGCATGCCATGCAGAATCGCCTTCTGCAACCCGGTCGTGGTAAAAATACCCAGCCTGGGCGGGACTGCAAGCGTATCACGCACCAACACGGCACCGATGCGCAGCGCCTGAAACTTCTTGACAACATCCAGTATGCTGGTGTCGGTATCCACGTAATGCGGGGGGTGCACAAACGCCGCATCCACGCGCGCCATCGTGAGGGACTGCAACTCATGGCGGTTTTGGCGCTCCGACAAGGCGCTGAGCTTATTGGAAAGGTCTGAGAACAGCAGCGCGCCAAAGGTGGCATTGGCGGCAATCAAGTCGCTGACAGCCTGCTTGGCCAGCTGGTAGGCAACCACCTCTTCGGCAGCAACAAATTTGCTGCTGACCTTGCCGGCCATCAGTCCGCGGCCGTCAAAACAGTCGTCGGGGCCATAGGTGGTGATGACCTCGTTGCCATCGAACTGCTGGACAAAACCTTTGATGATGACGAACAGGTGGGTGGGTTGAGTGCCCAAGGCCAAAATAGTGTCACCCTTGGGAAAATAGGCCACATCGACACTGTCGCGCACCAAGTGCTGCTCCTGGAGCGTCAAGCAGTCAAAGGGTGAGGCCGAAAAATTGAAGGCTCCTGGCATGCTTGTCTCGATAGTTGGGGATCGTTGATGTGCCTATTTTTCCACACTGACCCCTAAGTTTTACTTACGCGCCGTGCCCACCGGCAAAGACGCAGCAGCGCTCCAATTCGGACCGTCGAACCAGGCATCTCCGTCCAGATACGCCCGCAACATGGGCAAGCCGTCCAACCCCCAGAATACCTTGCCATCCACCTCGAAGGCGGGCACGCCAAACACGCCATGGGCAATGGCTTCATCGGTGTGCTCACGGAGTTGCGCCTTGACAGCGTCGTCTGTCGGTTGCCGCGCGGGGGCTAGCTGTTGCGTGATGGCGGCCAGCCGTGTGGGGTCCGCCGCATCGGCACCGCCTTCCCACACATATCGGAACAAGGTCTCACACACATAGCGGTTGGGCTGGCCCTTGGCATCGATGGCCACGGCCAGGCGCAACAGGCCCAGCGGATTGAACGGATGCGAGGACGGCAGGTCCAGCGCAATTCCTTTGGTATGCGCCAACCACTGCACCTGGCGGTAGGTCCAGTCGCGCTTGGCCGGGATTTCGGCCGGGCCCAATTGGCCGTGGTGCTTGAGCAAAGCAGCAAACAACAGCGGTTTGTAGGCGACCGAGTAGCTCAACCCAATGAGCGCCTGTGGCAGTTCCTCAAACGCCAGCCAGGCATAGGGCGAGATGAAGTCCAGGTAGAAGGTGATTTTTTTCATGGTGTGGCATGTGCTGCAATACGTCGCTCGATCAGTGCCCAGACGGCTTTCTTTTGCCCGTCGGTGCTGGAACTCCACAGTCGAATTTCGTCGATGCTGCGCAGGCAGCCCTCACAAAATGCACCCTGGGCATCCATACGGCATACGGATATGCAGGGCGAAGGAACGTTTTCAAGTGCAGCCCCCGCCAATGCTGCGTGGTGCGCTAGCTTTTTCATAGCTGTTTCATCCACCGTCATGGCTGCACCGCCTGTGCCACGTCTACCGTGGGCGCATCAGCCAGCAGGGCCAGATCGTGTGGACGCAGCTTGAACACGCCATGGGGGTGCCCCGCCGCGGCCCAAATCTCTTCAAAGCGGAACAGGTCCTGATCGACCAGCGTGACGGGCGGGGTGCTGTGCGCCAGTGGCGACACGCCGCCAATGCTGAAACCGGTCTTGGCCTTGACGAAATCGGCATCGGCGCGACCGACCTTGCCCACCAGAGCCTCGACCTTTTTTTCGTCCACCCGACGGTCCCCCGACGTGATGACCAGCACCGCCACGTCGTCCGCGCGGCGGCGGAAGATGATGCTCTTGGCGATCTGTCCCACGGCGATACCCAGCACATCGGCGGCTTGCTGCGCGGTGCGCGCTGCTTCGTCCAGCATCACCGGGGCATGGGGATGGTTCTTGGCTTTGAGGGCCGCCGCCACACGCTGCACGCCTTCGGGAAAACTGGCACCCACGCTCATGTCTGGCTCCGCTTGTTGAGCAGCGCGGTGGCGGCCCTCGAATTAGGCTTGCGCTGCAAAAATTCGCTGATGAAGGCTCCCGCATCCACCAGCTTGTCCAGGTCAATGCCGGTCTCAATGCCCATACCGTGCAACAGGTAAACCACATCCTCGGAGGCCACGTTGCCGGTCGCGCCCTTGGCGTACGGACAGCCACCCAGCCCTGCCACGGACGTATCAAACTGCCAAACCCCCATCTGCAGGCTGGCCAGCGTGTTGGCCAGGGCCATACCGTAGGTGTCATGGAAATGGCCTGAGATCTGGTCAATGGTGTACACCGTCAGCGCCGCCTCCAGCGCCCGCTGGATCTTCAGCGGCGTACCCACGCCAATGGTGTCAGCCACGCCCACGTGCTGAACGCCAATGCCGTGCATCAACCGCGCCACCATGGCCACGCGCTCCGGTGCGATGTCGCCCTCATAGGGGCACCCCACAGCACACGAAATTGCACCACGCACCGTCAACCCTTTCGCCAGTGCCGCCTGCGCTACCTGGCGAAAACGCTCAATGCTGTCGGCAATGGAGCAGTTGATGTTCTTCTGGCTGAATGCCTCACTGGCGGCGCCAAACACCACAATTTCATCGGGCCGCGACTGGGCCGCCGCCTCGAAGCCCTGAAGGTTGGGAGTCAGCACCGAATAGCGCACACCAGGCTGTCGGGCAATCCCCGCCATCACCTCGGCGTTATCTGCCATCTGTGGCACCCATTTGGGCGATACGAAGCTGGTGACTTCGATTTCGGTCAGACCAGCGGCCTGCAGGCGGTGCACCAGTTCAATCTTGATGGAAGCGGGCACCGGCTGCTTTTCGTTTTGCAGACCGTCACGTGGGCCGACTTCGACCAGTTTGACACGGGAGGGGAGGTTCATGTTGGTGTACTCGTTGGGTATTCTGAAATGGGATTTTGAGTTTCGCGATTGGGCATCTTGGTATCCATGTTAATCATTCAACTCCTGTCCTGCGCCACAGCGTGTTGTTGCGCCCAGTGCAGCGCGACTACACCCACACAGGCAATGATTAAAAGCACCCACAGACCAGGGCCGTAGCCGACCTCGCGGGTCCACATCCAGCCCAGCAACAAAGGTGACGCGGCCCGCGCCAGAGCCAATGGCATACCTAGAGCCCCGTTGAGCGTTGCAACGTGTTCTCGGCTGACATATTGGGCCATAGCCGTTCCTTTAACGATGGTCAGCATGCCATTACCCATACCAAACAACACCACAAACAACACCACCACCCCGGTCTGGCCTGCGCCCAGCCAGGGAGCGACCAGTAGGGCGGCCAGGCCCAGCGGGATCAGACCAGGAATCAGGCGGTTGGCCAGATGAAGATCGAACCGGTTTTCAAAAAAATACAGCAGCAAACGTCCAAAAACCTGAAAGGCACCAATGCTGGCCGGAATGGCGATGACCCATGCCTCGTCCAGACCGTTTTCCCGTAACAGACTGATCATGTGGGCGGGCAGAGCAGACGTCACGGACGTCATCAAGATCAAAAATCCGCCGACCAACAGAAAAGGTGCGCTCCGGATCAACTGCCTGAGTCCCCTTTCGGCGTGTACCTGACCCGCCATTGCTGGGCGCTTGCCGGGAGCGCCGCGTAAAACCAGCCAATGCAAGGGCGCGCACACCAGCAGATGGAACACGGCCAGGCTCTGCATGGCCGCTCGCCACCCCCAGGCCGAAATCAGCCATGCGGTGAGCGGTATGAACACCGTGCTGGCCAAACCACCCAAAAACGTCATGGTGATGATGGCGCGACGAAAGTCAGAAGGGAAACGCCGTGTCACCACGGCAAACACCGGCGAATACAAAACAGCCGACATGGCCGCACCCAATCCGGCCCAGGCCAAATAGAAACCCCACTGGCTTTGAACAGCACCGAGCGCGGCCAGGCAGACAGCGGCCAGCAGTGAGCCAACGGACATGACACTGCGCTCGTTGCCCCGGTCAATCCACCGGCCCACCGGATAGGCCAGCAAGCCTTCAACCAGCAAAGCAATGCTAAACGCGAGTGAGGTTTCCACGCGGCTCAAGCCGAGTTCACGCTCGACCGGTTCCATGATGAGCGCAAAGGTGTAAAAAATGCTGCCCCAACTGATCAATTGGGCCAGTGACAGCCAGCCGATCAGGTGGCGGTTGTTGTGGGGAGAGTGCGTCACAACCGCCACTCTAGCGACCCGGCGGCATTCAGTGCGCCGATGGTGTTAATACCCTTGCGCCCGACCAACCACGCCGGCCAATACATCGCCACGCTGCAGACCCTGAATTTTTCCGGCGATCTGGGCAATACTTTCGCTGCGCAATGTACGGGCCGACGTATGGGGCGTGACAGTGATTTTGGGGTGCTTCCAGAACGGATGCTCTGCCGGCAACGGCTCGTTGCGAAAAACATCCAGCGTGGCGCCCGCCAGGTGGCCGCCGTCCAGCAACGCCAGCAGGTCATCGTCCACCAGATGCGCGCCGCGCGCCACGTTGATGACATAACCTCCCGGTTGAAGGCACGACAGCGAATCGTGGTTCAGGATATCGCGCGTATCCGGGGTCAAGGGAAGCAGGCAGACCAACACCCGACTGGCGCACAGGAAATCTCGGAAGTCCGGCTCACCAGCAAAGCACCGAACGCCCGCCACGGACTTGAATGTACGGCTCCAGCCATTCACCGGAAATTCAAACTGCGCCAGTGCGCGGGCTACCCGCTCGCCCAACACGCCCAGCCCCATGACGCCAACCGGAAAATCGGCCCGCTCACGCGGCTTGCGGAACGACCATTTTCCCTGACGGGTGTCTGCCTCATAGCGATCAAATTCGCGGAAATGACGAATCACCGCGTGGCACACGTACTCGGCCATTTGCACCGACATTCCGGCGTCATCCAGGCGCACGATCAGCGCCTGTGGCGGCACGTTCAATTTCAACAACGCATCCACACCTGCACCAATATTGAACACTGCCTTTAGCCGCACCTGTTCGTCAAAGAACTGTTGAGGCGGCGCCCACACAACAGCGTAGTCGGCCGGTGGCGTGCCAGGCGCCCAAAGGTTGACCTCATCACCCGGAAGCGCGGCGCGCAGACCTTGCAGCCATGGTTCGGAGGCGGTATCGGTACAACAAAAAGTGATGCGCATGCACAGTCCTTCGCGAATCAACCCGCCACTTCCAGCTTGAGCAGCTCGGCCCCTTCGGCTACCTGGTCACCCGGTGCGTACAGCAGTTCGACGACCGTGCCATCGGCCGGGGCTGCAATGGTGTGCTCCATCTTCATGGCCTCCATCACGGCCAGTGCCTGGCCCTTCTTGACGGCATCACCCGCTTTGACAGAGAACGACACCACCTTGCCGGGCATGGGTGCGGTCAGGCGGCCCACCTCGGCGTGCACTTCACCGGCGTGCGCCAACGCATCAATTGCTACGATTTGTGTAGCGCCTTGCGCACTGAATACGTGGGCTACCTCACCTTTTTTATACAAATGCACGGTGGAACGCAAGTCACCGTAACGCACATCCAGCGCGCCACCGGCCATGGGCGTGTAGTGCAAGGCAGCGGTATTGCCGTCAACCGTCAGTTGCAGGCCGCCGCCGTGCAGACGGGTGAACAGTGCGGTGTGGGGCTCGCCATGGAACTCCAGCATGAACTCCCGGTTGGACGCGCCATGCGATCGCCAACCGTCGCGCTGCGCCCAGGGGTCTATCCAGCCATGCACATTGGCTTTCTGGGCCAGCGCCTGCTCGCCCACCAGCATGTCAGCCACCATGGCGGCCGTCGCCATTTGTAGCCCCACCTTTTCCTGGTTGAACAGCACGTCCGCTTCGCGGGGAATTAGCCCCGTATCCAGTTGGGCCTTGGCAAACGATGGACTGGTGGTGACATGGCGCAGAAACTGCACGTTGGTGGCCAGCCCCACGATGTGCGTCTGCGCCAGGGCCGTGTCCATGCGCGCCAGCGCCTGTTCACGCGTGGCGCCATGCACGATGAGCTTGGCCACCATGGAGTCGTAGTAAGGGCTGATGGTGTCGCCCTCACGCACGCCCGAGTCCACGCGCACGGCGTTATCGGCACGCTCGAACGTGGTGCAGGTTGGCAGGCCGTACACGTGCAACGTGCCGGTGGCGGGCAGGAAGTTGTTATCAGGATTTTCGGCACAAATACGCGCCTCGATGGCGTGACCCATGATTCTGAGTTCATCCTGCGCCTTGGGCAGTTTTTCGCCGCTGGCCACGCGCAATTGCCACTCCACGAGGTCCTGCCCGGTGATGGCCTCGGTCACCGGGTGCTCCACTTGCAGTCGTGTATTCATCTCCATGAAGAAGAAATTCATTTCGCCGCCATCGCGCTGCTCCACGATGAACTCCACCGTGCCAGCCCCGACATAATTCACGGCGCGGGCCGCAGCCACAGCCGCCAAACCCATCTGGGCGCGCATCTCGGGTGTCATTCCGGGCGCAGGGGCTTCTTCCAGTACCTTTTGGTGGCGCCGCTGTACTGAGCAATCGCGCTCGAACAGATAGACATAGTTGCCTTGGGTATCGCCAAAAACCTGAATTTCAATGTGGCGCGGACGCTGCACATACTTTTCAATCAACACCGCGTCATCGCCAAAGCTGTTGATGGCTTCGCGCTTGCAGGATGCCAATGCCGCGGCAAAGTCGTCCGCCTTGTCCACGGCGCGCATGCCCTTGCCACCGCCGCCGGCGCTGGCCTTGATCAGCACGGGGTATCCGATGCGATCGGCCTCGGCCTGTAGCAGCGCCGGGTCCTGGTTGGCACCGTGGTAGCCGGGCACCAGTGGTACGCCGGCCTTTTCCATCAACTGTTTGGACTCGGCCTTCAGCCCCATGGCCTTGATGGCCGAAGGAGGCGGTCCGATGAAGACCAATCCTGCGGCAGAACAAGCCTGGGCAAACTCTTCGTTCTCGCTCAAAAATCCGTAGCCGGGGTGAATCGCTTGCGCGCCGGTGGCTTTTGCGGCGGCAATGATTTTTTCCCAGCGCAGGTAGCTGTCCTTGGGCGCGCTGCCACCGATGTGAATGGCCTCGTCACAGGCCGCCACGTGTTTGGCGCCAGCGTCAGCGTCCGAATAGACTGCAACAGTCTTGACGGCCATGCGACGGGCGGTAGCGGCGACACGGCAGGCGATTTCGCCACGGTTGGCAATGAGAATTTTTGTAAACATGGTTGTGGTCCTCATTACATCCGGAACAGGCCGAACTTGACATCGGGAATGGGTGCATTGAGCGTGGCCGACAGGCCCAACGCGAGCACACGTCGTGTATCAGCCGGGTCGATGATGCCGTCGTCCCACAGGCGGGCGGTGGCATAGTAGGGGTGACCTTGCTCCTCATATTGGCGTCGGATCGGGGCCTTGAAGGTTTCTTCCTCCTCCATGGTCCAGGCGCCGCCTTTGGCCTCAATGCCGTCGCGGCGCACGGTGGCCAACACGCTGGCCGCCTGCTCGCCACCCATGACGCTGATGCGCGCATTCGGCCACATCCACAGGAAACGCGGGCTGTAAGCGCGGCCACACATACCATAGTTGCCAGCACCAAAGCTGCCACCGATGATGATGGTGAACTTGGGCACATTGGCCGTGGCCACGGCCGTCACCATCTTCGCGCCGTTGCGAGCGATGCCCTCGTTCTCGTACTTGCGTCCGACCATGAAGCCGGTGATGTTCTGCAAGAAGATAAGCGGTATCTTGCGCTGGCAGCACAGCTCGATGAAGTGCGCACCCTTAAGCGCCGACTCACTGAACAAAATGCCGTTGTTGGCGATGATGCCGACCGGCATCCCTTCAATGTGCGCAAAGCCCGTCACCAGCGTAGTGCCAAAACGGGGTTTGAACTCGTGAAACTCGGAGCCGTCGACGATGCGGGCAATGATTTCACGCACGTCAAAGGGCTTGCGGGTGTCGGTCGGGATCACGCCGTACAGCTCTTCTGCTACAAATTTGGGAGCTACTGGCGCACGCAGTGCGGGGGCTAGCGCCTTTTTTTGATTCAAGTTAGCGACCGCTGTGCGCGCAATGGAAAGCGCATGCAGGTCGTTCTGAGCCAGATGATCCGCCACGCCGGAAAGGCGCGTATGCACGTCGCCACCGCCCAGGTCTTCGGCCGTGACCACCTCACCGGTGGCGGCCTTCACCAGCGGCGGGCCGCCCAGAAAAATGGTGCCCTGGTTCTTGACGATGATGGTCTC
>JBAWYQ010000121.1:0-12678 GCA_037143475.1 Burkholderiales bacterium | reverse complement strand
ATACCGTTTGCGGGCGGCACCAGTGTGGCCGGTCACCTGGACTGCCCTGTCAGCGAGCGCCCCATACTGTCCATCAATCTGAGCCGCATGAACCGCCTGCTGCACCTCGACAAGACCAGCCAGCTGGCAACGTTTGGTGCCGGCACGCCAGGCCCTCAAGTAGAGGCGCAGTTGCGCGCACAAGGCTACACGCTGGGGCACTTCCCCCAGTCGTTTGAATATTCCACGGTAGGGGGCTGGGTGGTCACCCGCTCCAGCGGACAGCAGTCCCTGCGCTACGGGCGTATCGAGCAGCTATTTGCCGGGGGCCGCATGGAAACACCGGTAGGCACACTCACCATCCCCACGCTACCGGCCGCCAGCGCCGGACCGGACCTGCGCGAAGTCGTGATGGGCTCGGAAGGACGTTTTGGCGTCTTGACCGAAGCCACCGTGCGCGTGACACCGTTGCCAGAATCCGAGAGTTTTCACGCCCTCTTTCTGCCCAACTGGGACGCTGCAGAAGCCGCCGTGCGGGAGCTGGTGCAGCGCAAGTTGCCGTTGAGCATGATGCGCTTGTCCAATGGCATCGAGACCGAAACCAACCTGACGCTGGCCGGTCACGCCCGCCTCATTGGCTGGATGGAGCGCTACCTGAACCTGCGCGGTTGCGGTGCCGGCAAGTGCATGCTGATGCTGGGTGTGACCGCCGACCAGCGCACGGCCCGCCACGCGCTGCGCGAAGCGCGGCGGACGCTTGGCAAATACGGAGCCGTCTACATCGGGACCGCCATGGGCAGCAAGTGGGCGGACAATCGCTTCAAAGGGCCCTACTTGCGCAACACCCTTTGGGACGCGGGTTATAGCGCCGACACCATCGAGACGGCGGTGGACTGGCCCAACGTCAAGCCCCTCATGCTGTCCATGGAGCAAACCGCACGCGATGTTTTTGCGCCTTACGGCCAACCGGTGCATGCCTTTACGCACCTGTCTCACATCTATCCACAAGGCTGCAGCATTTACTCGCAGTACGTGTGGGCCACGGCACCCGGCGGTTTTGCGCCCAACATGGAACGATGGCAAAAGCTCAAGGCAGCTGTGGCCGCCACCATTGCCGCCCACGGTGGCACGGTCAGCCACCAGCACGGTGTCGGACGCGACCATGCCACCCATTTGGCGGATGAAAAAGGGCCACTGGGCATGGCCACACTGGAACAACTTTGCCGGCACTTTGACCCCCAACGCATCATGAACCCGGGCAAGCTGCTGCAGGACGGTGGACCATGGGCGAACTAGGCACGCCCGGTGCGGACCGCGCTCACCAACTAGCGCAGCTTGAGGGCAAAACCTGGGACCTGCTGGTCATTGGCGGCGGCATTACCGGTGCGGGTGTGGCGCAGCAGGCGGCACGGCGCGGCTGGAAAGTGCTGCTCTTGGAGCAGCGAGACTTTGCCTGGGGGACATCCAGCCGCTCCTCCAAACTGGTGCACGGCGGATTGCGTTACCTGAAGGAAGGCGACATCAAGACGACCTTGCACTCGGTGCAGGAGCGCCAGCGCCTGATGCGTGAGGCACCGGAATTGATTGAGCCACAAAGTTTTCTGTTTGCCACTTGCAAGGGGCGCAAACCCGCGCGCTGGCTGTTCCAGACCGGGCTGGCGATTTATGACCTGATGGCACGGCACAAGAACCATTTTTGGGCCGATACGGCCCGCGCACAGTCCCTGGCGCCGGGCTTGGCGCCGCCCGGACTGCAAGGTGCTTTGGTATTCACCGATGCCAAGACCGACGACGCACGCCTGGTGCTTCGGGTGCTCATGGAGGCCCAGCGCGATGGCGCTACGGTGCTCAACTATGTGGCGGCCCGAGAACTCTTGTTGGACAAGGGGCTGGTATCAGGTATCCAGGCTGTGGACGTGCAAACCGGCCAAACTTATCAGATTCGCGCCCGCAGCGTGGTCAATGCCACCGGCGCCTGGACGGACAAACTGCGCGCTGCTGTGGGTGGCAAGCCGATGCTGCGCCCCTTGCGCGGCAGTCACTTGGTGGTGCCGTTCTGGCGCTTGCCTGTGCCCCAAAGCGTCAGCATGATGCACCCGCGTGATGGCCGTCCGGTATTTCTCTATCCGTGGGAAGGCGCTACCCTGGTCGGCACAACCGACCTGGACCACCGCACCGACCCCAATACCGAAGCCAGCATCACCTCGAATGAAGTCGACTATCTGCTGGAAGCCGTCAACGACCAATTTCCGACAGCGGTCTTGACAGCGGCCGACATCAGCGCCTGCTACTCCGGAGTGCGCCCGGTGGTAGACGATGGCAGCGGCAATACCTCAAAAGCCGCCCGCGACCATGTGGTCCTGGACGAGTCCGGACTGATTTCTCTGGCCGGTGGCAAGCTGACCACCTTCAGACTGATGGCGCAAGATGCCCTGCAACTGGCAGCCCGCTACGCTGAGAAGCCGTTTGCACGCGATGACTCGGCGGTGTTTACATCGGCGAACCCACTGAACCCGCGCTGGAGCAGTGCGGTGCAGCATCGACTGAAAGCTCGCTACGGTTATCAGGCCGCACTGTGGTGCCGGCATGCTTCCAACGAGGACCTCAGCACCATACCCGGCACACGCACCCTGTGGCTGGAACTGGTAGTGGCCGCACAGCACGAATCAGTCGAGCATCTGGACGACCTGCTGCTACGGCGTACCCGTCTTGGCATCCTGCTGCCACGCGGCGGCCTGGACCATCTGCCCCGCATCCGCCAGCTGTGCGAGGCGCACCTGGCTTGGGGCGATGCGCGCTGGACTACAGAGCTTGCCCGTTATCAGGCCTTGATCGACAGGCATTACAGCGTCCCTTCACACACCCAACAGGACAAGGCTACTGCCCCATGAACAAAAGCCACATTCTGGCCATTGACAATGGCACACAGAGCGTTCGTGCACTGATTTTTGACCTGCAAGGCAACCTGGTGGACAAGGCGCAAGTGACGATTGACACCTACCAATCGCCGCAACCTGGCTGGGTCGAAAACGATCCTGAAGCTTTCTGGCAATCACTGTGCGCCGCCTGCCAGCGCCTGTGGGCCACCACCCAGGTGCCCAGGGAGTCCATTGCCGGCGTTGTGATCACCACCCAGCGCGCCACCACCATCGCGCTGGACAAGGACGCAAAACCCCTGCGACCGGCCATTGTCTGGCTGGACCAGCGCCGCACCGAGAAGACACCACGGTTAAGGTGGTGGTGGGAAGCGGCTTTCAAAATCATTGGCATGCGCGATACGGTCAAGCATTTCCAGAAGGAGTCGGAGGCCAATTGGATTGCGCAGAACCAGCCCGACATCTGGGCCAAAACTGACAAATATCTGTTGCTCTCGGGCTACCTGAATTTTCGATTTACCGGCCGGTTTGTGGACTCCGTGGCATCCCAGGTGGGGTACATCCCATTCGACTACAAAAATGGCTGCTGGGCCAGCGCGCACGACTGGAAATGGCAAGCCCTTCCGATCAAGCGGTCCATGCTGCCCGAGCTGGTGGCCGCAGGTACGCGCATTGGCACTGTCACCGCCCAAGCAGCGCGCGACACCGGTATCCCCGAAGGTCTGCCTGTCATAGCGGGTGCTGCGGACAAAGCCTGTGAAGTGATCGGCGCGGGGTGTCTGACACCCGAGATTGCCTGCCTGTCGTACGGCACCACGGCCACGGTCAACACCACCACCCCGCGCTATGTGGAGGCCACTGCTTTTATTCCGCCCTATCAGGCAGCCATGCCACGGCATTTCAACACCGAGATTCAAATCACGCGCGGGTTCTGGATGGTGAGCTGGTTCAAGGAGCAGTTTGGCCTGCATGAGCAGCAAATTGCCAACCAGCGCGGCATCGCCGCCGAGACGCTGTTTGACGAATTGGTCAATGCTGTTCCCCCTGGCGCTCAGGGCCTGATGTTGCAGCCGTTCTGGAACCCGGGCATCAAGATCCCCGGACCGGAGGCCAAGGGGGCCATCATCGGCTTTGGCGATGTGCATCATCGCGCCCACATCTACCGGGCCATTCTGGAAGGCCTGGCCTACGCGCTACGCGAAGCAAAAGAGCGCATTGAAAAGCGCAGCGGTACCCGCATCACCACAGTACGGGTCTCGGGAGGTGGGTCACAAAGCGATGCGGCCATGCAAATTACGGCCAATGTGTTCAACCTTCCATGTGAGCGCCCCCACTTGTATGAAACCAGCGGCCTGGGTGCGGCCATTCTGGCAGCCGTCAGTCTGGGGCTTTATCCGGACTTTGCCACCGCTATCGCCCACATGACCCGTCTGGGGCAGGTGTTTCAACCTGAGCCGGTGCATGTGCACACCTATGAGCAGCTATACAACCGGGTGTACCGGCACATGTATGCTCGGCTGCAGCCGCTGTACCGTGACATTCAGGACATCACCGGCTATCCGGCAAAAAACTGAACGTAGCGCCCAGAAATCTCGGGCACTGCGCAGAATCAAATGCGAGTCGTAGCAGAGGGCCGCAGACTGCGCCAACCATTCGATGTAGTTTGAGCAAGCAACCCGCTCATATCGCCTCGGTACGTTCTATCAACCAGGCAAGACCTGCCGCGCTGACCATAGGACTCAGACGCTCGCGCACCGTAGCGTGGTAGGCGTTGAGCCACTCCAACTCGTCGGTTCGCATCAGATCTTTCTGGATGCAGCGGGTATCGATAGGACACAGGGTCAGCGTCTCGAACTCCAGAAATTCACCAAACATCTCGGCGGTGGGAGCGGCCACGTTGAGCACCAGGTTTTCAATACGAACGCCCCATTGGCCACTACGGTACAGACCCGGCTCGATAGAGGTGATCATGCCGGGTTGCATGGCCATGTTGGCATCGGGAATGGCTTTGGAAATGCTTTGGGGGCCTTCGTGCACATTCAGAAAATAGCCCACGCCGTGGCCGGTGCCGTGGCCGTAGTCCATGCCGTGCGCCCACATGGGCGCGCGCGCCAGTGCGTCCAGCATGGGCGACAACGTGCCCATCGGAAAACGCGCACAGGACAGGCCAATCGTACCCTTGAGAACCAGTGTGTAGTCGCGCTTCTGATCTGCGCTAGGCGTGCCGATGGGCCAGACGCGGGTGATGTCTGTGGTACCGCCCGGATATTGGCCGCCCG
This sequence comes from Burkholderiales bacterium, assembly GCA_037143475.1. Taxonomy (GTDB): domain Bacteria; phylum Pseudomonadota; class Gammaproteobacteria; order Burkholderiales; family Burkholderiaceae_C; genus Allorhodoferax. Next base: position 7,544 of record JBAWYQ010000121.1, on the reverse strand, counting down.
AGTCGATCAACAGCAACCCATCACCTTCGATGACGGCATGACTTGCTTGCGTTGCGCGGTAGTGCGGCATGGCACCATTGGCGTTGAAGCCGGCAATGGTGTTGAAGGACAGACCGACAAAGCCGGGACGCTTTGCGCGTTCGGCCGACAGTCGGTCGTCAATTGTGAGCTCGGTGATGCGCTCTTTGCCCTGAGCGACTTCAAACCAGGCGTAAAAGTTGCACATGGCAGCGCCGTCCTGCTCCATGGCGGCACGCACATGGGCAGCCTCGGCGGCACCCTTGCGGCTTTTCAACAGTACGGTAGGGTTGATCGCCTCGATAACCCTCACTGAGACGGAGGCGCTTTCGCGCAAGCCGAGGGTCACACGGCGCGGATCGAGCATCAATACGGCGCTGTCGGGCAGCGCAGCCAGGGCGGGGCCGGCCAGCGGATAGTCCTGCAGCAGCACGCCATCTGCCTCCAACCGCTCAGCCAACTGAACTGGCACTTTGCCACTTGCCACAAACAAGGTTGCGACGGTGGCGTCGATCAGCGCATGGGCCAGAAATACCGGGTTGTACGACACGTCAGAGCCGCGCAGGTTGAACAGCCACGCAATGTCGTCGACGGTCGAGATGAAATGGTGGCTGGCCCCGAAGCGGGTCATGGCGTCACGCACCTGCGCCAGCTTGGCTGCGCGCGGCGCGCCCACGAAGGCTGCGTCGTGCTCGTACACCGGCGCTTCGGGCAGTGAGGCGCGGTCCGGCCAAATATGGGCAAACACGTCGGCATCGGTTCGCAAAGTGGCACCGACTTTGGTTAAAGCCTCACGCAATTGTTGTGCGGCCGCCAACCCCAGCACAGCGCCATCCACGCCCACCGCTTGCCCGGCGGCCACCTGGCTTGCGAGCCATTGCACATGGTGGGTGGAGGCGCCGGCTTCGATCTTGACCAGGTCAATGCCGCTGCCGGTTAGCTCTGCCTCGGCCTGCGTCCAGTAGCGACTGTCCGCAAACAGGGCCGCTCGGGTTTGTGTCAGCGCCAGCGTGCCCATGGAGCCGGTAAAGCCCGAAAGCCATTCGCGCCCCTGCCAGCGTGCGGGCAGGTACTCGGACAGGTGCGGATCGCTCGACGGCACCAGACAGGCCACCAACCCCAACTCTTTCAAAGCAGTCTGGGCGCTGGCGATGCGCTGGGCAAAAACGGAAGGCTTAGCAGTCATCGCGGTTCCTCTTGTGAAGGGTGTTTGCGCCGGGGTTTGACGCAAACCCGCGATTGTAGGACTGCTGTTATAGCCTGGTGACGCCCGGCAAATAGCCGACTAATCGACCATCCAGGTACAAAGCACCTTCAGGCGCACCAGCCTCGGCGTAGAACTCCAGCACCATCTCGGGAGGACTGCGTTCGCGAGCACGCTCAGAGGCAGCGAGGCTGCGCGACAAGCTGGCCAAAGCGAGACTGGCGCCGCGCAACACGCCAGCCACAAAGCGACGAACAGACGGGCGGCGAGGCGCGAAGAGTGGATAGGCCTGGGTAAACAAACTTCCTGACATGATGGTGGTCTCCTGGTTCGCACCCGGGCCACTATGCAAAGGATGTTGAGCGGCGGCTACAAACTTGCTCAAATGATAAATTAAAACTTATCTTGAGCAAATGCAATTTATCTTTAAAGACACTTGGCTATTTTTTTTGTCGCAACGGTGCAACACCTACCTGGGAGCGCAGCCACAGAGCATTGGCCTCGGCGACCGTTGGCGCCGGTTTGGGCACTGACGCCTTTTCTTTCGATGGCGCGGTGGGGGCCGAAGGCGTCAAAACTTCACCCAGAAGATCCAGCAACCGGGTGCGCGCTCGCTGCGGGTGGCGACGGTAGTAAGTCAGCACCAGTCCCACAATGAAGCGCTCATCATCGTCCCGTGCCGCATGGCTGTCGGTAGTGCTCTCGGTCACGACAGCGGGTTTTGAAACCGCCACGCCAGGCGTGTGGGCCTGATCCATCCAGCCATTGGGTTTGTGGCACAACTGTTCAAATTGGCGGGCCAGGCGCTCCCCAATCTGGCGCGAGCGACCCTTGATCTGGCTCCAATAGCTGGGCTGGATTTGCACCCGTTCGGCGAATCGACCCTCAAGCCCTCGCAGGGTGGCGGCATCGGGGTGTTTGATAGTGTTTTGCACAAATTCATCGAACAGGCTCAGGGCGTTGTCGAAGCGAATTTGCGCCAGATCGGTAGCGCTGTTCATGGCACCAATGATAAACCTGCCTTGCGCACGGCACGCAATGTGCCAATACGTGTGTGAATACGGCAGTTTTTTGGTGCGGGGCAAAGGCCCACAGCTTGTCACGCCAAGGTGCAGCCTGTCTGCTGCTCAACCCGGCGCATCGCATGGCGCTGGCGTCTGGTGGGGCTACGTGGGTACAGTCAAGGCCATAGCATTCGTTACCGAGCACACTCCATGCAGAACACAACACCCATCAAAACCGGAACTGACGCTTGGGCCCGCTTTGCCGAGCGATTCCTGAGGGTGTTTCACGCCTATGCGGGCTGGCTGGTCAGCATTACCTGGCGGCGCTTTTTCCTTCTTGCGCTGGCTTTGATCGTCTCGATGGGCATCATCCATGATGTCCCACCTTTTAGCTGGACCTATAACGAGGTTCTGGAACCCGAGGCATCGTCCTCAACACCGCCACGCACTGCACGCGAGTTGCAGCAGCACAAGAAGATCAGCAAGGACAAAGGCGATGGCGTAAACATCTCCATCGACGAAAACGGGGTGCACATCACCACCAAGCCATCGGCCGCCAAACCCGCTGCCTCGTCTCCAGAAACGCCTGCCGTTCCAGCTTCGGGGGCGTCAACGCCGTCTGCGGGCGATGGCGTATCTATCAATCTGCCAGGTGTTCACATCAAGCTGCCTCCTGGCTCCGATTCGGAAACAGTGCGCGAAGCCATCAATGAGGCCAAGCAAGAAATCAAGGATGCGCTGGAAGAGGCCCGCAATGAGGCCCAGAACGCAATCGAGGAGGATACCGGCGCGCGCAAACCACGGATCATTCGGCACAAGATCGGTGACCCGCTGATGCCGCTGACCATGTGGTTCCTGCTGATCTCGGTCATCATCAAGATCACCTACAAAGGCAAGGTGCAAGCCGAGGCCAAGGCTGCACAAGCCACCGAAGTTGCCGAGTCAGAGTCGTTGAAGCGCCAGGTGGTCGAGGCCCGCATGGCCGCCATGCAGGCCCAGGTGGAACCGCACTTTCTATTCAACACGCTGGCCAGCATTGACCACCTGATCGAAACCGACCCTCCGCGCGCCAGCATCATGCAGAAAAACCTGATTGCCCTGCTGCGCGCCAGCATGCCCACCATGCGCGAAGCCAATGCACAAAGCACACGGGACCTGGGGCGTGAGCTGGACGTCATCCGCCCTTACCTTGAAATTCTGAAGGTGCGCATGGAAGAGCGTCTGCAAACGCAAGTGCGCGTCAGTGACGGTCTCCTGTCCGCCGAATTCCCGCCCATGATGTTGCAAAGCCTGGTGGAAAATGCCATCAAACATGGCCTTGAGCCCAAGGCCGAGGGCGGCATGCTGACCGTAAGTGCTGAAATTGTGCACGGCAGTTTGGCCATTACAGTCGCTGACACGGGCATGGGCTTTGGCAAGGCAGACACTGCTGGCACCGGCATAGGCCTCTCCAACATCCGCGAGCGTCTGGCCCTTTTGTATGGCGGCAAGGCCAGCCTGGCCATCACCGAGACCGCCGGTGGCGGAACCACAGTCACGATTACCGTGCCCTACGTGGTGCGCGCCGAAGAAGTGCAGCCACAATAGGCAACCAACAACAACATTCGTGGATGGAGTTTGCGCATGCCCCGAGCCCTGATTGCGGACGATGAGCGCCTGATGCGCGAACAGCTTCGTGCCCGCCTCAAAGAGGTATGGCCTGAACTGGAAATCGTGGTGGAGGCCAAGAATGGACAGGAGGCGGTGACGCTGACCGAACAGCACCACCCGGACATTGTTTTCCTGGACATTCGCATGCCTGGGCTTACCGGGGTCGATGCAGCACGGCAGATCGCCCAATTGCCCACCTACGACGACGCGCAGGGCTGGCCCGGCTGCGAGATTGTTTTCATCACCGCCTACGACCAGTACGCGGTACAGGCATTTGAACAAGGCGTGGTGGACTATGTGCTGAAGCCAGCCGAACGTGAACGACTGATGGTCACGGCTCAGCGCATTCGCCAGCGCATGTCTGAGCGCGCGGACAACCCACTGCCAGCCCACACCCCCGAAATGCAGCAGTTGTTGCAACGCCTGGCGGGGCAACTCAACCCGCAGGCGCCTGCCAAGTTGCAGTGGATACAAGCCACGATGCGCCAGGCTATTCAGATGATTCCGGTGGAAGATGTGCTTTTCTTCATCTCGGACGAGAAGTACACCCGCGTCCAGACCGCCACGGTGGAAGCGCTGATCCGCAAGCCGATCAAGGAACTGGTCGAGGAGATTGACATGGCACTGTTCTGGCAAATCCACCGATCCACCTTGGTCAACATCAAGGCCATAGCCGGTGTCAGCCGCGACGAGCGTGGGCGTCAGTTGGTGAGCGTGCGTGGCCTGACGGAAAAACTGGAAGTCAGTCGAAGCTACGCGGGCTTGTTCAAGGCCATGTAGCCATGTTCATGGTCCGCCTCTTCCGTCTGTTGGGCCATTTGCCGTTGCCTCTGATGCAGCGGGTAGGCGCGTTGCTGGGCTGGCTGGTCTGGCGACTGGCTGGCGCATTCCGTCAGCGATTTGAAGAACAAGCGATTGCAGCCGGCTTCAGCCCTGCACAATACCGCCCGGCGCGCGCGGCCATCGGGACTATGGTGACGGAACTGCCCTGGCTGTGGCTGCGCCCCGCCAATCAGGGTGTTCTGGATCTGGTGGAATGGGACGGAGTTGAGCACTTCGAATCTGCACTCGACGCGGGAAGAGGCGTCATATTGGCGCTGCCGCACCTTGGCTGTTGGGAAATGATTGGCCAGTCCCTGGCCGAGCGGTATGGCCCAACGCGAGGCCCGCTGGTGGCGTTGTATCGGCCTGCCCGCAAGGCGTGGTTGGCGCCTCTGGTAGCCAGTTCGCGTGACCGCCCGGGCCTGAAGGCGGTGCCCACCAGTGTGTCCGGCGTGCGCAGCCTGATCCGTGTGCTGCGGGGCGGCGGCTACACCGCAATCCTTCCGGACCAGGTACCGCCCTTGGGGCAGGGCGTGTGGGCGCCGTTCTTTGGACGACCTGCCTACACCATGACGCTGTTATCACGACTGGCACAGCAAAGTGGTGCGCGGGTGCTCCTGTGCTGGTGTGAGCGACTGCCCACCGGCCAGGGCTATGTGATGCATTTTGAGCCGCTGGATGCCCCGGAATTACAGGACGCCAACGCCACGTCCGAGGCCGCTGCGACGGCTGTCAACGCCGGAATGGAGCGGTTGATTCGACGTGCGCCTGGGCAATACCTGTGGTCTTACGCCCGCTACAAGCAGCCTGCGAGTGAGGATTGATTGCTACTTATTTTGCAGCTGCATACGCAAGCTCCACGTGGGCTGTAGCCCAACATAAGCTATTCAAAACGTTTCCCAATCGTCGTCGCCTCCTTTATCCGTGTTGGGCTTGGGGACGCTTTTGGGTGGAGCGAGTTTTGCTTGTCCAGCCACCGCTTTTGGCTTAACAATTGGGGCGGGGCGGCTCAATCGACTTGGCGACAGTGCATACGACTGACTGCGCGGCGGCTTTGCAGTCGCGGTAACGTTTGCATGGGATGCAATCGCATCGTTTGGCGACAACTTGAACACGGCTACGACCTGAACCAGTTCTTGCGCTTGGCCGTTCAGGCTACTTGCAGCGGCGGCCATCTCCTCCACCAACGCTGCATTTTGTTGGGTTGCGTTATCCATATGGCGCACCGCCTCACCCACCTGAGCAACCCCCGCAGACTGCTCGGCACTGGCTGCGCTAATTTCGCCCATGATATCGGTCACACGCTTGATGGAGCTCACAACCTCCGTCATTGTTTCGCCGGCTTTGTCCACGAGTGAGGTTCCCTTTTCAACTCGCTCCACACTGGCATTGATAAGACTCTTGATTTCTTTGGCAGCGTCAGCACTGCGTCCGGCCAGGGAGCGAACCTCTGACGCAACAACAGCAAAACCACGTCCTTGCTCTCCGGCCCGGGCCGCCTCGACCGCCGCGTTAAGCGCCAAAATATTCGTTTGAAATGCGATGCCGTCGATAACCCCAATGATGTCCGATATCTTGCGCGACGATTCATTGATCCCCTTCATGGTTTCAACCACTTCGCTGACGACCTCTCCACCATGTATGGCCACGGTAGAAGCACTCATGGCGAGCTGATTGGCCTGCCGGGCACTGTCCGCGTTCTGCTTGACTGTGGAGCCCAGCTCCTCCATGCTGGCAGCGGTTTGCTCCAGCGCGCTGGCTTGCTGCTCGGTACGGGTAGACAAGTCATTGTTTCCTTGGGCGATCTCCGAGGATGCAGTAGCCACGCCTTCTGATCCTTGGCGAACGTTGGATACCAGTTTGACCAGATTGGCTTGCATCAGTGCCAGGGACGTCAGCATTCCACCCACCTCATCTTGGCCACCCGCCGGAACCGCGGTGGACAGGTCGCCATGGGCAATCCGGTCGGTCACGCCCGACGCAAGTTTCATGGGTCCAACAATGCTGTGGGAAATCCGCAATGCGATCCCTATTCCCAGTACAACGCCAATGAAGAGAACGCCCCAGTTCAATGTGACAGCACGGGTCAAGGCAGCTTGCAACTGGCCGCTGTCTGCAATTTGCAGTGTCACCAGTTTGCCAGCCAGTTGATCAACCGCCTGCATATGAGCTTCCGGCGCACCAGTATGGGACGACACCGCAGCAGCCAGGGCGCGCTTTTCCTCATCCGCTTGGGTCAGCGCGCCCAACTTCTTGACTTGCTCCGTATCCAGCGCAGGGACAGTCGCCTTGGTTGCGACCGCGATCTTTACCAGTACAGCCCATTCAGATGCAAGGGAAAGTCGATAGGCTCGCTCGTCGAGCTCGGTGTTGAAATGCTGAATTTTGGCAAGCTGCAATTGACCTACACCCGCGACAACTGCGAGTAAAAGCAGCATCACACCAAAGCCCACTATCAGACGACTACGAATGGTCAAAAACATAGAAGCTCGCTTTCAGATTGAAGTTGCCCGTGCAACATGTCCTTCCAGCCCCCTGGGAATAGCACCTAACAGTTGCCGAGTATAGGCATGCTGGGGGCGATTGTAGATGTCGTCCGAAGTACCCCGCTCGACAATCTCACCCTGGCTCATCACCAAAATGTCGTCGGCCATGTACTTCACCACGGCCAGGTCGTGGCTGATGAACACGTATGTCAGGCCAAATTCTTCCTGCAAGTCCAGCAGCAGGTTGAGCACGGTGGCTTGCACGCTCACGTCCAGTGCGCTGACGCTTTCGTCGCACACAATGATTTCGGGCTTCATGGTCAGGCAGCGCGCAATCGCAATGCGCTGGCGCTGGCCGCC
>JBAWYQ010000120.1:0-12776 GCA_037143475.1 Burkholderiales bacterium | reverse complement strand
GCGTAGTCTTGCGGAAACAGACTGGCCAGACCCAGTTCGCCCACCTGCGAGAGAAGCCCCAACGAAAAAGCTTCGTCACCCGGCACCACGCGCAGCACAGCGCTCAAATCCTGCATGGCCACGGCACGCGCCAGGTTGCGCGACCAGAAGGCCGGGTAATTGAAGGCCAGGCAGCGACCACTGTGGTTGCTGTTCATCAACGAAAAGCCCAGCGCCAGGCCCCGTACCGCGTTCAGGCCCATGGTACGAATGGCGTCCTTGACGGCCAGCACCGGGCGCGCTCCTGCCAACTGGGCCCGGTTGGCCAGTTTGATCAGACGCGCCACCAGCGCCGGGTCCGCCTGAATGGCGTGGGCCAGTTGCTCGGCCGACACATCGTCCTTGCGGGTCAGCGCCACCACCGCCATGGCCGCGCCCTTGGGCGAGGGCAGCAAGCCAGAGGTTTTGAACTTGTCAAAACGGGTTTGAATTTGCGCGCTAGTCATGTGTTACTTCTTGGCGGCGGCTATCAGTCGTGTCTAGGCAGGCGCACGATGTTGACCCAATAATCACCAATGCCGCGCACAATTTTGATGAAGTCATCCACATCCACCGGCTTGACGATAAAGCCCGCGGCAAAGTGGTCGTAGCTGTCGAGCATGTCACGCTCGGCGTCCGAAGTGGTCAGCACCACCACGGGTATGCGGTGCAAGGCTGCGTCAAGTTTGACTTGATGCAAAAACTGTCGCCCGTCCATGCGCGGCATGTTCAGGTCCAGCAAAATCAGGTCCGGCGTGGGCATATTGGCATAAGCGCCTTCGCGGCGCAGAAAAGCAAACGCTTCTACGCCATCGCTCACATGGTGCAAATCAACCAACACCTGCCCTTCCTCGAAAGCCAGCCGCACCAGGTGTGCATCCGCCGGCTCATCCTCGGCCAGCAAGACAATTAGTTTTTTAGTGTGACTCATCCCTCAATCTCCAGCGGTAAATCAAAAACGATACAGGCACCGCCATCCAGGCCGTCCTCAATGTGCAACTGTCCACCGGCCAGTCCGACAATCTTCTTGGCCAGCGCCAGGCCCATGCCGGTGCCGGGGATGCTACTGGGCACCAGCCGGGTGAACAGGCCAAGGGCCTGCACGCGGTACTGCGGCGCAATGCCGCTGCCATTGTCGGCGAAGCGAAACACGGCACGGCTATCAAGGACGCTGGCGCTGACCTCGATGCGCAAGGCTCTCTGCGGGTTGCAGTACCGTAGCGCGTTGTCCAGCAAAATGGCAAACAGTGTGTGCAGGGATTGTTCTGACAGCCGGACCCGGGGCAGCGGCTCGTGCAGCACGATGTCAACCTCGGCGGCTGGCGTACCGGCCTCCCGGATGCACTGACGCATAGCCTGCACGCTGTCAACCACCCCACCCGCGGTGATCTGGTCAGGGTCCAGCGCCAGGTAGCGTTGGGCGCCGTGCACCAAAGCGGACAAGCGTTTTGATTCGGTGTCGATGAAATTGAGCGACAGACGACTGTCCTCGTCACGCGCCAAGTCAGACTTGGCCAGCAGCCGTTTCGCAAAACTGGCCAGACGGCGCGTCGGCTCCTGAAAGTGGTGCGCCATGACCTCGCCCAGACGGGTCAGCTCGGTGTTGCTGCGCTCCAGAGCTTCCTCGCGCGAATGCACCGTGGCAGTCAACTTGTCCGCAATGCGCTGGGCGTTAGCCTGGGTGTTGATGATGGATCGCATCAAACCCAGCAACAGGCCACTGATCGCCAGGCCACCCATCAACAAAAGCCAGGCGCTGGTGTAGTTGAGGCTGGCCGCGCCTACAACGTGATCGAACACCAGCAGCCACTGCCGGCCGCCAAAGTCAATTCGCCGTTGCTGATAAAACAGCGATTGCGCGTCAGGCACCTGTTTCGATTTACTGTCAAACATCAGCGCCGCCGGTGCAACTTGGGCTCCATCGTAGATATGCAGATCAACGTCCTGGCCGTTATCGTGCTCCCACTGTTGCAGAATGCCACTCATCAGATCATCCATGCGGAATGGGCTGTACACCCAGCCCAGCAGCGCCCTCTGTCTCTGCTCAACGGTGTCCAGGATTTGCCCATTGCGATAGACGGGGACATACATCAGTGTGCCGGCCTGCACGTCCTTGGCCGTTTCCTGCACCAGCTCCACCTTGCCAGACAGGGCCACCGTACCGGCGTCGCGGGCCTGCTCCATGGCGGCGCGGCGCACCGGCTCTGAGTACATGTCAAAACCGAAGGCTCGCAAATTGCGTTCCCGAAAGGGTTCCAGATAAATAATGGATGTGGTCAGCGCTCGCTCACCCGCAGGCCGCACCGTGTAGTCGGGGAAACCCTCCTGGCGAATGCTGGCGATGTGGGCGCTCAGCTGACCCGGCGCAACGACAGTGGCAAACCCGACCCCCTGCACGCCGGGGACCGATTGCTCGGTTTGAAGGGTCTTGACGTAGTCACGCCACTCAGCTCGCTCCACCGAAGTTGACGCGGCAAAAAGGCCGGCACCACCGCGCAAAATCTGTGCATAGGTATTCAGACGCTCCTGAATCTTGAGTGCAGCCTGATCGTAAGCAGAACTAACGTTGCGTACCGCTTCAGCCTCGATAAGCTGCTTGACCTGCATGCTGGCGAAAACCGTTACCAACATAGCGACGACGAAGACGAACCAGGCCAGCCAGGCCTTAAGGCTTTGGTTACCCACGGTAGCGTGGTTGCTCATGTTGGAGCCTCCACCGGTAGCGCAGGCAATACAACGAAAAATTGGCAGCCCAGGCCCGCGCCGGCAGACTCCACCCAGATGCGCCCGCCGTGACGCTCCACAATCTTGCGCGCCACCGCCAGGCCAATGCCGTTGCCCTCATACTGGTCACGCGTATGCAAACGCTGGAACACCTTGAACAGCCGCTCGATCTGCTCGGGGTCAATGCCAATGCCGTTGTCGGCTACGCAAAAACGCCAACTTTGGGCCTCAGGCACAACCGTGATGTCAATCTCTGGTGCACGACCCGCTGCGCGGTATTTGATTGCGTTGCCAATCAGGTTTTGCCACAGGCGGGTGAACTCGTCGCGGCTGGCAACAATTTGTGGCCAGTCGCCCGTGACGCGCACCGTGGCCCGCGCCTCCAGGATGGCGGGGGCCAAAAAGTGCAGCGCTTCATCGACTGCCTCGCGGCTGTCTAGCGCCTGCATGGGCTCGCCTTTGCGCCCGACGCGGGAGTATTCCAGCAGCGAGACCAGCATCTGGTCCATGCGCTTGGCACCATCCGCAGCAAAGTGCATCATCTCGCGGGTTTTGTCGTCCAGTTTGTCGGCCAGCGCACGCTCCAGCAATTGCATGTAGCTGTTAACCATGCGTAGCGGCTGGCGCAGGTCGTGCGAGGCCACGTAGGCAAACTGCTCCAGCTCGGCGTTGGAGCGCTCCAGCGCCTGGGTTTGGTGCTGCAGGCGGCTCAACAACTGTTCACGATCCGCATTGGCTTGTTGGCGTTTGACCTGCGAGCGCCAGAGCAGCCAGGCAAAGGCCGACGTCACCAGAAAAAAGAAGGCGACTGAAGCGATGGTGCGTTGAACACCAACCACCCAGGGCGCCAGGTAATCCTCGCTGCCCTGCCCGACTACGATGTGAAAGGGAGCATCGGTCATCCGACGGTAGGAGCTGGTGCGCTCCACACCGTCGGCAGACCCCTTGCTGTGAATGCTGAACTCGCGCTGTCCAGAGGCGACTCCCTCACCCAATTCTTTGGAGAAACCCTTGGCACCCACAGCACCCGAGGGCCCATCGAGCGCAGGGTGCCGCACGATCAGGCCCAGATTGGCATCGCGCAGCAAGGCGATGCCTTTTAGCCCTACATCCATGCCCGATAGCAGCGTGCCCAGGTAAGTCACCGGTATGGCGGCTGACACCACACCGGCAAAACTGCCATCGGGCTGGTTATAGCGGCGCACCAGGGAAACGACCCAGATCTTGGTGACGCGGCCCGAAATCGGATTGGTTACAACCATGCCAAGGTCGGTGTGATCGCGTAGTGCGCTGAAGAAGTCACGATCCGCCCAGCTTGCCTGGTTCGTGCGGGATACGCCGTCACCAAGAATCACCAGCCCGGTGGCATCAGCCACCAGCAGGCTCGACAATTCCGCCAGACGCTTTTGATGGGTGTGCAAGAAAGCGTTGCTTTTGGATGCATCGAGCTGACCGCGATCACGCAGCTGTTGTTCGAGTTCATCGACCGCCGAAAGCAGCGCCAAATCAATTCTCGCGACACTGGCGCTCACGCTCTGGTCCAGCAGGCGGGCCAAATTTTGGGTTGTACTCCTGGCCTTCTCCTCGTACACCAGCTTGCTGTCAAAGATCGAATATCCGGCCCACAACATCAAGGTGCCGTTGAGCAGCGACAAGATCAGCAACAGTCTGACCGCGAAACCTTTGTCGGGAAACAGTATGGACTTGTCAGGCATCATAGTTGCAGCCTTGGCTCATGCCGCAGCCTCCAGGGGTAAATCAAAAACGATGCACGCACCGCCCTGCAGGCCGTCCTCAATGTGCAATTGGCCACTGCACAGACCAACAATCTTACGGACCAGCGCCAGACCCATGCCGGTGCCGGGCATGCTGCTGGGCACCAGTCGGGTGAACAGACCCAGAGCCTGCTCACGGTACTGCGGTGCAATGCCACTGCCATTGTCAGCGAAGCGAAACACGGCACGGTTACCAAGGGCACTGGCGCTGACCTCGATCTGCAGGGCTCGCTGCGGGTCGCGGTAGCGCAGCGCGTTGTCCAGCAGAATCGCAAACAGTGTGCGCAGGGTCTTTTCGGGCAGTCGCACCCATGGCAAGGGTTCGTGCAACACGATACCGGCATCGGCGGCGGGTGCACCGGCCTCCTCGATGCACCGGCGCAACACGGCAGCGCTGTCGGCAACCACGCCCTCCTTCACCTGGCTGTGTTCCAGCGCAAGGTAGCGCTGGGCGTCGCTCACCAGGGCCGACAGACGCTTCGATTCGGCATCAATGTAGTTCAGCGACAGGCGACTGTCCTCGTCACTGACCAGTGCTGACCTGGCCAGCAGCCGCTGCGCAAAGCTGGAAAGACGCCGCACGGGCTCCTGAAAATGGTGCGCCATCACCTCGCCCAAGCGGATAAGTTCCTGGTTGCGCGCCTGCAGTGTGGTGAACAGCGTATCGCGTTCGCGCTGCAGACTGCGGCGTTGCCGAATGTTCAATGCCAACATGGCAATGACGACCGCTTGAACAAACAATCCGACCACCAAAATGTTCGTCTGCTGGCGCTTGTTCTGCTTTATCTCACGCACTTGCACGTCAACCATCTCTTCGAGCTTTTGCTGGTAGTGCCACAGTTCCTGGTCCTGGTGACGCCCCGGTGTGATGTCGGTGACCATGGAGAAAAGCAGCTTCTTGTCGGCAAAAACAAGGGGGCGCGAGTGCACTTCCACGGTGCGAACCTCGTTGCTGGCAAGCCGGTGGCGGAATAAAAAATAGTTGCGACCCTGACTTTCTGCAAGTTTGCGCTCCGCTGCGACTTGCTCCGGGGTGAAGGTATTGATCTGTTGAATCGTCATGGACCGCAGTTGCCCCGGCGCATAACCATAAAAGCGCTCTGCAGCCGTGTTGGCATCGACGATCTCGCCGCTGGCAGGGTCGATCAGCAGCATCACCACATCGAAGTCCTTGAAAATCCGGTCGAAATCAGGCTTGGACGATGCAGCCCAAGCGGGCAGGGTCAACGCGAATGCCAAGGCCAACACCAGCCCACAGCAACGCAGGGTTGCACTCACAGCGCCACACACGCATTGCAGTGCTTGTGTGGGCCGCTTCATCGGGTGCCTTCTTCCTTCGGCAGCGGCATTTCCATACAAAACCGGCTGCCCAGGCCTTCGCCATCGGACTGCGCCCAGATGCGCCCGTCGTGGTGCTCGGCAATCTTGCGGCACAGCGCCAGCCCGATGCCGTTGCCCTCATACGCGGCGCGGCTTTGCAGGCGCTGAAAAACCTGGAACAAGCGACCAATCTGGTCAGGTGCCATGCCCACGCCGTTGTCGCTGACACACAGCTGCCATTGCCCGCGCGTTGTTTTGCTGGTCAGCGTGATCTGTGGCAGCCGACCGGCCACGCGAAACTTGAGTGCATTGCCCACCAGGTTTTGCAGCAGGCGCAGCATTTCGTCGGGGTGACACAGGATGCGGGGCCACTCGCCTTCGGTGTGCGCCTGGGCCTGCGCCTCGGCCACCAGCGGGCGCAAATACAGCAGCGCGTCGTCCAGCACCGCACGGCTGTCAACCCAGACCTGCGCATCGCCCTTGCGTCCGACCCGCGAGTAGTCCAGCAACCCCAGCATCATGGCGTCCATGCGCTGGGCGCCGTCAATGGCGAAGTTGAAATACTCGCGCTTCTCGGCGTCCAGCGTGTCGCCCAGGCCCTTTTGCAGCAGCTGAAGGTAGCTCGAGATCATGCGCAGCGGCTGGCGCATGTCGTGCGAGATGCTGTAGCTGAACTGTTCCAGCTCGGCGTTGGAGCGTTTGAGTTCGGCCAACATCTGGATATGCTCTGAAATATCGCTGAATCCCCACATCGTTTCACCGGTTTCGCTGTCAAGCAAAGCCCCGCTGGCATCCAGCCAGACGTGAGTGCCGTCCTTGCGTACGTGCTCCAGCTGGGCGCGAAAAACCTTTCCGGCACGGAGCACCGGGTAGGCCGCAGTGCCAAAGGCCAGGTAGGCGTCTTCACTCGGATAGTTGTTGCGTGTGGGGGTTCCATTGAGCTCTGCCTGGGCATACCCCAGCATTTTTTCAAAGGCCGGATTGGCCCAGACGATGAAACGGTCTTTGACCGTTACGATGCCGATCAGTTCATTGTTCAGCATCGCCATCTGTTGGGCCGCCAGATGTGCCAGCCGCTGGCGATCGATGGTGAGCGCACTTTCTGCCCCTTCAAGGCGCGTCAGGCTGCCCAGCAGCAGCCACGCCAACCCCGCCAGCACCAGCGTCACAGCACTGGCGATCAGCCACGCGGTGCGCTGTTGCGCGCGAATCGGCGCCAAAAATTCATCAACACCGACGCCAATGCGTGTGGAAAGCCCGCGCTCGGGCAGCCGATAGTAGGCAAAGAGACGTGCGATGCCGTCGGTTTGCGAGGCGCTGCGGTAGTAGCTTCCACGCAACGGCGCACCGGGGTCTGTAGCGGGTGCCGTGCTGATGACTTTGCCGATGTAATCCTCTTGCCCGACAGTCCTGGCCATCATTTCGCCGGTATCGCGCACAATGGAGACGACACCCTGTGCACCCAGATCAAAACGCTGGTAGTAGCGCACAAAATAGCCGGGGTCGAGCGAGAGCACGACCACACCGGCAAAGCGAGCGCCGTCGAAAATCGCTCGCGTCAGCTGGATCGACCACTTGCCCGAGACACGGCCCTTGACCGGTCGGCTGACAAACAGACGGTCGACCGGAGCACCGTCCTTGTGCACCTTGAAATGTTCGCGGTCACTCAGATCAACGCGCTCACTGCTGGATGCCAGGTTGCTAAAGGCCAGCGTGCCATCGGCAGCAATGACGGCAATCTGGAAGACCGTGTCGCCCAGCAGGGATTGATGGTGCGTGATGGCCTTGGCAAAGATTTTTGGATTGGCCAGCCAGTCTTCGCGCAACTGCAGCAAGATGTGGTCACTGCGCTGCAGGATGGCCTCGGTATGGTCGGCAAAGGCCATGGCAAGTGCGGCCGTTTGCTGGCGCATCTGCGCGTGGGCATCCTCCTCCGACTTGCGTGCGTCCCAGGCCACTGCCGCCCACATGGCTGCGATCACGCAAATCAGCGCCAGTAACAGCCGCTGGCGCAGGGTGAACGACGACCGCGCGGGCGCAAGTTCAGTGGGGGGTGGATTCTGGGCGTTCATGGTGATCATTTTGCCCGTGGCAACTCAAAACACACGCTGCAGCCGCCGCCCGGGGCTTCGTTGATCCAGGCCTGGCCGCCCGCGCTCTCGACGATGCGACGCACCAGCGCCAGGCCAATGCCGGAGTCGGTACCGCCGGAGTGCAGCCGCTCGAAGGCACGAAACACCCGCTCGCGGTACTGCGCCTCAATGCCAGGGCCATTGTCGCTGACGCAGTAGCGCACGACGCTGCCAACCCGCTCACCGTCCACGCGAATGTGCAACGATTCGGCCGAATGGCCCTGCGCCACGCCGTGGCGCAGGGCGTTGTCCAGCAGTAACTCAAACACATTGCCCAGACGCGGCGCGTCAAACCAGGCGGCAGGCAGTGCACCTACGGTAATCCGGGTACCGGTAGCGGCAAGGCGATCCGTCAGATTTTCGACCAGATGGGCCACCAACGCGGCGGTATCAACCGGCTCCGGCGCTCCCATCGGCTGGTCAGCGGCCAGATAACGCTGCACGTCACGCAGCAGGTTTTGCAGGTAGCGCGCCTGCTGGTCAATAAAGTCCAACGAGAGCTGCGCCTGCGGGTCGTTTAGCGTGCCCGAAAGCTGGCGGCGCAGCAGGTCGGCGTAGCTGGCGATGCGCCGCGCCGGTTCTTGCATGTGGTGTGCGGTAACCTCGGAAAAGCGCAACAAGGCGGTGTTGTTTTGCGCCAATGACTGCTGACTCTCACGCAGGTCTTGCTCCGCCTGCTTCAACGTGCCGATGTCGCTCACGGCAAGGCGCAGCTCTGGCTTGCCAGCATCGTCTTTCTCCAACGTGGCAGCCAAATGCACCCACACCGGCGCGCCACCACTGCGACTCAACCGCAGTTGCCCGGTCTGTGGCGTGCCGCTTGCCAGCAGCTGCATGCGCAGCCGGTACCAAATTTCCTGATCCGGCTCCAGAACAAAGTCGGAGAACGATCGACCTTGCAAGTCCCTGCGCGTGACGCCGAGCAAGGTGGTCAGTGTCAGGTTGAACTGCGTGATCAAGCTATGCGCGGTGAGGTTGCAATAGCCCACCGGGGCCAGGTCATACAGATCGAAATGCCGAGCATTGGATTGCGCCAGTGCCAGTTGTGCGCGGCTCAGCTCTTCGTTCTGCATTTCCAGCTCGATCTGGTGCACGCGCAACTCGTGCAGCGCCTTTTTCATTTCATCGCGCGACAGGTTCTGGTCGTCCATTGACGCGCCGACCGCATAGTGCTGCGCAATCGCCTCGGCACGACGCCGCAGCGCCTTAGTGTCGGTTGCCATGGACACAGAATCGGTTGGCGGTCGGGTTAGGGGTGGATTCTGGTTGCTCATGATTCCCTCTCGTGACCGTGCGCCTGGCGGGCATAGGCTTCAAACGCTGCCAGCGGCAGCGGCCGGCTAAACAGATAGCCCTGGTAGGCGTGGCAACCCAGGTGGGCCAGAAAGTCGGCCTGGGCTTGCAACTCCACTCCTTCGGCAATCACCGCCAGGCCCAGGCTCTCGGCCAGCACCACCACCATCTTGGCAATGGCCGCGTCGTTGGGGTCGGTGACAATGCTGCGCACAAAGGTCTGGTCGATCTTGAGTTGGTCCAGCGGCAGTCGCTTGAGGTAGGTGAGCGACGAGTAACCGGTGCCAAAGTCGTCCAGCGAGAAGCCTACGCCATGGACCTTGATGGCGCCCATCTTGGCGATGATGGTTTCCACATCGTCGACCAGCATACTTTCGGTGAGCTCCAGCTTCAGCAGTTTTGGCGTGGCACTGCTGCGTGCGAGAGTCGCCAGCACGCTGTCCACAAAGTCGCTTTGCGCAAACTGGCGCGCGCTGACGTTGACGGCCATCGTCAGGTACGCCAACTCAGCGCTTTTGGCCCACTGCGCCAACTGGTTGCAGGCGGTTTCCAGCACCCACTGGCCGATTGACAAAATCAGCCCGGTTTCCTCGGCCAGCGGGATAAATTCGGCCGGCGACACCAACCCACGCTGCGGGTGTTGCCAACGCACAAGCGCTTCAACGCCGGTGACGCGGCCATTCCCCACCACCTGTGGCTGGTAGTGCAGCACAAATTGCTGCTTTTGCACGGCCTCGCGCAGGTCGGCTTCCAGTGATGCATGGGCCGACACCTCGGCCTGCATTTGTGCATCAAAGAAACGCAGCGTATTGCGCCCGGCCGCCTTGGCCTGAAACATGGCCAGCTCGGCGCGCTTGAGCGGCTCTTCATTGCGTTCCTGCTGCGCGCTACCAAACAGGGTGATGCCAATGCTGGTGGTGCTGTGGTGCGTGCCGCTGGTAAGCGCGTAGTCCTGAGCCAGTGCGGTCAGTATTTTTCCACCCACGGTCTCGGCCTGGTTGGCCGCCTCGTGGGTGTCTTCGCTCAGGTCTTCCAGCATGACCACAAACTCGTCACTGCCCAAATGGGCCACGGTGTCGCCCTCGCGGCTGCAGGCTTTCAGGCGCTGCGCCACTTGCGTCAGCAACTGGTCGCCCTGGAGGTGGCCCAGGGTGTCATTGATGGTTTTGAAATTGTCCAGATCGACAAACAGCAAGGCGCTCTTGCGTGCGTGACGGGTGCTGGCGTGCAGGGCCTGGTCCAGACGGTCGAGCAACAGACGGCGGTTGGGTAGCTGGGTGAGGGGGTCATAAAAGGCCAGCGAATCAATTTGGGCCTGCGCGCGGATGCGCTCGCTGATGTCGTTGAAGATGGCGACGTAGTGGGTAGTCAAACCGGCAACGTCTTTCACGGCACTGATGTTCAACCACTCCGGAAAAACCTCGCCATTCTTGCGCCGGTTCCAGATTTCACCAGCCCAGGCACCATCATTCTCCAGATTTTGCGTCATGGCAGCGTAGAAGGCGCGGTCGTGGCGGCCCGAAGCCAGCAGGCGGGGGGTTTGCCCTACGGCCTCTTCGGCGCTGTAGCCAGTGATGCGGGTAAACGCCTTGTTGACCCGCAAAATGACCCGCTCGGCGTTGGTAATGGTCATGCCCTGCTGCGACTCAAAGGCCGTGGCGGCGATGCGCAACTCTTGTTCGGCTTGTTTGCGCTCGGTCATGTCGCGTGTGATGGCCAATTGCACCGTCTGACCCTGGTGCTGCATCGGCACCGCGTGGGTTTCCAGCCAGCGCCGCCCACCCTTGAGGCCCAGCACTTCAAAAGCCAACTCGACTGTTTCACCGGCCAGCACCCGCTGGTGCAACTGATTGAAGGCTGCACGGTACTCGGGGGCAATCAAATCGGCTACCGGCTGCCCCGCCACTAGCTCCAGCGAGTCAGCCTCGATCATCGCCAGGCCGGCCGGGTTCATTTGCAGCAGCAGTCCTTGCGCATCGACCATCTTGATGCATTCCGGTTCGGCCTCAATGATGGCCCGCAGTTTGGCTTCGCTCAGAACCAGTTTGAGAGTCGCCGCGTTGTCCCGCGACAGGACAGCAAAACCCTGTGCGGCAAGGGCCAGAAAGGCGCTTGTCAGGGACACCAGAAAGGCCAGACTGGTGGGCGTGAATAGCGAGGGTGCCGGGGCAGACGCATCGCCGCTGATGAAATAGGCCGAAGCCATGGCCGTGTAGTGCATTCCGGATACCGCGCTACCCAGGATCAGGGCTACCCACAATGTGTTTTTCCTGCCCGCTTTGGCACTTGCCTTGACCCGCAGGGCAAACCAGGACAAGACCACAGCAACACCGATGGACAGGGTAAACAGGAACAAGTCATAACGTACCCAGCCATCGAGCTGCATGGCTGCCATGCCGGTGTAGTGCATGGTGCCAATGCCCGCACCCAGCAGCACACTGCTCACCGGCACTGGCAGGTGCTTGTTGCTTTGCCCCCAGACCATGCCAAAGGCGGCAAAGCCGCCCAAAATGCCGGGCAGCATCGACAGCAGCGTCAGGCGCAGGTCGTAGCCGACCCGGCATGGCAAGTTCAAGGCCAACATGCCAATAAAGTGCATTGCCCATGAGCCCACACCAAAAGCCAGCCCGCTGACGATGCTCCAGACCCTGCGTGACAGGGGCTCTGACGCGTCAGTTGCGCGGCTTGCAGCCCCCAGCGCAGCATAGGCCCCCATTGTCGCCAGCAGCACCGATACCACCACCCAAGCTGGCTGGTAGCTGGCAACGTAGAGCAAACTGCTGTCGGGCGCAGTGGGCAAAAAGACGATGGCCTCAAACATGGCGTACAGCCGGTCTGGGAAGCTTCATTTCTACTATCATTTTGCTAGCTGCTTGCGCAATGCCTGCGGGGGCTACAGGCATTTTTCATGCTTCAAAATGTTTCCCAGTCGTCGTCCGCAACCTTGACCTGTGCGGATGGCTTGGCTGGTGCCGGACTGGCCGAATTGGCAGGGGCTGGCCGCGCAGCAGGTTTTGCCGGGGACCCCAGTGCCCGCCGCTCGGGGTTTTTGTATGCTTTTGCAGCAGAAGCAGGGGCGCGTACGCGGGCCGTTGTCGGGCCTGCAGCCAAGCTCGCACGGCTGTCAGTGCCACTGAGCTTGAACACCGCTACTACCTGTACCAGATCTTGTGCCTGCGACTTGAGGCCGCTGGCAGCGGCAGCCATTTCCTCCACCAGCGCTGCGTTTTGTTGTGTAACCTGGTCCATCTGCGTGACGGCTTCGCCCACTTGGCTCACGCCCAGACTCTGTTCATTGCTGGCGGCGCTGATCTCGCCCATCAGGTCGGTCACGCGGCGAATGCTGCTGACCACCTCGGTCATGGTGCTGCCGGCCTGGTCCACCAAGGCGGTGCCTTGCTCGACCCGCTCGACGCTGGCGTTGATCAAGTACTTGATCTTTGGCGGCCTCGGCGCTGCGCCCGGCCAGACTGCGCACCTCACTGGCGACCACAGCAAAGCCACGGCCCTGCTC
>JBAWYQ010000119.1:0-12781 GCA_037143475.1 Burkholderiales bacterium | reverse complement strand
CGTCAAATTCTGTGGCGCCGGGGCGCCGGTTTTTAAACCTGCCATTTTGTGAATTACCTAAAAGTGATGTTGGTAAAAATATCGTCAATAACAGTTTTCGCAGAAATAAGTAACGCAATCGAACTATTTAAGCATTCGGCAAAGGACCTAGTCTAGAGCAGCACCACATTTTCACATCTGCACTGCATTAGCCAATTATCTAATTTACTGATTCAACACTAGATTCGATTTGGCCGTTGGTAGTTTAGTGCTGTTTTTTGAGTACATTTGGAAAAACCCTTCATCTTTCAAGGGGAGCGCGCACGCACATAACACAGCCAAGTCGTGCTGTCAGGTTGTGCTTGGCCAAGCGAACTGGGTGTTAGTCGCTGGGGTAGACTGCCTGCACACAGAGTGATTCCCAAATGAACTTTGCCAGACAAGCAGGTGCAGACTTGAATTCGACCTCAGATATCGACAAACTTTGCCAAAAGGCGTGGCAACTCTACGAGCAGGGCGAGTTGGACAAGGCCATAGCCACTGCACGCGATGCCATGCAGCAAGCACAACATCCACTGCAAATGTTGAACTGCTGCGCCGCGCTGGGATGGTTTCTCATCGAGAAGGGCGATCTCGCGGCAGCCGAAGATGTGCTTGTACCTGCCCTTACAAGGGCCCCTGAGCACGCGGTACTGCAATGGCGCATGGGAGTGTTGCAGCACAGAAAAGGGAACCATAACCAAGCAACACCACATCTTGAACGAGCCCTTGCGATAGACCCGTCTCTGGATGAAGCAGCGTCTTCTTTGTCTTGGCTACTACATGACCAAAGCAGGCCACTCGAAGCCATCACATGGGTTCAGCATGCACTGGCACTGCGCGAAACGCCCGAGCGGCAGGCACAGTTGGGATGGTTTCTTCTCTTGGAGGGCAAAGCCACAGAGGCCATCCCACTGTTTCAAAAGTCAATAGAAACTTCACCCCAAATCGAGAGCACCCATGTGCATCTGGCGCGGGCGCTGAACGATGTGCACAAGACTGAACAGGCGCGGCAGGTCCTAGAAGGCGCGCTGGCGCGGTTTCCAAATTCTCAGGCCCTGTTACTGGCGGCTGGTTGGCCCGATATTGACAATATTCACCAGAAGGCGTGGCAACTCTACGAGCAGGGCGAGTTGGACAAGGCCATAGCCACTGCACGCGATGCCATGCAGCAAGCACAACATCCACTGCAAATGTTGAACTGCTGCGCCGCGCTGGGATGGTTTCTCATCGAGAAGGGCGATCTCGCGGCAGCCGAAGATGTGCTTGTACCTGCCCTTACAAGGGCCCCTGAGCACGCGGTACTGCAATGGCGCATGGGAGTGTTGCAGCACAGAAAAGGGAACCATAACCAAGCAACACCACATCTTGAACGAGCCCTTGCGATAGACCCGTCTCTGGATGAAGCAGCGTCTTCTTTGTCTTGGCTACTACATGACCAAAGCAGGCCACTCGAAGCCATCACATGGGTTCAGCATGCACTGGCACTGCGCGAAACGCCCGAGCGGCAGGCACAGTTGGGATGGTTTCTTCTCTTGGAGGGCAAAGCCACAGAGGCCATCCCACTGTTTCAAAAGTCAATAGAAACTTCACCCCAAATCGAGAGCACCCATGTGCATCTGGCGCGGGCGCTGAACGATGTGCACAAGACTGAACAGGCGCGGCAGGTCCTAGAAGGCGCGCTGGCGCGGTTTCCAAATTCTCAGGCCCTGTTACTGGCGGCTGGTTGGCAATACCGGAATGCGCAGGAATTTTCAAAAGTAAAGGTCACGGCCGAACAAGTGATCAAATTGCAATCAAATTGCTCCAACGCCTGGTTGCTACTAGGTCTGGCTGAGCAAGGTCTTGACAAGACCGAAATTGCTGCAAGACACTTTCGCCACGCAATGCAGTTGGATCCGTTTGCTGTCCACGCAGCAATTTCTTTGGCTAACCATCTACGTCACCAACGCTGCTTTGCGGAGGCTGAATCCGTCATTAGTGACTCATTGCACCATCAATGGGGCCACCCTGCTTTATGTGAATTGCAAGCACAACTCTCCCTTGATATCGGAGACGTTGCATCGGCGCGTCGACACATTCACCACCTGATCGCCAATGATCGAACCAATGCACGTCTGTGGCATCTGTTGGCGCAAACACTGCAAAAGCGCCACCGAATCAAGCTTGCTACGGTCGCTGTACGTCGGGCACTCCAATTCCAGCCAAATAGCGCCGAGGCATGGATATTGGCAGCTTGGCTTGGCGTCGAAAGCGGTTGCTTCGACGAAGCCCACCGTGCACTGAATCAGTTGCTTAGGCGATGCCCTGAATGGCCCGATCTGGACATCTGCGTGGCGTCCATCCTGACAGCCTGCGGCGATCTGGCTGGCGCTACGATGCGCGCAGAAACCGCGTTAGCGCGAGACCCGCAATCGGCGCAAGCCATGCATGTGCTGGGCCATGTGCGCCATCGACAAGGCCGCCTCAACGAAGCAGAACGTCTGACAAAGTGCGCGTTGGCCTATGGCACCGAATTTGCCAAGCCGCTTTTTCGGCAACTTGGGTGGATACTGCGCGCTCGCGGTCAACTGCATGACTCCGCAAGTGCTTTTCAGCAAGCCTGTCAATTGGATTTTCGCGATCCCATTTGTATATGCGAATGCGCAGAAACCCAAGCCCTTGCAGGTGACGTTGCACAGGCTCTCCTTACTTTACAGCGCGCGCGAGAACTCGATTCAAGTGAGCCTAAAGTTCAGTTGTTGTATGCCCAGCTTCTGCGTGATAGTGGACCGACTTGCTGGAATGAGGCCGTTTCCGTCTGCGCCAACTTGTTGCGCAAACACACAGTGGGGAATGACGCTGCTCATGTTTTACTGGCGATCGCCGCTGCCGGAAATGCGAGAGCGCAGCAAGCGCTGCTACTTGTGAAGCGTTCTATGAGACTCACGTTCTACCGAACCTGCCTGGAAGCAACCCAGGCAAGAGGTAGCAACGCGGAGTATTTGGCCTTGAGCACTATGGCGATGCGTGATTTTCCAGAGGACTTATTGGTGCGCACGGCAGCGCTCTGCGCCGAAGGCCTTTCGGACATGACGCCTGCACCAGAATTGGCTCGGCAAACAAGGGGATGGAGCCGCGAGCTAGCGCTGCGTTCTGGCACCTACCAATACAGCGCGCACCTACCTAGCTCGCTGGACGCTGGACGATTGCGCATTGCATACGTAGCTGCGCACTTCCATCGATCACTACTTGTGCGCGTATTGGCCTCGCACAATTTCGACACCGTGGATGTATTCCTGTACTGCGACATCCCGATTCAAAGTCTGGGAGAATTGGCAGCAAGGGTGCACCTTCAAGCTCTTCGTGGACAAGATCTGGCAGCCTCCATGCACGCAAACCAGATTGACGTCGCCATTGACACTGTCGGTGTCGATCCCTTTATTGGGCAAGACGCAGTCTTGCTACAATTTTCGCGTCGCCTAGCACCAGTTCAATGCGCGTGGCTGGGTAGCTGGTCAAGCAGTGGTGGCGTCTTTGACTACCTACTCTCCGATTGCCATGCCGCGCCCAAACCCAGCGACGGGTCCTACGATGAATACATCGCCAGAATTCCCGGTGGTCAATGGTGTTGGGACCCCCCTGTCGGCGCGCCTGCTGTTTCGCCCCCACCCCAACTCACAAGCAATATCGTCAGTCTTGGCTGCGCTGTACGGAGTTTTCGCCTGTCTCCACGCGTCATCCATGTTTGGGTTCGCCTGCTTGTGCGCCTGCCCAATGCCCAACTGGTGCTCATGGGAGAGCACGGACAGAATGCGCAGTTTCGCGCAGAATTGTTCGCTGCGCTGACTGGGGCAGGGATAGAACTAGGGCGCGTCGTATTTCAGGTGCAATGCGCGTACCACGACTATCTGGCTAGTTACAACGCCATCGATATTGCACTGGACAGCTTTCCAGCTAACGGGGGGTTGTGCCTGCTGGACGCACTATGGATGGGCGTCCCGGTAGTAACGCTGGCAGGAAACTTGCTGGGAGAGCGACAAGGCCTATCTATTCTTGAGTCCATTGGACATCCAGAGTGGATTGCTATGGACGAAGAAAGCTATATCAATACCGTCTGCCGGCTAGCGGGCGACCCACACGCCCTGGCAGGCTTGCGCAAGAGTCTTCGCACAGAAATTACAAGATCTCCATTGCACGATGGTCAGCGTGTAGCGCATGCGATCGAAGCACATTGCCAACGGTGGAAGCGAGAAGCAGAGGCTATCGCTAGTGCCACTTCGCCCAAAGAGCGATTGCGGGCCTTGGCCCAACGCCAGCTGACTACATGGTTGAACAAAGGCAGTCGCCTAGATCTTGCGCAGTCCAATCTTGGTCGACCAGCCACAATCGACATCTCGGTGGTGGTGGTTTTGTTCAACCAGGCCGGCCTGGCCCGGCAGGCACTCTGCGCACTGGCAGACCAGACTGGCATATGCTTTGAGACGATCGTGGTGGACAACGCATCGGGCGAAGACATGCGCCACCTGCTGGATCGGATGGATGGAGCCCACATAGTCCGCAATTCGAGCAATGTGGGCTTTTTGCAGGCTGCGAACCAGGGCGCTGCCCTCGCAAGCGGTCGCCACATCCTGTTCCTCAATAGCGATGCCACGCTGCACCCCCATGCTCTGCACAAGGCAGCAGTCAGGCTGGACTCCGACCCACGCATCGGCGCGGTGGGCGGGCGCATCGTGCTGGCCGATGGCACTTTGCAGGAAGCCGGTTGCATCGCCTATGCAGGGGGATCAACCGCCGGATACGGGCGCGGACAGGATCCGAATCTTCCCGAGTTCAATTTTGTGCGCGCCGTGGATTTTTGTTCCGGCGCATTTTTAATGGTTCGACGCAGTCTCTGGCTGGACCTTGGCGGCTTCAACCTTGCATTTGCCCCCGCGTACTATGAAGACTCGGATTTTTGTATGCGCATTCAAGACGCTGGCTACAGCGTAATTTACGACCCTGGCGTATGGGTCTCACACTTTGAATGTGGTAGCGCCGCGTCCAGCCACGACGCAATCGCCATGATGGAAAGCAATTGCCAGCGCTTCTACACCCGACACCAAGAGCGTCTGGCCCACAGACCCAGCCCGACCCACGCATCGCCACATCTAGACCGATGGCGAGCGCTGCGCAAGAACCGCATTCTCATCATAGACAACGGGGTTCCGCACATGGCGGCCGGTGGCGGTCTACCGCGCGCCAGGCTGGTCGTCCAAGCGCTCTCAGATAACTATGTAACGTTGTTTCCCATGTGGGACATCCACGAAGACTGGCGCGATGTCTATGCTTCCGTACCTGAAACGGTCGAGGTCATGTTGGGAATTGGTGCCGCCGGGCTGGAAGCCTTCTTACGGGCGAGGATGGGGGTCTATGACTTTTTAATGGTGAGTCGTCACCCCAACATTGCCCTGGTAGACGCATTGCGGATCAAACAACCCAATCTATTTGACGGTATGCAGGTCGTATATGACGCAGAGGCATTGTTTGCATTGCGTGACCTTGGAAAAGCAGCTCTAAGCGGTTCAGCTATTGCAACCGAGACAGCGCAGCATATGTTGCAGCAAGAACTGGCGCTAACACTGCGCGCCGATGCAGTCATCAGCGTCTCGGTCAGCGAAGCCCATATCATTCGCGCGGCGGGCGTGGCCCATGTCCACTTGCTCTCGCACGCCATGGAAACCCGAGCAAACACCCCCGACTGGTCGCAGCGCGAAGACCTCTTATTTGTGGGCGCCGTTCATCCCGATACGCCAAACGAGGACAGCTTGCTGTGGTTTTGCCGGGAAGTCATGCCAATCTTGCGCGTCCAGTATGGCCTGAACCTGTCACTCGATATCGTCGGTGATTGTTCGTCTGGGCCCGTTTGCGCCCTAGTCAACAAACACATCCGGCTATTGGGGCGTATCGATGATCTTGTGCCCTGCTACGATCAGCACCGTGTCTTCGTCGCCCCCACCCGATTCGCTGCAGGCGTACCAGCCAAAGTAATAGAAGCCGCATGCAACGGCATTCCGGTAGTGGCAACCACTCTGTTGGTGAATCAGCTGGACTGGCGAGCGGGGCATGACATACTGGCGGCGGATGACCCGTTGGCATTTGCCGCTGCCATCGCCGCGTTATACATTGACCCCGCTCAGTGGCACCAGTTACGCACTGCGATGCTGAACAGAGCCCGCCTTCAATACGCACCAGAGCAGTTTCAAGAGATCCTCCGCAACATTTTTACGCGCTGACAAAACACAGGTAGGATACCTAACAAAGTGACAACGCTCCGCACCACCGTTCAATCATTCGATCTTTTCGACACGCTTATTGCGCGAGCCTGCGTGAGTCCGACCAATTTATTCACTGAGGTGGGCTGTGCGATGGGGGTGGCAGACTTTGCAGCAGCGCGCATGTATGCGGAGCAATGCGTCTTCGCTGCGAGCGACAACTTTGACCTAACCACGATCTACCGGCAACTTTGCGCCACCGGATATTGCGACCCTCAGATGGCCTCCAGGCTGATGGCGGCAGAAATTGAGGCCGAGTTCGACAACGCTATTCCTATCGCCGAAAATATTGCTGCCGTAAGTGATTTTGACTTGGTGGTCTCTGATATGTACTTGCCAGCCACGACCCTGCGGGGACTGCTTCAGCATGTGGGCCTACGGCGCTTCGTGCACCTTTTTGTCAGTAATGTCGGTAAGCACAGGGCCACCATCTGGCCACAGCTAACCCAGCGCTGGTTAATCCTTCGCCACTTGGGTGATAACGAGCAATCGGACGTTACCCAGCCCCAGCAATTTGGCATTGCAACCAGGCACTACACCGGTGCGGCGCAAAACAGTACCGAGCAGTTTCTTGATTGCATCGGGCTGACACAGGTCAGCCGTATCGCCCGTCGCCTGCGTCTGGCGAACCCCTACGTGCATGACACGCTGGAGGCAGAACTGTGGAACCACTTCGTCACATTCAACGTCCCACTGCTATGCGTCTGTTCTACCGCAGTCAGACGGCAGCGCGACGCCTGTGGAAGAAACAAAATCATGTTTTTGTCACGCGATTGCCATTTTTTGAGCGAGGTATTTCTTGCGCTCTATCCTGACGAACCCTCCGTGTTGATTTATGTCTCCAGAAATGCGTTGGCTGCGGATGCCGGTGGGTTCGCGCGGTATTTAAGCGGACACAACCTGGACCAGTCACTGGTCTGCGACATGGTGTCAACAGGCCTATCCTGGTGGCGGTTCAGCCAGTCAACCGCCCAATCGATTGCGTTCTTTGCGTTGGTCCACATCGACGACCACCAATATCAGGCATTCGATGCAGACGAACTCTGCAAAGACGCTAACTATCACTTTCAATCGGCTACGCGCACAAGCGAAATTGACAAATGGAGCTTAGCCATTGAGATGTTGAATACCGCTGGCCACGGTGCCACCGTCGGGCTGGACCCGGTTGGCCATGATTTTGTTCCGCGCTTTAACACCCGACACGAGCTGCCATCGAACTTGCTCAAAACCTTGACTTTGGCCCAGGCTGCGGCCATGCAGAGCTTGCACACACAACGACATGCCGTTCGGCTGGAGCTAACCAGTCTGCGTGACGCCAACGCAACGATTGCGACCCTGGTCAGCCGCCTGTGCAGCGCGGATTGGATCAACCGCTTCGCAGACTTTTCTATATGCCAACCAACGAACTGACCCGTCTTGCCAACCACTTCGGCAGCGACAAGGGCGACGCTGTGCTGTGTGCCCACGGTTACACGCGTGTGTACGCCGCCTTATTGGAGCGAGTCCGCGACCAGCCGATCCGCATATTGGAAATTGGTCTGGTGCATGGCCAAACGCAAGACACCATGCGCGATCGACTTGACGAAGTCGGTTGCCCGAGCCTGCGGATGTGGGCGCAATACCTGCGTGCAGCCACAATTTTCGGCTTCGATATTGTGGATTTTCGCAACCTGTCAGAGCCGCGAATCAACATTTTTCAGGGCGACCAATCCAAACCTGAGGACTTGGCAAATTTAGTAGCACAAGCCGGTGGTGCGTTCGACATCATCATTGACGATGGCAGTCATGCATCCCACCATCAACAGATTGCGCTCGCGCAGTTGTTCACGCACCTATCGCCGGGTGGCCTGTACTGCATCGAAGACCTGCACTACCAACCCTCCGACCTTGAACTACCTGGCATCTCCACAACCCGAGAGTTTCTGCGCGATCTTCGGTTTGGACGCAGCGGCGCCCGCGTGGCAATTGATCAACCGGGCTTGGCCGTGCTGTTAAGTCAAATAAGATCGATTCACTGTTTTGACAGCCAATCCCACCGGTGGCCACTGACCCAGTGCGAAGACTCCCTGGCTGTTCTGGTGAAACGGGGCAAGCACCCTCTGCTGGGAGATGCCACTTTCCATATTGCAGAGCAACCCAATCAGGTTTTTGCTCAAAATGCGCAGGACGAAACCCTGGTGCACTTGCCTGCATCCTTTTTTGGCCATACGGCCATCCACGGCCAGACAATTTATGGCGGGTATACGTCCGTGCAATTTGACCCCACCTATTTAATCGTCACAGGCAATGACCGTCGACTGCGACCTACCGATGCCCCCCCTCAGCAACCAGGAAACTATTTGCTAGGCGATGACATCGATTTTCGACTGGGCGGCAATGCGTCGCTATATCAGCGCCAAGGTTGGGACTTCTCATCGACTGGGGGAACATGGACCATCGGCCCCATCGCACACCTAGCCCTGAAACTGGTGAGTAGCCCCGATGCTGTGGCAGACTTTGGGATCACAATCGTGGCGCAAGGGATGGTTGGTCCCTCACATCCGGTTACACAGGCAGAAATACTAATCAATGACGTCTCCCTAGGAATGCACGCATTCGGTTACGAACAGATGCTACGTTTGCCGTTCTACCCCACGGAAAACGCGCCAACAAACGGAACGCTAGACATCGTGTTCCGAGTACTTGACCCGGTTTCTCCTCAGTCGCTCGGCCTATCCGACGATCGGCGTGCCCTGGGACTGCTGTTGAGCCACCTGCATGTCGGTGCGGCAACTCGCGGATGCCATTAATATCCAACCTTACTAGACAAATCTCAAGCATTGGGTGCAAAATCGGGCGCAACGTAGTGGTAATCCTTTCGGAGAGCAAGACAATGATTAGGAATAATGCGCTCGTTTCGGTCACGCACCAATCAGTACTTGCATTCTGTTTTGGGGCGATGGCTACGTCGGCAGCGGCCCAGAACGCAGGACCGCCGACACAACCGGAAGTCGAACAAGCATTCCGGGAAGTGCTATCCAATGCGAGTTCTTTAGAAGCACGGAGCAAATACGCAACGTTATTGGTCCGGGCAGGCAACTTCGAAGGGGGTATCGCGGCGCTGGAGGGGCTACTTATATCACCCGATGCACCAGCCAACATGAGGGTCGAACTGGCCGTCCTGTACTTTCGACTGGGCTCTTACGCCATCGCGGAGAGTTATCTCCGCACTGCTATCGAGGACCCTCGCCTTGAACCTGATATTAAATCTCAAGCCGAATCTCTTTTGCGTGATGTCATACAACGCAACAAGACTTCCCAAATTTCAGGCAGCCTGATGATCGGCTTGCGAGGGCAGAGCAATCCTACCAGTGCCACCGATAACCGCCAAGTCTACTTTTTGAGTATTCCCGTGGAGCGCGGTGCCGATGCGGGGCCCAAATCCGACGTTGACACCCACGTGTGGGGCAAGATTGACCACGTGCTGGATCTGGACATGCAGAATGAGGCCGCCGTGGTGACGTCCTTGGTGGCGTACGCCAACCATTACAAGTCGGTTGATAGTTATGCAAAGCAAATCGGTTATTCCAAACCGTTTGACTTGGCGATTCTGGCGGGCAGCACCGGGGTCCGCTTCAAGCCTATGGCGCCGACCGAACTGACGATTCGTCCACACCTGATATTTGGTGGCGCGATAGCCAACGGCAGCCCCTACTTCACAAACAACGGTTTTGGAGTCGATGGCGACTACCGTGCCGCTGACTCCGTGACTTGGGGTGGCGCCTATGAGAATACCAAGCTGTCATTTTCTTCGCGCGAAGACATGCCGAATTCGACGTTGCAGGGCGGTACCCGCCAAACGGTTCGCCTGAATGCCTCGTTTGAAACAGCGCCCGGTCACTTCCTGCTTGCCGAGTTGGGCTATGCCGATCACGATGGAAATACTTCGTACACCGGATACCGTGGACCCCAACTCCGGGTTTCCTACCTGGTGAGCTATGAACCGCCTATGGCTTCATCGGGTCTTCCCTGGACAACCACGGTATCGGGCAGCGCACTGCTCCGTAATTACCGCGGTGCAGACCCAACCGTGGATGCCCTGACTGTCCGCAACGACAATGAATGGAGACTGTCCTTGGTGAACTACATGCCGCTCACGCGCGACATCGCCTTGCAATTGCAACTTGAATACAGCAACACGTCTTCAAATATTTCTAATTTCAGCAACACCAACACGTCCGGCTCGCTGGGTGTGATCTGGAAATACTGAGCACTGGCAGGAGAACCACATGCCCCCTATGGACATCAATGATTGGTGGTTGGCCGCCGCCGCTGCCGCCGCAACCGGTTTCGTTGCCCCGTCGGCAACCGCTGCCACGGAAGTCGGTAAACAAGTGGGCGTTGTTACGTCCGTGCGTGCAGGTGTCGTATCGGCGACCAACGAGCGCGTGGTCTACATCGGCAATTCCGTTGCGTTTGGCGAACGGTTCAAGACAGATAGTACCGGCATCATTCATATGCTATTCATGGACCAGTCGTCCATGACACTGGGGCCTAATTCAGAACTCATCATTGACGAATTTGCATTCCACCCTGAAGAACGGCGCGGCAATATTGCGGTTAATCTGATCAAAGGCTCTCTGCGCGTCGTCGGTGGATTCATCAGCAAACTCACCAGTCCGAAGGGCACCAATTCGGCCCTGGTTCGAACCGCTACTGCAACCATAGGCATACGCGGAGGCATTTCGATCGTGGAAACACAACCCGATCAGACGCAAGGAACATTTTTGTTCGGTGAACACATGGACGTGCTGTCTGCCGATGGGCAAACCGGACCAAGGGTCACACGCCCGGGGTTTTCAGTCATAGCCAACAGGAGTGGCATGGGGATTCCGTTCAGGTTTTCCCCCGTTGATATGGCTAATTTTGTCAGTCAGTTTGAAAATCACCAAGCTAGTCGTTCGACTAGTGGGGGCAACTTGATCAGCACGAATGATCGCCCGCGTGCACTGAATTCTCCTGACTCATCGATCGCACCCAATCGCGTACAACAAGTCTCGACCGAGATCCGAAACCAAACACCCGGCAATTCCCTGCGGAAATTGACGGGAAGCGATTCGACACAAGTTCAATCCTGATTAGAAATCCATGCGGGTTTTATTTACTTCAGTCTACCCGCACCTCCCGGAAGTCATCGGGGGCTTGCAAACTACCACTGACGACCTCTGCACTGCATTACTCGGGGTTGGCGTCGAGGTCGCCGTACTGTGCGGTCTTAAGGAGCACCCTGCTGCCCTGTCGAATCGCACTCCGCAAAGGGATGACCGTTTGGGTTACCCGGTATTCCGTGTCGCAGACCCGATCCACGACCTTACCCTTTTTATTCAGGCTTGGGACCCTTCGATCATTGTGGTTCAAAGTGGAACCACACTTATACCCATGGCGGTCGCAGCCTTGGAGACCGGCAAGCCGACTGCGATATACCTGCACAACGTCGAAACACACCAGTTGGGAGGCACACTGGTACCCGATCCTGACATTCTCTATTTGTCGAACTCTGAATTCACAGCCCAGCGCTGGCGCGCCCTGTGCGGCATAGACAGCATCGTTGTGCCACCCCTGGTGCTTCCTGAACGATACTTTGTCCGCGAAACGGGGGACTGCGTCCTGTTTGTCAACCCGACACCCATCAAGGGTGTGGAAATCATGTTTGCTCTGGCTGCCGCATGCCCGGATATTCCCTTTCTCGTATCAGAGAGTTGGGGACTAGACCCCCATTGGC
This sequence comes from Burkholderiales bacterium, assembly GCA_037143475.1. Taxonomy (GTDB): domain Bacteria; phylum Pseudomonadota; class Gammaproteobacteria; order Burkholderiales; family Burkholderiaceae_C; genus Allorhodoferax. The sequence goes on along the minus strand of JBAWYQ010000119.1, from coordinate 709 downwards.
GCGCCGACTGTATGCAACGGGCGGCCCAGTTACCCAACATTGAATGGTCGCCGCCCACCCTCGATATGCGCGCCGTCTATGCGAAGTCACGCACGCTACTAATGCCCAGCCTTTGGGAAGAAGCGTATGGCCGTACAGTGGTCGAAGCGCAAATCAACGCAATACCAGTCGTCGCCAGCAACCGTGGCGCGCTTCCCAGCACGGTCGGTGCGGGTGGCGTACTGGTGGACGCCCATGCGCCGATTGAGCAATGGGAACAGGCACTTCGCGAGGCATACATGCCGTCTGCGCGGTTCGATCAATTGTCGGAGCTAGCACGCCATCAGGCGTTCCAGACCGCAGCAGCGCCAGTCATCCTAGGACGCTTCCTGTCTGCCTTGGCTGGCCATGCAGGTGAACTGTAAACCCCAAAAAAAGAATTTAATCTACACCAACACGCGCTCAATCCCCCCCGCATTGGCAGTATTGACGTACTGCGGCAGCCAGTTCGCACCCAGAATCTGGTTGGCCATCTCGATCACAATGTAGTCGGCCTCCAGCAAACCGGTCTCTAGGTCATTGCCGTAGCGCAGCATGCCCTGCAGGCAACTGGGGCAACTGGTTAACATCTTGATGTTGGCTCCCGGCGCCACTGCGCCTGAGGCGCGTAGCGCGGCTTCGCCCTTGCGAATTTCCTCTTCCTTGCGGAAACGCACCTGGGTCGAGATGT
>JBAWYQ010000118.1:0-12791 GCA_037143475.1 Burkholderiales bacterium | reverse complement strand
TGCTCCATTTTTGATAGCTGCTTGCGCAAGCAGCATAAGCGCTAGCGGTGTTTTTGACATCAAACTCTGGCACCACCGGAACGGGCGTGGAGGCCAGCGCGGCCAACAGCGGATCACGCATACCAGGCACGGTCAGGTCCAGGCCGGTGCTGTTCTTGCGTGCGCCGGGGTGGGTGCCAAACAGGTTGGGCGGCAGCGGCAAGCTGGAATGCGGCTCCAAGCGTAGCGGGGAGGTCAGCAGGTCCTGCATATCCACCGTGGGGTCGGCCATCTGGTGCACAAATGAGGAGTTGGCGCCGTTTTCCAGCAAACGGCGCACCAGGTAGGCCAGCAGGTCGCGGTGCGCGCCCACCGGCGCATAAACGCGGCAAGCCACCAACGGGTTCTTCAGCACTTCGCGGTAAATACCTTCGCCCATGCCGTGCAGGCGCTGGAACTCGAATTGCGGCCCGAACCCGGCGCCGGGCCGCCCCAAGCCGGGTTGCGCCCCCTCGGGGGGCAGCGACCCGCGCAGCGGCGGAGCGTGGGGGTTCACAGGTTTGGCCGCCATTTGCAGGATGGCGGCAATGGTGGCGGCGTTGTGGGTGGCGAACTGCGGGTAGATGGCGTCAGGCACGTCCAGCAACGCGCGGGCGCAGGACAGGTAGGACACATCGGTGTGGTGCTTGTGCGTGAACACCGGGTAATGCGGCAAGCACAATTCCTGGGCGCGCTTGATCTCTGCGTCCCAATACGCGCCCTTGACCAGGCGGCACATCAGGCGCACCTGGTAGCGCCGGGCCATGGCGGTCACAAAGGTTATGAGTTCCAGCGAGCGGGTCTGGTAGGTCTGCATGGCCATGCCAAAGCCGCGCCACTGCGGGCACTCGGCCGACACCTTGGCCACCAGCGCCTCCAGCACTTCCAGCGTCAGTTCCTGGCGCTCCACCTCTTCGGCATCGATGGTGAGGTTGATGTTGGCCCGGGCTGCGCGCTGGCACAGGGTCCACACGCGGGGCACCAACTCGGCCATCACGCGCTCGCTCTGCGCATCCTCAAAGCGCGGGTGCAGCGCGCTGAGCTTGATGGAGATACCATCATTCTCCTCCATAGCCCCCGTGGAATGGGCGTGAGAAGCTATGGATTCAATAGCATCCGTATAGCTCGTCAAATAGCGCTTTGCATCTGCATCGGTCCGTGCGCCCTCACCCAGCATGTCATAGGAGTATCTAAGTGGCGCCTTCTTGCGCGCAGCATCCGCTTCGTGCTGCGCCTCTTGCATGGTCTGGCCCAGCACGAACTGGCGACCCAGCAACTGCACGGCGCGCAGTGTGGCGGCCACCACGGTCCTGGCACCCAGCTTGGCCATCAGACCCGGCTCTGCCTTTGGGCTGGCACCGGTTTGCGGATCGGGCAAAAAGTGCTTGGACATGGCAATCGCCGTGCTGGACAGGCGCGACAACACCTTGTCGCCGCTGCCATCAAAGTCGGCGCGGCCCAACTGGTCGGCGGTCAGGGCAATGGCAGTCTCGGCATCGGGCACGCGCAAGAGCGCCTCTGCCAAGCGCATCAGCGCTAGACCCTCGGCGCTGGAGATGGGGTATTCCTTGAGCAAACTCTCCATGGCCCAGAAAGGCGGCGGGTTGTCGCGCACGGCTTGCACCCAGGGTGTGGCGGCGCGGGCTGCAGTAGCCCAGTCCAGCGCCTGACTCACACTCTGCAGGTGACGGGCAACCACTTCGGCTTCGGGGCGGTAGGGGAAGGGCAGGCGTTGGGCGACGGACATGGAATATTCCTGGGTAGCTTGATTAAGTCGCTATGATCTTTCAATAATGAATAAATTTTTCACTGTATTTTGTTTATAAAGTAGTTTTTTGTTCTGCTTCATTTCCCCACTCTCCCCCAACCCCTCTCGCCCCGCCGGGCGAAAGGGGGGCCTAACTGCCATATTTGGCCATGTTTCTAAACTTATCGAGTTCCACGCTAAGGCCAACCTGGAGTTGGGTTGATTGGCGATTATTCAAAATGCCCCGTTGACCATGGCGAGGAACGTGGCAAGTTTGTATACGCGGCCACATCTGGCTGTTAACTCCCCTCTCGCCGGCGGGGCGAGAGGGGTTGGGGGAGAGTGGGGGAAACCAGCAACCAAAAATTGAAAAACAATAAATCAGCAAGCAAGGAGCAAACGATGACCCAGGACCTAGACCGCATCGACCTCAAAATCCTCACCTGCCTGCAGGAAGACGGCCGCATCTCCAACCTGAAACTGGCAGAAGCAGTTTCCCTGTCGCCCACCGCGGTGCTGGCTCGGGTACAGCGTCTCACCAAGGACGGTTACATCCTGGGCTATGAGGCGCGGCTCAACCCGATAAAGCTGGGCGCCGGCTTGATGGTGTTCGTGGAGGTGCTGCTGGACCGCACCACCCCCAACGTCTTCGAGGCCTTCAAAGCTGCGGTGCAAGTGCGCGGTGAAATCATGGAGTGCCACATGGTGGCGGGTGGCTTTGACTACTTGCTCAAGACCCGCATGGCCGACATGGGCGCGTACCGCGAATTTGCCGGCACCGTACTGTGGCAACTGCCCGGTGTGCGCGAGACACGAACCTATGCGGTGATGGAGGAAGTGAAGAACTCGACGCGACTGACACTGGGTTAACCTGCTGCCAGGCGATGCAGCAGCAACAGTGCAATAGGCTAGCAATAGGCTAGCAGTTGCCGCCGGCGAAAACCACTGCCTATAATGCCTCGAAGGAGAAACCAGCCCCCTTATGCGCAACACACTGATCGTTCTGCTCGCCAGCGTTGCCTTGTGTGGTGCCGCATTGGCGCAGGGTTTCAAATTCTCCAATGAGGACAACGCCGACAAAGCACGTGAAACCGAGCAGCAGGCCAAGGTGCAGGCGTTGCTGGCAAGCCCCTGCCGTGCCAAGATCAAGAACCAGAAAATCATGGTGCTGATCGGCGAAAGTCGCGGTGGTTATTTGCAAACTGCCCAGTCCAGCTACAGCGGCCACTTCGATGCGCTCAATGCCCGCTTGCAGAGCCTGGGCCTGAAGACATTCACGCAAGCACAAGTCAAGGCACAAATTGCGCAGGCCGAGATTGATGCCTATTTCAAGAACAACCCCGACGCCGCATTGAGCGCCTCAAGGCGGCTCTCCGCACAATACATCCTGCGCGGTCTGATCACCAGTCAGACTGGCTACAACACCATCGTGCGAGTTAACCAGGTGTCCATTCATATGGCCTTCACGTTGACCGATGCCAATGGGCGAATTCTGTCGCAAGCCAGCGCGGAGAGTGCGAGTTACTCAGGCGTTGATACCAGTGGCATGGCGCTGACCTTGATCAATGAAAAGGCCGACGAAGTCGTCGCGCAGTTGTACAGTGACTATTGCCGCCAGGGCGGTCCATAGTGTTGTGAGTGGGGTACGGCCTGCGGCAGACGCTGTGGTCCGATTCGTTATTTTTATATCGGGAGCAAATTGATGAGTCAAACATTCAACGGATTCAAGGCAGCCGCAGCATCGACCATGCTGGTACTGGCGGCCCTGGGCAGCGCCGTGCAGGCACAGCCCAGCTTTGGCAACCCCTCGCCCACCGCGGGCAGCTCAACATCGGACAAGGCCAACGCCGCTGCCGATTCCGCCGCCTACAAGGAGGTGGAATACACCAACAAGAACAAACGTGGCCCGGCGCTGATTGTGATCCCCGGTGAGATCAAGAGCAACAACGCCAGCTTCACTCAACGCTTCCTGCCCAACAACATTGCCGACTTTGCCGAACTGGAACTCTCCAGCGCCAACTTCCCGGTGCTGGAACGCACCAACCTGGGACCGCTGGTGAACGAAATTTCATTGGCATACAACCTGGGTGATCCGCAATCTGCGCGCAAGACCATGCAAATGGGCAAGCTCAAGACCACCAAGTGGATTCTGAAGTTCGACATTCTCAAAGCCGAGCAAATTTCCGAAGCCAAAAAAGGGTTTGACGGGCGCGCCGTCGGCAGCCTGTTGTCCATTTTCGGTGGCGGCATGGCCGGTGCCGCAGCTGGAACAGTAGCCGGTTCGGTACAGACAGGTGACTCCACTGGCGTGTGGCTGATCGGTATGCGCTACAAGATCATGGACGCCAACACCACCGAGCAGGTGGCCCAGGGCTACAAGGACCTGAAGATGGAAGTCGGCGCCACCTCCACCAGCGTCATGGGCGTGTCCGACTCGGCCAAAGGCGGCGTTGGACTGGACACCATGGTTCAGCGCTTGGTGCAAACGCTGGTCTGGGATATCGACTCCAAATACAAATAAGTATTATGGCCCCCACGCTTTTCACTTCATGTAATGCGCTGTACAGGCCGATGCCAGAGGCAACGACTCTTCTGCCCGTCCCACCCTGCGCAGGCAGGCTGAGAGCCGCGGGCGTCAGCCCCGAGGAAGCATTCGCGCCTTGGGGCGACCCGGCGGCGCTCACGCCATGACGGCCTTCACCCGGCTCGGCAAGTACGTCATCCGCAGGGAGCTTGGCAAGGGTGCGATGGGTGTTGTATATGAGGGGTTTGATCCACTCATCGAACGCACAGTCGCCATCAAGACCATCTTGCCATCACAGCTCAATGGCGAAGAGGCTACCAACGTACTGGCACGCTTCAAGCGGGAAGCGCAAGCCGCCGGTCGCCTGAACCACCCTGGCATCGTGGCGGTATATGACTATGGAGAAGAAATTGCCGACGATGACCACACCATGGTGGCGGGCGTTGACACATCGGCAGGCCAGCGCGTGGCCTATATCGCCATGGAGTTTGTCAAAGGACGGGAACTGCGCGACTTTTTTGAAGCCAGCGAACGCTTTGCCCTGAAGGACGTCGAGCGACTGATGGGCGAGATACTGGACGCCCTGTCGCACGCCCACGCGCACGGCGTGGTGCACCGGGACATGAAGCCAGCCAACCTGATTGTGCTGGCCGACGGTAAAGTCAAGATTGCCGATTTTGGCATCGCAAGGGTGGAAAAATCAGAGTTGACCCAGGTGGGCACGGTCATGGGTACGCCGGCCTACATGTCGCCTGAACAGTTCATGGGGCAACCGGTGGACGGACGCAGCGATATTTTTTCGTGTGGCGTCATCCTGTACCAGTTTCTGACTGGCGAAAAGCCGTTTACCGGCAACTCCACGACCATCATGTTCAAGGTGCTGCACGAGGAGCCACTGGCACCGTCGCTATTGAACGTGGCGTTGCCGGCAGCCTTTGATCAGGTGGTCAAAAAGGCCATGGCCAAAAATCCCGATGAGCGGTACCAAAGCGCACAAGAATTCGCCCAGGCCATCAAGACCACTCTGAGTGCGCCCGGTGCCAGCATCGCGAGTGGTGCACCGGCTGACCCGGATCGCACCGAGCTCAGCCTGCCTCTGGTGCCACCAACTGCTGTAGCACGCACGCCGGCGTTCGCTCCCAAGGCTGTGCAGCCGGAGCCCTCTGGTGTAGCGCCAACTCCGGCGCCTGCGAAGGCCATCGAAACCAAAGCAAAATCCAGCGCGACCTTGATCGCAGCGGTATTGGCAGGTGTCGCCGTACTGGGTGCAGGCAGTTACGTGCTCCTGCGGGGCAGCACCAGCAATGCGCCGACCACGGTCGCGCAGAAACCTGCTGACAGCGCATCGGTTGCAGTTGTTACGCCGCCACCCGCGGTAACTGCGGAGCCCACACTGGAGCCCGGCACCATGGTCATCAGTGCATTGGGACTGGTCGACCCGACCGATGCGCGCTTCAACGGCGACGCCAATGCCGCGCAGGTCGAATCGCGCGCAGACGCCAGGAGACAGTTGGTAGAAAAAGTCGTTGCGCTGTATGTGGACAAGGACTCATTGAACAAAAACTATGCCGTGCTGGACCGTAAACTGCTGTCGCAACCCGGAGCGTTCATCAAGACAGTCATCCAGGAGGGCACTACCGCAACCGGCAAAGACGGCCTGCTGGAAACTGAAGCCCGCGCCGTGATCAAAGTGCGTGAAGTGCAGAAGTCGCTCAACCAGTTATCCAAGGACGAGCGCATCGAGTTCATCCGCAACAACGGTGACCCCAAGGTATCCATCCTGATGGCGATCCGCAATGCTGACACAACGCAGGCGCTGCCTGCCGAGCGCTCCATGCTTGCAGAAAACGTGCTCAAAGAGCGCATCAAGTCGTTTGGTTTTCGGGTCTGGTCTGCCACTGGTGAAGTGCCGGCCGGCGCCAAGACGCAGCCCTCGGATTTTCAGATTGAAGGCGAAGTCAAGGTCAAACTGTTGTCGGCGAGGTTGCCAGCCTCGGGCCTGACCATCACCAAGACGGCGCTCACGTCCTGGACCATCAAGGCCATCGACAAGGCCAGCGGCGAAGAGGTCTACCTCAACACGGTCAACCCCAGCGGCAAGAGCTGGGCCACCGAGGACCAGGCATTGGCCGAAATCGGAAAATTGGTGGGCGATGAGTTCTCCAAAAATTTCTTCCTTGACCACTTCAACTACAGCGCGCAACGGGTCCGGCTGAACATTGCCGGCTTGCCCGATCCGCAGAGCGCTGCTCAGTTGCTGCGCGAACTGCGTGGCTTCCGCCAGGTGCTCGACGCGCAACTGGTAGCCGACTCTGGCATCTTCCAGTTGCAACTCGCCGACGGCAATGCCAGCGACCTGCTTCTGGACAGTGTACTCAAGCCACTCAACGCCAAACTTGGCCAGAATTGCTTTGCCCTGGCTGGCTCCAACGCGGTGGAAGTGAACGTGAGTTTCTCGACCACCTGCGCCGACATTGCTGTGCGTAGCAAGCTGGTCAACATGCCTCCGGCTGGGTTGCAAAATGCACCAGGTGCACGCGGGAAAATGTTGGGGAAAGCCGGAAAGAGCAGCGCCTGATGAGCCTGGGCGGCAGAGCGTTCTGCGCAGGTCAAGGAGGAGCCCGCGTAGCGGGCGGGGGACACGGAGCAGAACGCTCTGCCGCCCAAGCTGCTAGCCTTTGACCAAAAAGGAAACAATCTCGGTGTCGGGCAAATCGAGCGAGTGCCCGAAGCCAATACGACCATGGCCGCGCAACATCAACTCCTCGCGGCGCAGCACCACCTCGGGCTCATTGCCAAAGGCCACAAAAGTGCCATTCGTGCTCTGATCAATTAGGAAAAACTTGTCGCGCCGGCGCTCGATGCGTGCGTGCTGGCGTGAGGCATTGCGATCACTAACAACCACGTTGCACTGGGCATCGCGCCCAAGCACAACACCCTCATAGTCCAGCTCCAGCGTTCGGTCTGCATGCTGCAATTGCAGCGTAACCGCTTTGATGGTGAATGCGATTGAGGCAGTCGCCATGGTCAACTCATCTTCGCCCTGCCAGATGACTTCACTCACCTCCACATCATCACCCTTTCCCTTGACTGCAAGTGCGGCAATATTGCGTGTGGAAAGTTTCAAAATGGGTGACAGACAGGCCACGGTAGCGCCGGTAGTAATAATTTGCAAGCCCTTGGCAAGACCCGCCATGCGGGCCGCCAGATTGACCGTGTCACCAAAGACGTCGTTGCTTTCTTCGATCACCGGTCCGTAATGAAATCCTATGCGCACGCTGCGTTTCACATTGGAAACAATCGGCAAGGCCATGGTCTTGTGGTGCATATCGGTTGCGGCCAGGCAACCGTTGTCGGCGCTGGGCAATACACACATGATTTCATCACCAATGGTCTTGATCACCCGCCCGCCGTAGTGCAGCACAACACCGCGCAAAACGTCCAAGCATTCATCAATCATCTGCTTGGCCTGATCATCTCCAAAGGTTTCATAGAGTCGCGTGCTGCCCACTACATCGGCAAACAGCACGGCGAGTTGCGCAGTGGCGCGCGTAGTCAGAGCAGAAGTCAGGCTCCCATTCACGGTTTCGCCTGACGCAAGTTGTTGTGGATCGATGTGTGCCATGGGCCGTTTGGATTTCAAGGTGCGCCATCGTCCGCCAGTGCTTCACGGAGGCTCTGCGCCACTCAATTCTATACAGTCGCTGGACCAGCCTTCTCGCCATTCACAAAGGCCGAAGGTTTTGCCACAATAGATGCTTTTTAGGGGGAACCCATGAAACTGCAAAATGGTATCGCAACCTTGGCTCTGATAACCATCGCGGGCGCAGCCCATGCCCAGAACATCAAGCCCGGTCTATGGGAGTTCACAACGCAAGTGTCGGGCGGCGGTGGGAAGCTGGCTGACGCGATGGCGCAGGCACAAAAACAGATGGACAGCATGCCCCCCGATCAGCGCAAGATGATGCAGGACATGATGGCCAAGCAGGGGGTTCAAATGGGCACCAGCGCGGGTGGCGGCATGGCAATGAAGGTTTGCTTGACTCAGGAAATGGTCGAGCGTAACGAGGTTTCCAGCCATCAGGGCGACTGCACCCACACCAACAATCCGCGTATCGGCAACACATTGAAATTCTCGTTCGTGTGCACCAAACCACCCAGCAGCGGTGAGGGCCAGGTCACTTTCATCGGCACCGAAGCCTACACCACCAAGATGACCGCCACAACCACCGTCCAGGGGCGGCCCGAAAAAATGGATATGGAAAATAGCGCTCGCTGGTTGGGCAGCAACTGCGGCAGTGTCAAACCGTTTGCGATGCCGAAATAGTGATGTCGAAGCGTGTGATACGACGAATTCGCCGCAGGGCCTAAACTCTCACTCCAAATATGGCGCTGCCCACGCGCACCATGGTTGATCCGCCAACGATGGCGGCTTCCAGATCCGCGCTCATCCCCATGGAAAGGGTGTCGAGCCCCAGTCCCTCCTCGTTTAGGGCATCAAATAGGGCTTTAGCCCCCGAAAATACTGCGCAAGCAGCTATAAAATCAGGAGCAGGCTCGGGTATGCACATGAGCCCGCGCACGCGCAAGCGCGGTAGCGCAGCAACCGCCTGAGCCAATTCCAGAGCGCCAGTTGGCGCCACGCCGGACTTTGTCGGCCCCCCGTCCACATTGACCTGAATGCACACCTGCAGCGGTGACAAATGTGCCGGTCGCTGTTCACTCAAACGCTGGGCAATCTTTAGCCGGTCTACCGTGTGTACCCAGTCAAAATGTTCCGCCACCAAGCGGGTCTTATTGCTCTGGATAGGGCCAATACAGTGCCATTGCAGTGTCAGATGGGGCAATGCGGTGATTTTCTCTATCGCCTCCTGGATGTAATTCTCGCCAAACGCAGTCTGTCCGGCGGCATAAGCCTGCTCCACCGCACTGGCACTAAAAGTCTTGGAAACTGCAAGAAGCGACACCGATTCAGGGGACCTCCCCGCGACCTTACAGGCGTTTGCAATTCGGGCGTGAATCCCTTTGAGATTGATGGCAATCGTGGTCATAATCTCCCAAGCGTAACAAACATAGCCCTTACCCAAAGAGGATTCCGTGGACATTACCCAATTACTGGCCTTCAGTGTCAAAAACAAGGCCTCCGACTTACACCTCTCCGCGGGCCTGCCGCCCATGATTCGGGTCCACGGCGATGTGCGCCGCATCAATGTGGAAGCGCTGGACCACAAAATGGTGCACGGCATGGTGTACGACATCATGAACGATGGCCAGCGCAAACACTTCGAAGAATTTCTGGAAATCGACTTTTCGTTCGAGATCGACGGCCTGGCGCGCTTTCGCGTCAATGCCTTCAACCACAACCGGGGTGCCGGTGCGGTGTTCCGGACTATCCCAAGCAAGATACTGTCGTTGGAGCAACTCAACGCGCCCAAGATTTTTGGCGACCTGGCTTTAAAACCCCGCGGCATGGTGCTGGTGACCGGCCCTACCGGGTCAGGCAAATCCACCACACTGGCAGCGATGGTCAACTACCTCAACGAAACCGAGTTCGGCCACATCCTCACGGTAGAAGACCCGATAGAGTTTGTGCACGAGTCCAAGAAGTGCCTGGTCAACCAGCGCGAGGTGGGGCCACACACCTTGAGCTTTGCGGCCGCGCTGCGATCCGCCCTGCGTGAAGACCCGGACTGCATTCTGGTGGGTGAAATGCGCGACCTGGAAACGATCCGCCTGGCCATGACGGCCGCCGAGACCGGCCACCTGGTCTTTGGCACGCTGCACACCTCCAGCGCGGCCAAGACCATTGACCGGATCATTGACGTCTTCCCGGCAGATGAAAAGGAAATGGTACGTGCCATGTTGTCCGAGTCGTTGCAAGCGGTGATTTCGCAAACACTGTGCAAGACCAAGGATGGCCAGGGTCGTGTCGCCGCCCACGAGATCATGCTAGGCACCAGCGCCATCCGCAACCTGATCCGAGAGGCCAAGGTTGCGCAGATGTACTCAAGCATCCAGACCGGCAACAGCGTGGGGATGAAGACACTAGACCAGGACCTGACCGATCTGGTCAAGCGCAACGTCATCAGTGCGGCCGAGGCTCGATCCAAAGCCAAGATTCCTGAAAACTTCCCAGGGTAGCCCATTATGGAACGCGATCAAGCCACGAAATTTATCAACGACCTGCTCAAACTGATGGTGGGGCGCAATGGAAGCGACTTGTTTATCACGGGCGACTTTCCGCCTGCCATCAAAGTTGACGGCAAGGTGACGAAAGTGTCGCCGCAAGCCCTCAACGCAGTGCACACACTCTCATTGGCACGTTCCATCATGAACGACAAGCAAGTGGCCGACTTTGAACGCACCAAGGAAAGTAATTTCGCCATCTCACCACCCGGCATTGGACGCTTTCGGGTCAACGCCTTCATCCAGCAGGGGAAGGTTGGCATGGTGTTGCGAACCATTCCAACCGTGTTGCCGACCATCGACGGGCTGGGCGTGCCACAGGTTTTGAAAGAGATTTCCCAATCCAAACGCGGTCTGTGCATCCTGGTGGGGGCCACTGGTTCCGGCAAATCGACCACCTTGGCGGCGATGGTGGATTGGCGCAACGAAAACTCCTACGGCCACATCATCACGATTGAAGACCCCGTTGAATTTGTGCATATGCACAAAAACTGTGTGGTGACCCAGCGAGAGGTGGGGCTGGACACCGACAGCTGGGAAGCAGCGCTGAAGAACACCCTGCGCCAAGCGCCCGATGTCATTCTGATGGGCGAAATCCGAGACCGTGAAACCATGGAACATGCGGTCGCCTTTGCAGAAACCGGCCACCTGTGCCTGGCCACATTGCACGCCAATAGCGCGAATCAGGCGTTGGACCGCATCATCAATTTCTTCCCCGAAGAGCGCCGTGCGCAGTTGCTCATGGATCTGTCGCTCAACCTGAAGGCGCTGGTGTCGCAGCGACTCATTCCCAAGCAGGACGGCAAGGGCCGCGTGGCAGCCGTCGAGATTATGCTGAACTCACCACTGATCTCCGACCTGATCTTCAAAGGTGATGTTTCCGAAATCAAGGAAATCATGAAGAAAAGCCGGCAAGCCGGCATGCAGACCTTTGATCAGGCGCTGTTTGACATGTACGAAAAGAACATGATCACATTCGAAGACGCGCTGCGCAATGCCGACTCCGTGAACGACCTACGCCTTCAGATCAAACTCAACAGCCAGCGTGCCAAATCGACCGACCTGAGCGCAGGGACCGAAAACTTCGCCATCATGTGAATATGGCCCCCAAGCTCCGCCGCTGCGCGGGTCGCTGCCCCCCGAGGGGGCTAATTTGCCTTGGGGCGGCCCGGCGGCAAATTGCCCTTCCAACTATTTGAACCTACCTAACCATGTCTAGCACCAACTCCAAATCCTACGAAGCCTGCCCTAGCACCAAAGTGGCCTTTCTGGGCCTCGGCGTCATGGGCTTTCCGATGGCGGGGCATCTTGCCCTGGCCGGACACGCAGTCACCGTCTACAACCGCACCGCTACCAAATCTATAGCTTGGTGCGCAGATTTCCCGGGGGCTGGGGGTACAAATGCTCCCAACACTCATGCCGAAACGCCACGCCTTGCGGTCCGCAATGCGGACCTCGTCTTCTGCTGCGTCGGCAACGACGAGGATCTACGCAGCGTCACCATGGGCCCCGAAGGTGCCTTTGCGGGCATGAAGGCAGGCGCCATTTTTGTCGACCACACCACAGCTTCCGCCAGCGTGGCTCGTGAACTGAGCGCCCTTGCCAGCCACCAGGGACTGCACTTTGTTGACGCACCGGTGTCTGGCGGTCAGGCGGGTGCACAAAACGGCATGCTGACCGTGATGTGCGGAGGAGATAGCGCGGCTTTTGAGGCGGCAAAGCCAGTAGCCATGGCATTCTCACGTGCTTTCACGCTCCTGGGTGACAGTGGTGCGGGTCAACTAGCCAAGATGGTGAACCAGATTTGCATCGCCGGCTTGGTTCAAGGCCTCAGTGAGGCCATTGCTTTCGGCCAGCAGGCAGGGCTCGATATGAACCAGGTTCTGGACGTAATTGGCAAGGGTGCAGCGCAGAGCTGGCAGCTTGACAACCGTGGCAAGACCATGGTGGCGGACCAATTTGACTTTGGCTTTGCCGTAGACTGGATGCGCAAGGACTTGGGTCTGGTGTTGGACGAGGCCAAGCGCAATGGTGCTCGCATACCTGTCACTGCGCTGGTTGACCAGTTTTATGCCGATGTACAACACATGGGCGGCAATCGCTGGGACACCTCCAGCCTGATCAAGCGACTGAAGTAGGAAAGAACCCCCCACGCCCCCCACTGCGTTTGGGTTGCTGCCCCAGGGTGTGCAATTTACCTTCGGACGGTCCTGTGGAAAATCAGCGCTTAGCGGGTGGTGGCGATGGTGCCTGCAGGCGCGACAACTCCTCTTCGCTGATGGTCTCCAGGATGCGAACAACCTTTTGAACACCGGT
>JBAWYQ010000117.1:0-12849 GCA_037143475.1 Burkholderiales bacterium | reverse complement strand
GAGAAGATGTTGATCAAGAAATTTGATCCCAAAGCTCGCAAGCATGTGGACTACAAGGAAATGAAGCTGAAGTAATTCAGGTTCTGCTGCTTGCAAGAAGGCCCGCTCTTTGCGGGCTTTTTTACGTCTGCAGCTTTTTGAAAAGTGGCTTTTCTTTCACCCGCCACAGGTGTGGGATAGGCGTTTTGCTCAGGTCAAGGAGGAGGCCGAAGGCCGGGGGACACGGAGCAAAACGCATAGCTCGACCGATCTGGAGCGCACGAAAAAAAGCCGGTCAAAAAACGGGCTTTGCTGAAGGGGTAAAGGGCGACTAAACGTGCGCCGCACGCAGTCGCATGGAGAACTCTTGCAGCGCCGCGATGCCGCTGGCCTCGGCGCGCTGACACCAGACCTGCAAATCCTTGGCCAGTTGTTCTCGCGATACGGAGGTGTTGAGCCACATCTGTCGCAACTCTTCACGCATTGTCACCATCTTGTCCAGCACCGGCGAGGCAGCGCGTGCGCGCTCCAGTGCAGCGGCCATCGAAGCAGGCACCTTCTCCAGATCCCGATGCATCCAACGCTTGGCTGCTTTGATGACAGCGCCGTCCGCACTACGTGCCTTCATGGCCTCAAACTCGTCACGCGCCGCTTGGCGCATACCCTTGGCATAGCCTGCCATCAGTTCGTAGCGGTTGGCAATCAGGGCTTCCAGCGTCTTTTCGTCAGCCACCGGACGAATGGCACCAAAAGCGGCCTTGGGCGGGCGCTTCTTGACCTTTGCCAGGCCTACGACTTGCATCGCGCTGATGTAGACCCAGCCAATATCAAATTCATAACGCTTGACCGACAACTTCGCCGAAGTCGGATAGGTGTGGTGATTGTTATGCAGCTCTTCACCAGCAATCAAAATGCCCCATGGTGAAATATTGGTGCTTGCGTCCGGCGCCTCAAAATTGCGGTAGCCCCAGTAGTGTGCCGCACCATTGATGATGCCGGCAGCCATCACCGGGGTCCACATCATTTGCACAGCCCACACCGCTAAACCAGCTACACCAAACAAGGCTAGATCGATCACCAGCATCGAGGCCACGCCCAATGTCGAAAAACGCGTGTACACATTGCGCTCCAGCCAGTCACTGGGTGTGCCATGGCCATAGCGTGACATGGTCTCCAGATTTGCCGCCTCGGCACGGTACAGCTCATAGCCCTGCAGCAAAACCTTCCTGATGCCATGCACATGTGGGCTGTGGGGGTCTTCAGGTTGTTCGCACTTGGCGTGGTGCTTGCGGTGAATGGAAGCCCACTCTTTGGTCACCTGTCCCGTGGTCAGCCACAGCCAGAACCGGAAAAAATGCGAGGCAATCGGGTGTAAATCCAGGGCACGGTGCGCCTGGTGGCGGTGCAAGAACACCGTCACGCTGATCATGGTGATATGGGTCAACGCCAAAGTCACCAAAATAATCTGCCACCACTGCAACTGCAACACACCGTGGGCCAGCCAATCGAGGGCCAAATTGAATACTGGCAAATCCGCTAACTGCATGTTCCGATTTCCTTATCAAAGACCAATCGCTATTTCTTTTGCCACACGGCTGCAAAGAATCCGTCTGTCGCGTGGCGATGCGGCCACAGGCGCAAATACAGCTGATTATTGTCACCGCCACTGCACAAGCTGGCGGCGCCCTCAACTTTCAATTCGGCCAGCACTTCCCCTGCAGACAAAGGGACAAGATCCGGATTGGCAGTCGAGAATGCCGCGGCAATAGCCTCGTTTTCCTGCGGCAACACGCTACAGGTTGCGTAAACAATGCGCCCACCCGACTTCAGCATGCGCGATGCACTTTGCAAAATGGCCGCCTGCTTAACCGCCATCTCTTCTACCGCCTGCATGTTCTGGCGCCACTTCAAATCCGGGTTGCGGCGCAAGGTACCCAGGCCGGTGCAGGGCGCATCCACCAGCACACGGTCCATCTTGCCGGTCAGCCGCTTGACGCGGTCATCACGCTCGTGCGCAATAGCGGCGGGGTGCACATTCGACAAACCACTGCGCTTCAGGCGCGACTTGAATGCATCCAACCGGTGGGCCGATGTATCAAACGCATACAGTCGGCCGGTGCTGCGCATGGCCGCACCTATGGCCAGCGTCTTGCCACCGGCACCGGCGCAAAAATCGACCACCATCTCACCTCGCTTGGCGTCGAGCAGCATGGACAACAGTTGCGAGCCTTCATCCTGCACCTCAAAATCGCCGCGCATGAACGCTTCGTTCTTGTTCAATGCGGGCTTTCCGGCAATCCGCAAGCCCCACGGTGAAAACGGCGTGTTGACGGCCTTGATGCCAGCCTTGGCAAGCTCCTTTTGCACATCAGCGCGCTTGGCCTTGAAAGTGTTGACCCGCAAGTCCAATCCAGCGCCCAGATTCAACGTCTCCACCATGGGCCAGAATTCGGCACCCAGCTGGTCCTTGAGCGGCTGCACCAGCCACTCCGGCAGATTGTGTCGATGGCGCTCCATCAAATCGTTGGGGCTGACCTTTTCGCACTGATCCAGCCAGTTGGTTTCCTGCTCGGTCAGCGCACTGCGTAAAAAGTCACCCGGGCCATAGAAACCCAAAATCGCCAAACGCCGTTCCTTGGGGCCACTGCCAGAGGGCGCCAGGTGGTCAAAAAGCAGCTTTTTGCGCAACACGGTGTAGACCGTCTCGGCCATGGTCGCGCGCTCACGGGGACCCAGACCCCGGTTGTCGCGGAAAAAACGCGAGACGATGGCGTCGGCCGGATGATCAAATTTGAGGGTGAGCCTGACGAGTTCCGCGCAGGCGTCTAAAAGAGCTTTTGGATGCATAACTTACGATTGTCCCATGCCAAACGAAAACTTACCTCCCATGACCCCCACCCCACCCGGCCTGTACCGCCACTACAAGGGCAATTTGTACGAAGTGGTGGACACCGTGCGCCACAGCGAAACCCTGGAACCCATGACGCTCTACCGTGCGTTGTATGGCGAACGAGGGCTTTGGGTGAGGCCTGCGGCCATGTTTACTGAAGACGTGGTGAATGACGGCATACAACAGGCGCGTTTTGCCAAAGTGGAGACAACCCGCACTGACCTGCTGTAGCACATCACCATGGCCGACTTACGCTCGGCGGAGTTTCTGGTGCCTTCGTTGCGCCGCAAAACCGTCGCCCGTTTCAATGCGATAAATGCACTGCTTTTCAAGCGCTTTTCCGGCTCTCAAACGTGGCCCAAAACGCCACGGTTTACGAGGCAGACATAAAGACTTTATCCAGGTCGCAAAAAATGAATTTGTCACCGATCGTCTACGGTCTGTTGGTGGCATTTCAACCAACCAGTGAACGAAAGGAAAGACCATGAGCACTATCAGCGGGGTCAGTGGCTCGGGCAGTAATGCCTGGGCAGCATTGAACTCCCAACGCACCAACCACCAGGCAAAAATGTTTGCCAAAGTCGACTCGGACGGAAGCGGCAGCGTCGACCAGGCTGAGCTGACCACCATGCTGGGCAAGATCAGCCAGAAGACCGGAGCCAGCTTTGGGGACACGGCCAAGGTCTTCACGTCCATGGACGCCAATGGCGATGGCAGCCTCTCGGCAGACGAACTGGGCAAGGGCATGAAAAGCCTGATGCAGTCTCAGTCCTCCACCGTCGATTTCGCCCAGGCACGCAAGAGCGGCGGCGACCCTGACGGCGATGGGGACGGCGCACGCGGCGCTGGCGGGCCGCCACCCGGTCCGCCACCTGCGGGGGCTGCAAGCGGAGCATCCGCAGCGAGCAGCACGTCCAGCAGCAGCGCGACTTACGACCCGTTGGACACCAATCAGGACGGCACTGTGTCGCTGACCGAGCGCCTGGCGGGAAATGTCAAGAGTGACCCTGTGCAAGCCCTGTTCAAAGCCATGGACACGGACAACAACGGCAAGGTCAGCAGCAGCGAGTCGGATGCCTTTGCAAAAAAACTGACGGACCTGGTGTCACAAGCGGCTAGCAACAGCAGCACAGCGACAACGACCAGCACATCCAGCCAGGGTTTCGACATCGCCAAACTGGCGCAAATGCTGTACGACCAGGTGGCAAGCGGCTTGGCAGCATCGAGCAAAAGCACGACGCTTAGCGCAGTGGCCTGATCGGCATCAAAAAGGACAGAACCTACCCGAATGAGGTTGCATCCAACCCGATTGGGTAGCTCCATCCGCCTTCCGGCCATATGGGAGCGTAACCCCCGTAAAACGGGCCTAAGCAGCTCTCATTTTTGTAGCAACTCTGCAATCGTCCGGGGGTAGATCAGGTGCTCCTGCGTCAGCACCCGGGCGGCCAGTGTTTCCGTGGTATCCGTTGGCAACACCGGCACCACCGCCTGCGCCAGAATCGCGCCGTGGTCCAACTCGGCCGTCACCTGGTGCACGGTCACGCCCGCAAATTTGCAGCCCGCATCAATGGCGCGCTGGTGGGTATGCAGCCCTGTGAAGGCCGGCAGCAGCGACGGGTGGATATTCACCAATCGCCCCGAATAGCGATTCACAAAACCTGGCGTCAAAATCCGCATAAAACCGGCTAATACCACCAGAACCGGATCGCCCGGCTGATCGAAACGATCAATCAGAGCAGCCAGCGCGTTGTCAAAGTCCTCCCGCGAGGCAAAGGCCTTGTGGTCCAGCACCTCGGTGGCGATGCGGTGCTCACGAGCGAAAATCAGGCCTTTGGCATCTGCCTTATTGCTGATCACCGCAGCCACCCGGGCGCCAAACTTCTCTGCCCAGGCATCGCGCTGTGCTATTTTGACGATGGCCGCCATATTGGAGCCGCCGCCTGAGATCAAAATAACGATGTTTTTCATTGGTACCGATTATGACTTTGCCCACACCCATCACCCTATCCCCCATTGAGGCCCGTGTACTTGCCACTTTGATGGAAAAAGCCCGCACCGTGCCCGACAGCTACCCGCTGTCGCTTAACACCCTGATGCTGGGCTGCAACCAGAAAAGCACCCGTGATCCACTGATGAACCTCACCGAGGCCGAAATCGCCACCGCGCTGGACACGCTCATGCCCATGAACCTGGTACGCGAGTCCAGCGGCAGCCGGGTGACGCGTTACGAGCACAATTTTCAGCGCGGCGTGGGCGTGCCCGAGCAGTCTGCTGTGTTGCTGGGCCTGCTGATGCTGCGCGGGCCTCAAACTGCCGGGGAGTTGCGCCTGAACGCCGAGCGCTGGTACCGGTTTGCCGACATTTCATCGGTAGAAGGGTTTCTGGAGGAACTTCAAGACCGCTCCGACGCCAAAGGCGGTCCGCTCACGGTAAAACTGCCCCGCGCCCATGGCGCCCGCGAGCAGCGTTGGGCACACCTGTTGTGTGGGCCAGTCGATATGGAAGCTGCCATGTCCGGTAACGCAAACGCATCGGCTGGTAGCGCAAGCGCGTCCGGATTGACCGAGCGCGTAGCCCATCTGGAATCGGAGCTGGCCCAGTTGCAACAAACCGTGCGCGCCCTGTGCGCCGAATTGGGCGTGTCACAACCCGGACAGAGTTAACCGAACGACCGTGCTAAAAAGCGGAACGTCTACATGGAGATTTTTTGATGGATCTGGCATTTACCCCTGAAGAACAGCAATTTCGCGAAGACATTCGCGCCTGGGTGGGTGCCAACCTGCCCGCCGAAATCGCGCACAAAGTGCACAACGCCCTGCAACTGACGCGTGACGATATGCAACGCTGGGCCAAGATACTGGGCAAGAAGGGCTGGCTGGGCCATGGCTGGCCCAAAGAGTTTGGCGGCCCCGGCTGGAACTCGGTGCAAAAACACCTGTTTGAGGAAGAATGTGCGCTGGCCGGCGCGCCCCGCGTGGTGCCCTTTGGCCCGGTGATGGTGGCCCCGGTCATCATGGCCTTTGGCACCGCGGAACAACAGCGGCGCTTTTTGCCCGGCATTGCCAGCGGAGATGTCTGGTGGAGCCAGGGCTACAGCGAACCCGGTTCGGGATCGGACCTGGCATCCGTCAAGTGTCGCGCAGAGCGGCAGGGCAATACCTTCTTGGTCAACGGCCAGAAGACCTGGACCACGCTGGGCCAGTACGGCGAATGGATTTTTTGCCTGGTGCGCACCAGCACCGAGGGCAAACCGCAGACCGGCATCAGCTTTTTGCTGATCGACATGAAGTCTCCCGGCGTCACGGTGCGACCTATCGTTTTGCTGGACGGCGAGGCAGAAGTCAATGAAGTGTTCTTTGACAACGTGGTGGTTCCCGCCGAGAACCTGATTGGCGAAGAGAACAAGGGCTGGACCTACGCCAAGCACCTGCTCAGCCACGAGCGCACCAACATCGCTGACGTCAACCGCGCCAAGCGCGAACTAGAGCGCTTGAAGCGCCTGGCCAAGGCCGAGGGCGTATATGCCGACACCCGCTTCCGCGACGAAATCGCCAAACTGGAAGTCGACGTGGTCGCGCTCGAAATGATGGTGCTGCGCGTCTTGGCCGCGGAAAAGTCGGGCAAAAACTCGCTCGACATCGCCGGCCTTCTCAAAATCCGCGGCAGCGAGATCCAGCAGCGCTACAGCGAACTGATGATGCTGGCCGCCGGCCCCTTCGCTCTGCCCCTGATCCGCGAGGCCATGGAAGCCGGCTGGCAAGGCGACGCCATTGGCGCCATGCATTGCGCGCCGCTGGCGTCCACCTACTTCAACATGCGCAAGACCACTATTTATGGCGGCTCCAACGAAGTGCAACGCAACATCGTTTCACAGACCGTTTTGAGCTGAAACCCAGGAGATACACATGGATTTTGATTTTTCTGATGACCAGGTACAACTTGGCGATGCCGTGCGCAAATGGGTTGACAAGGGCTACACCTTCGAGCGCCGTCGCACAGCGGTGAAGGCAGGCGGCTTTGACCGCGCAGCTTGGAACGAAATTGCCGAACTCGGCCTATGCGGCCTGTACGTGCCCGAGGGCGATGGTGGTTTGGGTATGGGTCCGGTCGAAGGCATGGTGGTGATGGAAGAGTTGGGCCGCGGTATCGTGCTGGAGCCGCTCGCTCAGTCCCTCATTGCCGGTGGCGTACTGTCCGGTTATGCCGATGCCGCCACCAAGGCCGAATGGCTGCCCAAAATTGCCAGTGGCGAAGCCCTGATGGTGCTGGCCTACCAGGAGCGCGCAGCCCGCTACAAGCTCGATGTGTGTGATGCAAAAGCCACGCAAGCCCCCGGTGGCTATGTGCTGAACGCTACAAAAAGTGTAGTGCCCGTGGGTGACCAGGCTGACGCCTTTATCGTGCCCGCAAAAATTAACAGCCAGTTGGCCTTGTTCCTGGTCGAACGCCAGAGCGCCGGTGTAACCACCCGCGGCTACGGCACGCAGGACGGCAGCCGTGCTGCCGAAGTAACGCTCAAAAACGCCCCCGCCACACTGATCACCCAAGACGGCCTGGCGGCGCTGGAGCACGCGGTGGACATTGGCATTGCCGCCACCTGCGCCGAGGCTGTGGGCGTGATGGACAAGACCATGGCCATCACCGCCGAGTACATGAACACGCGCAAGCAGTTTGGCGTGGTCATCAGCAGCTTCCAGGCCCTGCGCCACCGCGCGGCCGACATGAAGATGCAACTGGAACTGGCCCGCTCCATGAGCTACTACGCCAGCCTCAAGCTCAACGCCCCCGCGCCCGAGCGCCGCGCTGCGATGGCCCGGGCCAAGTACCAGTTGGGCCAGAGCATGCGCTATGTCGGCCAGCAGGCAGTGCAATTGCACGGCGGTATTGGTGTGACTGACGAATACATCGTCAGCCACTACTTCAAGAAGCTCACCCAAATGGAAATGACCTTTGGCGACACCCTGCACCACCTGGGCGAAGTCTCTGCCCGCATGCAGGACACGGCGGGCGTTTTTGCCTGAATACAGCAGCTACGGTGCTACGATGAATTCCTGAGAGTGTTTAACTACCCACAGGACTCAACATGGCATCCGGAAAAATTTTGGTAGCACAGGGTGGCGGCCCCACCGCCGTCATTAACCAATCCCTCGTAGGCGTGGCGCTGGAAGCGCGGCGGTTTCGCGACATCGAGCACGTCTATGGCGCCCGCCATGGTGTGCGCGGCATCATCAACGAAGACTTTGTGCACCTGACCCAGGAGACCAGCCACAACCTGGAGATGGTGGCCAACACACCGTCCAGTGCACTGGGCTCCACAAGGGACAAGCCCGACATCAAGTACTGCCAGGAGATTTTCAAGGTATTGCAGGCGCACGAGATCGGGCACTTTTTCTACATTGGCGGCAACGACTCGTCAGACACCGTGCGCATCGTCAGCGAAGAGGCGCGCAAGGCCAACTACCCGCTGCGCAGCATCCACATTCCCAAAACCATTGACAACGATCTGGTGGGCAACGACCACACGCCCGGTTTCCCATCCGCAGCGCGCTTTGTTGCACAAGCCTTTGCCGGCGCCAACCTGGACAACGCGGCCCTGCCGGGCGTGTATGTAGCCGTCGTCATGGGGCGCCACGCCGGCTTTTTAACTGCAGCATCTGCGCTAGGCAAGAAGTTTGCCGACGATGGCCCGCACCTGATTTACCTGCCCGAACGCACCTTTGACCTGGAGCGCTTTCTGGCCGACGTCAAAGCGACCTACGAGCGCCTCGGCCGCTGCGTGGTCGCGGTGTCCGAGGGCATACACGATGCTTCTGGAGCGCCCATTGCCGCCCAGTTGGCCAAAGACTTGGAGCAAGACGCCCACGGCAATCTGCAGCTCTCCGGCAGCGGCGCACTGGCCGACCTGCTATGTGAAGAAATCAAAAGCAAGCTAGGCATCAAGCGGGTGCGCGGCGATACGCTGGGCTATTTGCAACGTTCGTTCATTGGTTGCGTATCCGACGTGGACCAGCGCGAGGCCCGCGAGGTCGGCGAAAAGGCCGTGCAGTTTGCCATGTGGGGTGACCGCGATGGCTCGGTGGCCATCAAGCGCACCGGGTTCTACTCGGTGGACTACGAGTTACTTCCGCTCGAGGCTGTAGCCGGAAAAACACGCGTCATGGAAGACGCCTTCATCACGCCCAATGGCACCGACGTGACGGATGCCTTTCGCCTGTATTTGCGCCCCTTGCTGGGTTCGGGCATGCCAGACGCCTTCAGACTGCGCACCAACCCCGTGACCAAGGTTTTGCGTCCAGGCTAGCCTCAGGCCAGCAGGCGCGATGACTTGGGCACGTGGGCTATCAAAAACTCCATTTGGTCGGCCAGAATGCGCCGATTGCGCAGAATGAAGTCTTCCCACAGACTGGGGACGTAGGGCGTGTAGAGCAGTGGCATGTTTGCCTGCTCGGGGGTGCGGTGGCTTTTGCGGTGGTTGCAGGGTTTGCAGGCGGTGACCACGTTCATCCAGGTGTCAACCCCCTTTTGTGCAAAGGGGATGATGTGTTCACGCGTCAGGTCGTGATCGTAAAAACGGTTGCCGCAATAGGCGCACACACAGCGGTCACGGTCGAACAATTTGCCGTTGGTCAGGCCTGGGCGCATGCTGAAGGGGTTGATGCTGGGCACGCCTTTGGTGCCAATGATGCTGTTGACCCGAATGATGGACTGCAGTCCGGTTAACGCGTTGTAGCCGCCATGAAACACCGCCACCTCACCACCCGATTCCCAACGAACCTCGTCCGCAGCGTAGTGAATAACCGCCTGCTCCAGCGATATCCATGATTGCGGCAGCCCTTGGGCCGAGAGTTTCAAGACTTTCAAAACACGCCCTCCTGTAACGGTTAAAACAACCAGTAACCAGCAATGCACATCTCTGCAGCCAAGCGCCATGGATGCATGGTGCGCTGCTGCGTCACAATATACCCTCTTTCTGTGACAACTTGACATCTGGACCCCGCACACCCTGTGTGGCCTGCTATCAAAAAGATAATGAATTCATGAAGGTTTTTCGCGGCTTCCATCACCCCGGCGTAGCGTCTGCATGCGCCGTGACCATCGGCAATTTTGATGGTGTCCACCGTGGCCACCAGGCCATGTTGGCGCTCTTACGGGGTGAAGCGCAACAGCGTGGCGTGCCCAGCTGTGTGCTCACCTTTGAGCCGCATCCGCGCGACTATTTTGCCAAGAAGTTCAAGAAGCCGGAGCTGGCGCCAGCCCGCGTGGGCACGCTGCGCGACAAGCTGGACGACCTGGCCAACTGCGGCGTGGACCAGACCGTGGTGCTGCCCTTTGACGCCCGGCTGGCCTCGCAGACTCCACAGACCTTTGTAGACGACGTTCTGGTGTGCGGACTTGGCGCCCGCTACGTGCTGGTGGGTGACGATTTCCGGTTTGGCGCACAGCGCGCCGGCGACTATGCCTTTTTGGATGCCGCGGGTGTTACCCAGGGCTTTGATGTGGCCCGCATGAACAGCTATGAGGTGCACGGTTTGCGCGTGTCCAGCTCGGCCGTGCGCGAGGCGTTGGGCCAGGGTCGTATGCAGGACACGGCCCGATTGCTGGGGCGGCCCTATTGCATTTCAGGCCATGTGGTGCACGGGCGCAAGCTGGGCCGCACCTTGGGCTTTAAAACACTGAACCTGCGTTTTGCCCACTGGAAGCCCGCAGCCAGTGGCATTTTTGCAGTGCTGGTGCATGGGCTGAGCGACAAGCCCGTGCAGGGCGTGGCCAACCTGGGCGTGCGCCCCTCGCTGGACCCCAGCGATGTGAACGGCGGACGGGTGCTGCTGGAGACCCATTGCCTGGATTGGCCCACGGATCTGGGTCCCGAGGGGGCCTACGGTAAAATCATCCGGGTGGAACTCCTCCACAAACTGCACGACGAGCTGAAGTACGACGGGCTCGAAGCCCTGACCGCCGGCATCAAAAAGGATTGCCTTGATGCCCAGACGTACTTTGCCAACCAGCCTCACTATGACCGATAACACCACGCCTTCCGTCGACTACCGCAGCACCCTGAACCTGCCCGATACCCCCTTCCCCATGCGGGGTGACCTGCCCAAGCGGGAACCAGGCTGGGTCAAAACCTGGAACGAGGAGGGCCTGTACCGCAGACTGCGTGATGCCCGCGCTGGTGCCCCTTTGTTTGTGCTGCACGACGGCCCGCCCTATGCGAACGGCAAGCTGCACATCGGGCACGCACTGAACAAGGTCCTGAAGGACATGATCGTCAAGAGCAAGCAGCTCGGCGGGTTCGACGCGCAATACATCCCCGGCTGGGACTGCCACGGCCTGCCTATTGAGAACGCCATCGAAAAATTGCATGGCCGCAACCTGAGCCGTGACGACATGCAGGCCAAGAGCCGTGCCTTTGCCACAGAGCAGATCAACCAGCAGCGCGAAGACTTCAAACGCCTGGGCGTGCTGGGCGACTGGGAACGCCCCTACCGCACCATGGACCCGGCCAACGAGGGCGGGCAGATTCGCGCCTTCAAGCGCGTGATCGAGCGCGGCTTTGTCTACCGTGGCCTGAAGCCCGTGTACTGGTGCTTTGACTGCGGCTCCAGCCTGGCCGAATTCGAGATCGAATACGCCGACAAGAAGAGTGACACGCTGGACGTAGCCTTTGAAGCCGCCGACAAGCAGGCACTGGCACAAGCCTTTGGCCTGGCGGGGCTGCCCGGCAACCCCAAGTCCGCCTTCATCGTGATCTGGACGACGACCGCCTGGACCATCCCCGCCAACCAGGCGCTCAACGCCCATCCGGAACTGGTCTATGCCTTGGTGGACACACCGCGTGGCCTTTTGGTGTTGGCTGAAAGCCTGGTCGAAAAGTGTCTGGAGCGCTACGGCGTGCAAGGCACTGTGGTGGCGACCACCACGGGCGAAAAGTTGGGTGGCCTGAACTTCAAGCACCCGCTGTATGACGTGCATGAGGGCTACCAGCGTCTGGCGCCGGTGTACCTGGCCGACTATGTGAGCGCGGTCGACGGCACGGGCATCGTGCACTCGGCACCCGCCTACGGCGTGGATGACTTCAACAGCTGCGTGGCCCACGGTCTGAAGTACGACGACATCCTGAACCCAGTACAGGGCAACGGCAGCTATGCCGATGACCTGGCATTGTTTGGCGGCATGAACATCTGGAAAGCCTGCCCACGCATCCTTGAAGTGCTGGGCCAAAGCGACCGGCTGATGGCCACACAGCCCATCGTGCACAGCTACCCGCACTGCTGGCGCCACAAGACGCCAGTGATCTACCGCGCGGCCGCGCAGTGGTTCATCCGCATGGACGATGGCCCGGGTGTGTTCACAACGGACAAGGCGCCCAAGACGCTGCGCCAGCTCGCGCTGGACGCGATCGACCAGACACAGTTTTACCCCGAGAACGGCAAGACCCGCCTGCGCGACATGATTGCCAACCGGCCCGACTGGTGCATCAGCCGCCAGCGCAGCTGGGGCGTGCCAGTGCCCTTCTTCCTTCACAAGGACAGCGGCGAACTGCACCCCAACACCATGGCCATCCTGGACCAGGCGGCGGACATTGTGGAAAAGGGCGGCATCGAGGCCTGGAGCCGCGTCACCGCGCAAGACATTCTGGGTGCAGCGGACGCGGAGCATTACAGCAAGAGCACCGACATTCTGGAGGTGTGGTTTGACTCGGGCTCCACATTCCAGCACGTGCTGCGCGGCAGCCACAAAGACGCTTATGCGCGCCCACCGTTCCACGCGGAAGGCCCCGAAGCAGATTTGTATTTGGAAGGCCACGACCAGCACCGCGGGTGGTTCCACAGCTCGTTGTTGCTAGGCTGTGCCCTGTATGACCGCGCTCCCTACCGCGGCTTGCTGACCCACGGCTTTGCCACCGATGGCCAGGGCCGCAAGATGAGCAAGAGCATGGGCAACACGGTGGACCCGCAAACGGTCACCACCAAGATGGG
>JBAWYQ010000116.1:0-12865 GCA_037143475.1 Burkholderiales bacterium | reverse complement strand
CGCCAATCAGCTACGATTGGAGGTTAGTGACAGCGGTCACGGCATTCTAAAAACTGACCTTACCCATGTATTTGAGCCCTTTTTTACGACACGCATGGGTCAAGGAGGCTCCGGTTTGGGTCTACATATCGTGCACAACCTCGTCACCAGCGTGCTCGGGGGGCAAATCACGGTCCAGAGCGAAACTGGGCAAGGTGCCGTATTCACGCTCAAGCTACCCCGCGCTGCTCCCAGGCATGAAGTTGGCCTGCAGCCGCTTTGAAAGATGTTTAAGGAATCCGAAATGACACACGTCTCCACCGACATGGAGCTCTCCGAAGAGTTGGTCCGAAAATTCGACAAACTCGGTCCACGCTACACCTCGTACCCAACCGCAGACCGATTCCACGCCAATTTCACCGAGACGACCTACCGGGACTACCTGGACCAGCGTTCCGGTCGCACCGACAACCCACCATTGTCAATCTACATCCACTTGCCATTCTGCGAGTCGCTTTGCTATTTTTGCGCCTGCAACAAAATCATTACCAAGGATCATGAGCGCGTTGGCGAATACCTGCGCTATTTGAACAAGGAAATGGCGCTGGTGGCCTCCCGCATTGGTGGCGATCGTAAAACGGTTCAGTTGCATCTGGGCGGTGGCACGCCAACGTTTTTCAGCGAAGATGAGTTGCGCCAGCTCATGGCCATGGTGCGCACACACTTTACGTTCACCCCGGACGCCGAGCTGGGCGTGGAGATTGACCCACGTACAGTCCAGCCCCATACCCTGTCCATGCTGGCCGAACTGGGCTTCAATCGCAACAGTTTTGGCGTGCAGGATTTTGACCCCGCCGTACAACAAGCGGTCAACCGCATCCAGCCTTTGGACATGGTGGAGCAGGCTGTAGTGGAAAGCCGTAAATCCGGCTTCCAGTCCATTAATGCGGACCTGATTTACGGCCTGCCAAAGCAAACGCTGGACAGTTTCAGCCGCACGCTCGACAACTTGATTCGCGTCTCTCCGGACCGCATCGCGCTGTACAACTATGCACACTTGCCAGGTCGGTTCAAGGCGCAACGCCTTATTTTCGAACGCGACCTGCCATCGGCCGAATTGAGGTTGCAGATTTTCCTGATGTCGATGCGAAGACTGCTCGATGCTGGCTACGTCTACATCGGCCTGGACCACTTCTCAAAGCCCGATGACGAGTTGAACAAGGCACGGCTGGACAAAACCCTGCATCGCAACTTCCAGGGCTATACCACTCGCTCCGAGTGCGACTTGATCGGCCTGGGCGTGTCAGCCATCAGCAAAGTGGGCAACTCGTACAGCCAGGCTGTACGCACCGTCAGCGCCTATTACCAACACCTGGACGCTGGACGCTTGCCGATTGAAAAAGGGTTTGAGTTAAGCCAGGACGATGTGCTGCGCCGCGACATCATCATGACCCTCATGTGCAGCGCACCGGTAGAGTTTGACGCCATCAATCGCAACTACGGCATCGACTTCAAGAACTATTTCGAAGCCGAGTTGCTGCGACTCCAGCCCTACGAAGAAGCCGGCCTGATCACCATAGACGCATCGGCCATTCGCGTAACACCCAAAGGGCGACTGTTTGTGCGTGCCAGCGGCATGGTGTTTGACAAGTACCTGGGCCAGCCTACAACCTCAACTTACTCCAAACTGATTTAGGGGGCGAAAGGTGATGGGGTGGCTGGTTTGGCCGGGGTCCTGGCCAGCATGTGCTCGGATTACCAGTTTATCCAGGGTGACGCCATCCAGAACGCGCAAATAGGCTGCCGTGGCGGCACCCAGGGCATCCTCCAGTACGCAAGCCGAAGCGTAGACGCAGCGGTTGTTTTCCCGGTGAAAGCATTCAGCCATATGAAAGTCGGATTCGGTCTGGCGAACGACGTTTCCAATGTTGATGTCGGCCGGCTCCGCTCCCAGTTTCAGCCCCCCATTGCGGCCTCGCACGGTGGTCACCATTCCAATTTGTCCCAGATGGTGAACGACCTTGGTCAGGTGGTTTTTTGAAATGCTGTGCAGGTTGGCAATGTCCTGAATTGTCACCAGACGGTCCCGGTTGACAGCCAAGTACATCAGTGTGCGCAGCGCGTAATCGGTGTAGGTGGTCAATCGCATGGTATGCCCTATATCGGTTGCAGTTGTGGCAGTAGTTGTTGAACCAATTCCACATAAGCGCTGACTGGTACTTCTTCAGCCCGGCGCTGTACGTCAAACCTTCCGCCAAAGCCCTTTTCCTCCAACCAACGACCCAGAGTGTGGCGCAACAGCTTGCGCCGCTGGCTAAAGGCCACCTGAACCAACTCGCTCAACAATGCAACATTGAGCGTTGGGGGGCTGGCGAGCGGCACCATTCGGACAACTGCACTATTGACCCGCGGGGGCGGGTCGAAACTCTCGGGCGGCACCAGAAGAACGTTCTCCATGGCGTACCGCCACTGCAGCATCACGCTCAGTCGTCCAAAGGCTGCCGTCGCCGGCTTTGCCACCATTCGGTCAATCACTTCCTTTTGCAGCATAAAGTGCTGGTCTTCAATCACGTCCACTGCGTCGAGCAAGTGAAAAAGAATGGGCGTTGAGATGTTGTACGGCAGATTACCGACAACACGCAACTTATTTGAAATAACTCCGCTCGTTTCGCAGTCGGATTTTGCTACCGTATTTGCAGCACCCCATTCAGCATTGACGAGAGCAAAGTCCACTTTCAATACATCAGACTCTATCACCGTGAGATGCCCATGGCTGCGCAGGCGTTGGGCTAGATCGCGGTCGAGCTCAATGACAGTCAAATTCCCCAGACGCTCCACCAAGGGTTGGGTAAGTGCCGCCAAACCAGGACCGATCTCAACCATGCGCTGCCCGGGCTTTGGGCCAATGGCGTGCACGATGGCTTCAATGATTCCACCGTCGGTCAGGAAATGTTGGCCAAAGCGCTTGCGGGCAACGTGTTTCATGCCGAAAAATTACTGGGCCGGCTCGCGCAACTCGACGAAGGCATTGGCCCGAATTTCCTGTGCCCAACTGTTAAAGGCCGCTTCATAGCGGCTTTCCTTTAGCTGGGCCCGAATGGACTCGCGAACCTCACGTTCACTCATTTCCACACGCTGGCGTTCAATCACCTGAATCAGATGCACTCCGAAGCGCGAAACCACGGGGGCACTTATCTGTCCATCGGCCAGCCGGTTCATGGGCTCTTCAAACTCAGGAACAAAGGCACCCTGGCCCACCCAGCCCAAGTCGCCCCCCTGGGCTGCACTGCCGTCTTGTGAATGCTCGCGGGCCAGCGTCTGAAAGGTGGCGGCGCCCGACTCGATACGCTTCTTGAAATCCGCAACACGGGTCACCGCAGCGGCCTGTGTCAATTGCGGACCGGTACGCAGCAAAATATGGCGCGCATGGGTTTGCACCATCGCCCTGGCTGGTGCCGAGGGGGCCTTCATCTCGACCACTTTCAGAATGTGAAAACCCGCACCTGAGCGAACGATTTCTGATACTTGACCGACAGCCAGCTTTTGTGTAGCCGCGACAAACGAGGGCGGATAGCGATCGGCCCGCCGCAAGCCTAACTGTCCCCCGTTGGCACGGTCACCCGCCGACAACTCAGTAACCAACACCGCAAAATCTTCCCCCGCTCGGAGACGGTCCAGCACTTTCTGTGCCTGTAGCATCCGCTGTGCGGCTTGCTCAACCGTCGCATTTTCCGGCACCGACACCAGCAGATTGGCCAGGTTGATCTCTTTCGCGAGTGGGTCGGTCTGGCCGGCTTGCTGCTCCGTGATGAAGGCGTCGATCTCCGCTTCCGAAATTCGCAAGCGTCCCTCTACATCACGCTCATGCAGTCGCGACAGCATCAGCTGATCGCGTAGCTGGCTGCGAAATTGCGCAACATTAAGTCCGTCCTTGACTACACGCAAACGCAGCTCAGCAACATTAATCTGGTTCTGTCGCGCCACACCTTCCTCGGCCTGATCAACAGCACCCTCGTCCACCCGAACGCCAGTCTCGCGTGCGTGCTGCAACTGAGCACGCTCATTGACAAGGCGTTCCAGCACGCGGCGCTGGAGTTCCTCCGCGCGCGGTACGACAACGCGTTGCTGCTCCATATCCCTGACGGTACGCTGCACTGCGGCTCGCACCTCGCTCTGGGTGATAGGTTCCGAGTTCACGACAGCCACTATCGAGTCCGCCGGCTGCGCCGTTTGGGCGTAAGCGGGCAGGGCAATGCTGCTACAAAAAAGGCCAAAGACGGGTACCCAGGTTCGAAAATTCATGGTCTTTCAATCGTAGTTGCTAAAGCGGCTTAAAGCGCCGCCCGAATCACGCAAATTCTGGTATCGCGAAATGTTTTGGGTCAAGGACTGCAAAGGGCTCACACCGAGCCGGGTAAAGCCGACAAACTCCAGCTGAAACATCAGCCGCCCGGTTGAAGTTGAGGTGCTGGTTTGCACGCGCTCCAGCACGACGCGTGCCAACCAGCAGCCCGCATCGTACTCGACGCCCAAAATGGTATCGACAAGGCGGCGCTCACTGAGACTATAGTTCAGCCGCCCGACGCTGTAATAGCGTCCCTCTCCCTGGCCGCGTCCTGTACCAAGGTCCTGGCCCTTATCTCCCCACAAATTATTGATGGGCCATTGCCAACTGACATCCAACTGCTCGCTGGCATCCCGCTGGTAGCGGTAGGCGGCATTGAGCACGCGGTAGCTGCCCGGGTTGTAACGGGCTCCAATGGTGGAGCGGATGGACTGGTCGGTCTTGGCGTTGTACTGGACAGTGGAGTCAACTGCCCAACTGTCGTGCACGTTGACCGAAGCACCCAGCAATACATCACTGAAGCCGGCTTGCGCCGTTGCGTCGAGAGGGTTCAGCGTGACTTGCTGATCATTGAATCGCAAGCGCTGGGCCACCCCAAACCTTGCCAACTGGGCGCCACTGTCCGCATCCACAAACCGCGTGGTGACCCCCAGCGTCAATAGGTTGTTGTCCGAAATCTTGTCGTGTCCAACAAAGGCATTCTCTGTGTAGATGGTGGCAAAGTTGAAGTCGTTGCTGGCCGTGTCGTAATTGGGCAGCTGACGCTGGTCCCGGTAGGGCGTGTACACATAAAAGGCACGCGGCTCCAGGGTCTGGATCAGGTTGTTCCCAAAAAAGCGGGCTTCGCGTTCGAACACCAGGCCGCTATCCAGACTGAAGGTAGGAACCACACTATCAGCCGAACGGGTACCGTTTGAAAGGGCCACATCAAACTGGTAAGTAGTGGCGTGCAGTTGCAGCTTTGGCGTGAAAAACCCCGCCGGAGCCAGCCAGGGGCGGCTCACCTGTAGCAACGCCGCACCCCGCTGGGCATTAGGTTGGAGGGTTTTCAGACGATCCGCCTCAAACTGTGTGAAGTCCCCGTCCACCGACCAGTCAAAACCATTCACATTGGTGAGCGCATAGCGGGCCGTTAGCTGGGGAAGGCGGTCGTAAGGCGGCACAATGGGCGCCGTGACATCCTGCAAGGTTTGCCATTTGAGCACGCGCAATGCGCTGGAAAATGCACCCGCGCCCCAGCTAGCCGTCAGATCGTTTGGCAACAGCCGCTGTGTCACGGCCACGCCGACACTGGCACTGGTGTTGGCAATGGCATTCGGATCGGCAATGGTGCTGTTGCTGGTGAAATCGCGCCAATAGTTGTCATCACTGACGCGATTGACATTGGCACCAATCACGACATTTCCCACCGGCGTTGGCACAATGCCGCGGTGCATATAGGACAGCCCCCATCGGTCAGACTCTGTGAGTCTGTCATTGGGCATGTAATTGGCACGCAAGACACCCGAGTACTCAGGCTCCAGATAACGGAACTCACCGCCAAAATCCAAACCTCGCTGGGTCATAAACATGGGAGTAAAGGTAGCATCCCTGTTGGGCGCAATGTTCCAGTAATAGGGCAGCATCACCTCCACGCCGTTGTCGGTACCAATGCCGATCGTAGGCGGCAGCAAGCCGGACTTGCGCTTGTCGGTCAATGGAAAACTGATCGCTGGAATCGGCAACACCGGAACACCCTTGAAACTGACGACAGCCCCGTGCGCAATGCCCACTTCCTCATCGTTATCCAGACTGATGCTGGTGGCCCGCAGAATCCAGTCGGGCAGCCAATCCGGCCCAGGCCTGCGCCTACAGGTCGTGTAGCTCGCGTTGTGAATGACGGTGTGGCTGTCATCCAGAAACTCTGCCCGACTGGCTTCACCATGGCCATCGTTCTTTAGAAAGTGATAGCGCGGCTCGTTGAAGAAACCCTCAAACGCATCGACCTTCAGCTCCAGCAAAGGACCCGCGAATACATCGCCCTTGCGATTGATGCGCACCCCACCGCTGGCTTTTACCTGATCGGTCGGCTGAAAATACTCGATGCGGTCGGCATGAATCACTGTGCCCGCCTTGCGCAGCACCACACTGCCTTCGATCACTGACTCGAGGTCCGGTCGCCCAGACATGCGGTCGCCCGACACAAAAACAGGCACGTTGCCCGATTGAAGCGGCGGCAACGCCTCCTCCAATCGGTGGATCGGTTTGAGCAACAGGGGCACGCCATCGTCCAGATTGGTTGAGTCCGCCGCGGTTTGTGCCAAACCGGCACGGCCAGCCGCAAACAAACTGAGCGCGATGGCCAGGCTGGACATCAGACGACGATTGCCGTTCGAGCGGACGAGCAAATCGCGCATCAGGACATACATGGAACGGTGGACTGGATGATCAGCAAGGGATTGAAATTCTGCGCTGGAGGGCATCAACGGTTGACAGGGCGGGGCTTTGTAGAATGGATTATCCATGAGCCCAATCTCCCACCAGCCCCCATCATCCTCAGCCCACACGCCGTTGTGGACCGACCCGCAGCGCCAGGCCCTGTTTGAAACCTGGTTTCAGGGCCTACAGACCCCCCACCAATTGAATCCCGACTCGCTGCGCCTGGCATCAGCCGATGCCAGTTTCCGTCGGTACCTGCGAGTCGACACCTGCGCGCCAGGCCAGCAGGTCAGCCTGGTCATCATGGACGCGCCCCCCGAGCGCGAAAACTGCAAGCCTTTTGTGCAAGTGGCCCAGTTGATGGCGCAGGCCGGCCTGAAAGTACCCGAAGTACTGGCCTGGGACGAAGCCGGCGGCTTCATGCTGCTCACGGATCTGGGCGCAAACACCCTGATGCAAGTCATTCGCCCGCAAGAACCACCGCCACTGAACCGGTACCTGGATGCCGTGGAGACGCTGGTGCAGTGGCAATTGGCATCGCGCGAAGGCGTGCTGCCTGCGTACGACCAGCCCATGTTGATGCGGGAACTCGAGCTTTTCCCCCACTGGTACGTGGGCGAGCATCGAAAATTCACACTCGATACCGCCCAGCGCAAGACACTGGACGAAGCGTTTGCAAAAATTGTGACGAACAACCTGTCCTGGCCCAGCGTCTACGTGCACCGCGATTTCATGCCACGCAACCTGATGGTCTCGGCAAGCGAGGGGAGCCAAGTCCGCGCCGGGCCGCCCCAAGCGGACTTAGCCCCCCTGGGGGGCAGCGCAGCACACGCAGTGGCAAGCGTGGGGGCTAGTAACCTAGGCGTGCTGGACTTTCAGGACGCGGTTTATGGCCCCATCACCTACGACATTGCCAGCCTGATGCGCGACGCCTTCCTGAGCTGGGACGAGGATTTTTGCCTGGATGTGACGATCCGCTATTGGGAAAAGGCCCGCAAGGCCGGCCTTCCGGTTGGTGACGATTTTGGCGAGTTTTACCGTGGTGTCGAGTGGATGGGCCTGCAACGCCACCTCAAAGTAGCGGGCATCTTTGCGCGTCTGACCCTGCGCGACGGGAAACCCCAGTACCTGGCCGACACCCCCAGGTTTATTGACTACATACGCGCCACTTGCTCGCGTTACATGGAACTCAAGCCACTGCTGCGCCTGGTGGAGCGCATCGAAGGCATCCCCGTACCCACTGCCTACGCATTTGGCAGGGTATGAGTCAAATGACCCTCTAGCCCCCGAATACATTGCGCAAGCAGCTCCTGATTTAGTAGCAACTCACCATGCCCCGTTTCTATTGCCCAACTCCGCTGGCGAGCGACACATTGCTCGAACTGCCCGCGGGCGCTGCGCGCCATGTGCAGGTCTTGCGGCTGCAGCCGGGCGACACCATCACCCTGTTCAATGGTGGGCACAGTGGCATGGCAGGGGTCGATTTGGTCGCCCTCCCCAGCGGCGAGTTTGAAGCCACCATCACCCACATGGGCCGCAGTGATGTGCAAGTTCGGGTCGGCGCCTACCACGCCGTCGAACGGGAAGCGGGGTTTGTCGTGCATCTGGCGTTGGGCATGCCAGCCAATGACCGCATGGACTGGCTGGTGGAAAAAGCCACCGAACTGGGGGTTGCCAGCATCCAGCCACTCATGACCGAGCGCAGTGTGTTGCGCCTGTCGGGCGAGCGTGCGGACAAGAAAGTCGCCCATTGGCAAAGTGTGGCCATTGCCGCGTGCGAGCAGTGCGGGGGCAACCGTGTACCGCAAGTCATGCCGGTCAAAACGATCCATTCCTGGCTGCAAAGCCAGCCACCCAAAACGACCGATGCGCGCTGGCTACTGTCGCTATGTGAGGGCGCCAGTGCGCTGGCGCAGCATCTGGCCCACCACAGGGCGGCAGACTCCACTTTTTTGTCCGGCCCCGAAGGGGGGCTGAGCGCAGCTGAAGAAGCCGCGGCAGCAGCCTGCGGGTTCACGCCCGTGACGCTGGGGCCTCGGGTCTTGCGCGCAGAGACCGCCGCCCTGTCCGCATTGGTTCGACTGCTTGTGTAGGGCGGTCCCCATTTCGTCAGGCGCATCAGGGTTTGTACGTGTCTAGGTTGGTAACCCAACTCTTGCAGGGTTGGGCATACTACAGTGCCGTCTTTTCCCATTTGCCAGGAGAGCTTTTTTGATACCCGAATCGATGCGAAACACCCTTCGTTCTACTGGCCTTGGAGCTCTAATGAAGGGCGCCGGCCTGGTAACCCGCTTCATCCCCATTCCCCAACCCACCTTGCTGGTTGGCCCTGGCTCCAGTGGACGCCTTGGGCAGGCCATTGCCGGTTTCGGGCACCGCAAGATCCTGATCGTCACCGACAGCATCATCTCCAAGCTTGGCTTGCTGAACGACCTGACCCAGGCGCTCACCGCAGGTGGCGCCCAGTTTGTGGTTTTTGATGAAATCACGCCAGACGCGCCCATTCCTCTGATCCAGAAGGGCATTGATTTCTACCAGGAGCATGACTGCGATGCCATCGTCGCATTTGGTGGCGGATCAAGCATGGACGCATCCAAGGCCATCTCGGTGGCGGTGTCCAACCCCAAACCACTCAATCAGCTTGCTGGCTACCTCAAGGGCTTGCGCACGCCGGTCAAGATTTATGCCGTACCCACCACGGCCGGTACCGGCTCAGAGGTCACCGTTGCCGCCGTCATTTCTGACCCGGTCAACCACAAAAAGCTAGTCATCGTCGACCCCCGCATGGTGCCCAAGATGGCGGCATTAGACCCCACCCTGATGACGGGTTTGCCACCGCACATTACCGCAGCTACTGGCATTGATGCGTTGACCCACGCAATCGAAGCCTTTGTTGGCAACTGGAAGACGCCTTACTCCGATGGCATGGCGCTGTCAGCTGTCGGGCTGATCTTCGAGAATCTGCGCACCGCCTACACCGATGGCAAAAACCTCGAAGCCCGCGAAAAGATGTCGCTCGCCTCCACCTATGCCGGCTTTGCCTTTACCCGCGCCAATGTGGGCTATGTGCACGCCATCGCCCACCAGTTTGGCGGCCTGTACCATACACCGCACGGGTTGGCCAACGCCATCATGTTGCCCTTTGTACTGAAGTTCTCGCACCCGGCCATCGTTGGCCGACTAGCCCAACTCGCCGTTGCCGCACGGCTCGGAACGGCTAGCGAGGATGAGGATGTTCTGGCGCAAAAATTCCTGGATGCAGTGGACCAGCTGAATCAGGATCTGGGCATTCCGACCAGTCTCGCAGCCCTGAAGGAATCCGACATACCCGCTCTGGCCAAGGCAGCTTGCTGGGAGGCCCACACCGGGTACCCGGTGCCGCGTTATATGTCACAAGAAATTTGCGAAGCAGTCATCCGCAAGGCATTGCCAAAGGCTGAAACCCCCACACAGGCTCCTGCCAAACGAAAGAAAAAGGCAGCATAAGTGAGCGCGTGACGCCAGCAGGAATTGTCTGGCGGAGTTATTGAAACCATTTGAGGAGAGAGAAATATGAAAAAAGTAGTCACAGTCACCCTGGGTTCGTCCAAACAGGATTTCGAATTCAAGACCGATTTTTTGGGCCAGTCCTTTTCGGTGCGCCGCATGGGCGCTGACCAGGATACCGGCAAGGCCTGGGAACTGATGCGCCGCCAGCAAGCCACTGCCGACGCCATTGGCCTGGGCGAAATCAGTGACCACTACCATGTCGGCCTGCGCACCGTTGTCAACAAGGAAACCCAGCGACTGACCAACGTGGTGACCCGTGTACCCGTCACAACGGGTGCGACCCTGCGTCGCCTTCTGCAGGTGCGCGCTGTTCGCTATGTGCAAAAAGAGCTGGGCCACTACTTCAACAACAACCTGGTGCTTTTTCTCTCGGGTATGCGCAACTACGACATGGCGGTAGCCTTGTCCGACTACACCAAGAACCTGAGCTTTGCCGACGCCCTTTTCCAGACCGGCGCACCGACCATGCTCGGCTCTCTTGATCAGTTGGAGTTGTACGCCAAAGGCAGCAACTTCATGCTGTCAGGCAAAACAGGCCAGATGCTGGAAGCATCGTTGTCAGGCATCAAGAACAAGTTCGTGGCGGACGTAGTGGCCAAGTCCCATGTGATTGTGGGCACCTTTGCCGAAATCAAGGCTGTGGGCAATGCCACCAATCTTGAGGGCAAGACCATCATCACGTCGGCGGTCACCGACGAGCGCATGGCTTTTTTCACCAAGTGCAAAGTCAACCTGGTGATCGACGTGTCGCCCAAGCTGTTCCCCGAGGTGGTGGGCATCAATACCATCGAAGCCATGATTTTGGCTGCACTGGAAAAACCGCAGGAGGAAGTGTCGGACGACGATTTCGACGAAATTCTCACTGAGCTCGACATCAAACCACGCCTGCTCCACCCCACTGGTAACTTCCGCAACATTCGCCGTTTCGCGTTTGTCATCCACCCCTTGAGCCAGAACTACATCAAGAACGCGTTTCCCATCCCAAAGTCCACGCCGAAGTTTGTGATGGACAAGGTCGAAACCCTGGCGGCGCACATGCCACCGATGGTTTATTGCAAGATGAGTAATATTGTCTCGCCAACCGGTGCCGAGGCCGAAGGCTGGTTGATTTCGGTGGGCGGAACGCCCAAGGAGATGCTCACGCGCAGCCCCGAGTTCACCTACCGTCGGTTGCTGCAGGCCTCCAAGATGGCGGAGAAGATGGGTGCGCAGATCATGGGCTTGGGCGCCTTCACCAAGGTGGTCGGCGACGCCGGTATCACCGTTGCGCGGCGTTCAAGTTTGCCCATCACCACGGGTAACAGTTACAGCGCCTCGGGCGCACTGTGGGCGGCTGCGGACGCCATGCGTCGCATGGGGCTGGTGCACATCAACAAACACAATAAAAAGGTCGCCGCCAAGACCATGGTGATTGGTGCCTCCGGCTCTATCGGTTCGGTGAGCGCACGCTTGCTGGCCATGTCCTTCGACGAGGTCTACCTGGCCGGGCGTACCCTGAGCAAACTCGATGAGCTCAAGGCCTCCATCCTGAAGGAAACACCGGATGCCAAGGTCTTCACCACCATCGACTACAACGAGTTGCTGGCCGACATGGACATGATCGTCACCTCGACATCGGGTGCGGGCAAAGAAATTCTCGACATCATGCGGGTCAAGCCCGGCTGCGTTATCACTGACGTGGCACGTCCTCTGGACTTGCCAGCATCCGATGTAGCCAAGCGCCCTGACGTGCTGGTCATCGAGTCCGGCGAGATTGACCTGCCCACCAAGGTGAAGGGCATGAAGAGCATTTCCCTGCCACCCAACGTCATCTACGCATGCCTTGCCGAAACCATTGTGCTGGCGCTGGAAGGCCGCTTTGAAGTGTTCACGGTCGGACGTGATACCGAATGGGAAAAGGTCAAGGAAATCTACAAGCTGGGCATCAAGCACGGCATGAAGCTGGCCGCCATTTCGGGTGTCAACGGTGTGTTCTCGGATGAGGACATTGCCAAGGTCGTGGCGCGTGCCAAGAAGGCACGCCTCACCTGGAAAGACGGCGCAGCAACCAAGGCGCCTGTTGTTAAACCTGCCGCCAAGAAAGCAGCGGCCAAGGCACCAGCGAAAAAGATCACCGTAGCCAAAACGGCAGCTCCGAAGGCTGCGGCAAAGAAGACCGTCACAGCGCCCGCAGCCGTAAAAAAGGCGCCAGCCAAAAAGGCAGCGGCGCGTAAAGCGGTAGCCGCAACCTGAGTTGAACCGCAACCTTTGGCTCCTGGCCCTGTGCCAGGGCCTGTTTCTAACCAATAATGTTGCCTTCATCGCCATCAACGGCCTGGTGGGATTGAGCCTGGCTCCGTTTGGCTGGATGGCAACGTTGCCCGTCATGGGCTATGTCGTGGGAGGCGCACTCAGCACCGCGCTGGTGGCGCGCACCCAATCCCGCTTTGGACGACGGGCCTCATTTCAGATCGGCTTGACCGTGGCCTTCGGGTCGGCCTGCGTAGCCGCCTGGGCGGTGATGGACAAGAACTTTTGGCTACTGGTGGCCGCCACGGTGGTCGCTGGTTACTACAGCGCCAACGGGCAGTTGTA
>JBAWYQ010000115.1:0-12920 GCA_037143475.1 Burkholderiales bacterium | reverse complement strand
TCCATCAACATGACGTGGTAGCCACCCGGCTTGAGCTCCACCGCCTTGCCCGCCGGAAGGTCCAGGCCACCGGTCACGGCGCGCATCTTCATGACGTCGCCTTCCATCTTCATCTCGTGCACTTCACCCACGCCGGCAACCGGGCTGGATATGGCCACCAGTTTCGTGCCCTCTTTGGCCGTGAGTTTCATGAAGGCGCCGGTGGCTTTCTGGCCTGGTACCGTGGCGCGCGCCCATGCGTCCTTGACGTCAACGGTTTGGGCGAACAGGGCGCCGCTGGAAAGGGCGAAGACGGCGGCGAGTGTTTTCAATTTCATGGTGCTTCCTTGGTAAAAAAAATGATCATCCCAACCAGGCTTTTAGCTGGCTGGCATTGGGTTGGCCGGTCACGCGTTGTAGTTTGCCATTGCGCCCGACCATCACAACATAGGGCGTGATGTTGCGCCATTTGGGGTCTACCGCCTGACGAATGGCGGGCTCAAAACCATCAAAGGCGTAAATTTTGGTGACACCCGTGTAGTGGTGGGCATGGGCCAAGGCCCGCTCGCCCTGTACATCCATCAGGACGGCAGACAGCTCCACCGGCTTGCCCGTTGCCGCAACGGCCTCGTGCAAGACATCGAAGGTCTCCGGGCAGGTGGCGCAAAAGCTGTTGGTGAACACGTAGGCGGCCGGTCGCTGCCCGCTGCGCAGCAGGTTTCGCCAGGTGGTGGTATCGAACAACGCTACCGTTTTAATA
The DNA here is from genome assembly GCA_037143475.1 of Burkholderiales bacterium. Taxonomy (GTDB): domain Bacteria; phylum Pseudomonadota; class Gammaproteobacteria; order Burkholderiales; family Burkholderiaceae_C; genus Allorhodoferax. The sequence goes on along the minus strand of JBAWYQ010000115.1, from coordinate 12,181 downwards.
GCTGCTTGCGCAGGTTCTGCGAGGGCTAGCGCCACATTTGACGTATAGATTCCCGGACAAAACAATGCCAGCGCCAGCAGCGCTCTCTGCGCAGAATCAAAAATTGAGTTCATGAACCTGTACCTCTTTTGCGTTACGCCACACCGCAACCATGCGCTCGCCACTTTGCGCTAGCCGTGGGTGGTCATTGTCACCCTGCACTTTACCCAGCGCCTGCAGGTGGAAAGTCTTTCCGCCGTCTTTCGACAGCCAGGCATGCAGCGTGCTGTACAGCCCATTCACACTGCGCCAGACCACCGCGACCCGGTTGCCTGCCGCCAGCACGTCGGCGTGTTCTGCTTGCGGGTCTGGCAAGGCCCTGACGGATTCCGCCACCGGGCTGCCATCGGCGTTCAGGCGGGCATAGCGCACGGCTGCAATGTCTTCATTGCCTTTTTTGCGGATACCAAACCAGACAGCGTGGTAGCCGCCGTCCGACGCGGCGGCCATGCCCGGTCCGTGGTGCGGGCAGGCGTCAAGATGCCAGTCGTCGAAACTGGCACGCACCACTTGCGTGGGCTGTTCATTTCCAAGCGCTGCAAAGCCATGGTCGCGCACATTGGACTCGAAGACATGGCGCCACATGGCACGCAGGTTGCCGTCCGGGCCATTGGCCAACGCAATGCGGCAGCACTCGCAGGAGTGGTCCGCCAGTTTGATGTCGGGGCCAAAGGTGGCGCCGCCGTCAATGGAGGTATTGCGGTAAATAGCCGCGCCCTGGTAGCTGGACTTTTTGCCGACTTTGGGGGCCAGTTCCATGTCGCGCTTGTCTATCCACAGCGTATGCAACACACCCTGCGGATCGAAAGCGACCGATTCAAACCGGTGGGTAATCTCCTGTCGGTCGGCGTGCACGGTATAGGGCAGCGAAAACGTCTTTCCGCCATCAGCCGAGCGCAGCATGCGGATCGCGCCGGTGTAAGGCTTTGCCAGCGGCTGGGTGTAGGTTATTACGGCCCAGCCCTGTGGCCCAAAAGCCAGCTTGGGGCGGTTCTCGCCATCAGCGGAAATAGCCTCACTCTGGGTCGCCAAAGTGCGCGGTGCGCCCCACTGCGTCAGCTTGTGGGCGGGTGCAGTTTGGACAAACAACTCACCCAGCACATTCAAACCCACCATCCACAGACTTCCGTCGGGCGCAAAGGCGACACCACTGGCCAGCTGCGCGCGCGGGGCGTGCGCAATTGCCGCCCCGGCGCACAGCGCCAGCACCCAACCCCAGAGAACGTTTCGCATACAGACTCCCATAGCGGGCGACACCTTAAAACCGCGCCTTAAGACCCAGACTGATGGTGCGCGGCATGGACAGCGTGCGACTCCAGGGCTGGTTGAAGGTGTAGGCATTTTCGGAGTATTCAGCATTGAACAGGTTCACCACACCGGCGCTCAGGTCCAACCCATTGCGCAATGGGTAGACCAGACTGGCGTCCCACACGGCCACTGCCGATTGGCGGTATTCCACCCCTGCCGTGCTGGTAGTGTCAATATTCATGGCACCAATATAGCGGGCCTGCAAATAGGTCTGCAGTCCGGCGGCAGATTTCCAGGTGACGCCCACACTGGCCACATCCTGCGGCACACCGGCCAGCTGCACGCCAATGGGATCGGTCACCACACTGCCCTTGCGGGTGAGCTGGGTGGTGGTGCGGGTGTAGGCGGCGTTGAAGCTCAGATCCTTGCTGGCTTTCCAGCGGGCATTGAGCTCCAGACCGTAGGACTGGCCGTCCTGATCATTGGTGTAAAAACTGGCTGATCCGCCACAGTTGGTCAGGTTCGCGCCGCCTGCAGCACATATCGTGCGAACCAGCTCCGGAGCCGTGGCGTAGCTGTTGACCTTGAAGGTGGCGATCATGTTCTGGATGTCGTACTGGTACCAGGTGGCACCGACCGACCAGGCACCGCCGTTGTAGTCCGCGCCAATTTCACGGCCCAACAGGTTTTCAGGAGCCAGGTCGGGATTGGCAATGGTGGGGCTGCTGGCGCCAAAGGTGCGCGTGGTGTTATTGAAGCCGGGTGCCCGAAACGACTTGTAGGTCGCAGCGCGCAAGGCAAAATCATCGGTCACAGAGTAGCGTGCCGCCAGGCTGGGGTTAAACCCAGTGGTGGTGGTGGCCGCCTGTGGGCCACCCGACAACACGCCCGCTGCCGTGGTGCGGGTGTTCAGCCGGTCGGTGTTGTCCCAGCTGTCAAACCGGGCACTCAGGGTCAGTTCCAGTGGCTCCGTTGGCACGATGCGGGACTGGGCAAAAATGCCGCTGAACGTCTGCTCCGCCTTGCCATAAGTGCTGCTGCTGAGGCTTTGCAGCGCCGTCAACGCCTGCGGGGCCGCATAAAAGAATTCCAGGTCTGAGGCCGACAAGTGCCGGTAGTCCGCGCCCACCTGCAGGCTGCGCAAGACGCCACTCCAGTCTTTGGAGTAAATGGCAGAGGCGCCCTGCTCCCGGTATCGCTGCGAACCGTATTGGGTGTAGTACTGCACGATCTGACTATTGACCTGGGCCTGCGTCACGTTATTGGTTGCAGGGCAGCGGGCACTGGAAGCAGCACTGACCTGCCAGTAGCAGGTGGCGCCGTTGTACTTTTCAAACTCCACGTACTGGGCCCAGGCGGATGCGGTCAGCGTTGCCTTGTCTTCGAGCTTCTTGACCAGGCTGGCGGATATATCGGGGTTGGTCTGCAGGTTGTTGCCAAACTGGTAGCTGATGTCCTGATCCTGCACGTGGTAGCCCAGCCGCACATAGCCTTGCAGGTCCGTCGAAGGGCGGAAGTAGGCCGTCAGCTGTGCATTGCTGTCCTGTGCGTTGACCGGGTCGCGTGCCGGGTAGCGCCACAGCTGGTCTGCCAGTACCGTGGTGTAGCCGCGGGAGTTCAATCGGTCGACTGTCAAGTTGAAACTCAGCGCATCGGACACCGCAAAGTTCTTGCTGAACGCGCCGCTCATGGTGCCGCTGGAGCCTGCTGAAAACGACGCCTCACCCGTGTTGTCCACTGCGCGTTTCGAGACGATGTTGACCACGCCCGCCACCGCCATGTTGCCCCACAGGCTGGAATTTCCGCCACGCACGATCTCCACCCGCTCAATGTTCGACAAGGGAACCTTGAACCATTGGGTGGTCAGATAGAACGGGTCGTGAATGGGGACACCGTCGAGCAACACCAGCACCTTGGCATTGCCCATTCCGCGCATCTTGGTCTGGTGCCCGGTGGGGTCGGTCTGGGGCGTGGGCACACCCGTGAAATTCATGCCTGGCACATCACGCAACAACTGGTCCAGCGTCAGCGCGGACGACTTCTGGATGTCGGCCTGCGACACGATGGTCGTGTTCAGCGGCATGGCCTCGATGCGCGCCTGACCGCGGCTCGCCGCCACGGTCACGGGCGCCAAAAACGCAACCACTTCGGTTGCCAGAGCCGTTTGCGCTTGCACCCCATTTGCAGCCAGCAGGGAAGCCATGACAACCGCTGTGCGCGTGTTGACTGTCAATATTGGTTTCATCTCAATCCACCCAAATCAATTGTTTGTTGTTCCCAGACTGCCCATGACACCCGATTCGGGCCCATACGCTTGGGAAACGGCCAAGCACAAGGCGAGGCAGGACAAGCCAAAGCACGCAGGTGCCTAAACACCTGGTCAATGGAGTTTCAGAGGGAGACGGGAGGTCCGCGCGCCGGCAACGGCGCAGCGGTGCGCGCAGCAATATGCGCGCTGGCAATGCCCTGCAGGGCATAGGCCAGAGGTTGGGCCGGTTCTACAGCCCAGTGTTCGACAGGAGGCGGAGCAGCCATGGATGCGCACAGCGGGCAGTCCAAGGTGTTGCTGGCGACTTCGGTGGCAGTGCCATCAGCCGCTTTGACCAGCACCTTCATGGCGCCAGAGCCCGTGCAGACCAGCAAAATATCTTGCGGCTTGACTATGGGCGAGGCCACTGCAACACCGAGCGACAACACGAACCACGCCAGCACAAGGCGGCTGAGGAATGTGAAATGGCGCAGGGTTCGCATGGGCTGAATTATCATCCAAGCGCCAGATCAAGCCTTAACCTGGGTCAATTCCTTGCCATGATGAACTACACGTTTTTGTCCGCCACCATTCTGCTGGTGCTGATTACAGACCCCGTTGGCAACATCCCCATCTTTGCCAACGCACTGAAGCATGTAGCACCCGAGCGCCGCGCCCGCGTCATCCTGCGTGAAATCTTGATCGCCTTTGCCCTGCTGCTGACTTTCATGTTTGTTGGCGAAAGCTTCCTGCGGGTAATGAACCTGAGCGAGCTGGCACTACAAATTGGTGGCGGCGTGATTCTGTTTCTGATCGCGTTGCGCATGGTGTTTCCACCACCCACTGGCGCAGCAGAGGATGAACAGATGGCAGAACCGCTGATCGTACCGTTGGCAGTACCCGCCATTGCCGGTCCGTCTGCGCTGGCCACTGTATTGCTACTGGTATCCCAGCAACCCGAGCGCCGCCTGGAATGGATTGGCGCACTGTGCGTGACCATGTTGGTCAGCGCCATCGTGCTGGTGTCGGCCGAACGTATACAGCGCGTCATCGGCACTCGTCTGGTAACGGCTGTGGAACGGCTGATGGGCCTGGTTCTGGTGTCGGTCGCGATTGAGATGATGCTGCGCGGCATCAAAACGTTTGCACAGCAGTTGATGCACGGCTAGGTTTATTGCTCAATCGGGTGAGCGCGGACCAACATAGACCAAATCCCTGGCTTGAGACGGGCTCAGAAAGCCCCGATAAATTTTGAACAGTGTTCCGTCCTTCTGCATGGCGACGAGCAATGCATCCCATTTGCGAGCCTGCTCCGGTGTGAACGATTTACGGGACAAAATCAGCGCCCCGATGGAGATTTCGTCATTGGGCGCCCAGTCTCGAAACACCACCTGATTTTGAAGGTACTCCTCTGACAGGTATTGCCTGAAAATAACGGGCTGGCTGAAGATGACACTCACAACGCCTTTGTCAAACAACCGAAAATTCTCGGCAACGTCGGCCGCCTTGACGATGCGGTCCTGCTTTTCCAGACGTCCGATCAACTCGTCATAAGTGGCCTCGTGCCGAAATCCGCGCACCACGCCCACACGCTCTGTCCCACTCACCAAGTCAGCGATGGAGTTGGGCTGCGATGCAGCTCCTTTGCGAATCAGCACCTGGTTGCGTGTCTTCAAATAAGGAAGCAAAAACGCATACGCCTTGCGTTCAGGTGTAGGGATGGCACTGGTTGCAAGGTCCAGGGCGCCATTCTGTAGCTCCGCCCAAATCCGGTTGCGGGGCAAGACCACGCGTTCAAACTGGCACCCGGTGCGGCTTTTGATGGCATCCAGCAAACGCGGGTCAATTCCATCGTCTGTGGTCGCCCGGTACAAGACACCAAACTCAAACAATGCCACGCGCACCGGGCGGGAACAATAGCCATCTACCGCCATCGCTGGCGTCACTATGCAGATAAACAATGCCATCGCAGCGGCCAACACTTTTGCAGGTGAAGTCATTTGCTTTGCACTCCTAACAGGTCATGTGCTCAGGTCCGATGAGGGGGCGTTAACCCAGTCAGCCCGCTTCCTTTGAGTATCGTGGTTGTAGCGTCGGTGGCACAACCTCCTGCTCGATGGCCCCAAAAATACTCCGCCCATCAGCGCCCTTCATCTCGATACGGATCGTATCGCCGTATTGCATGAACTCCGTGCTGGCCTGGCCATCCTGAATGGTTTCTATGGCTCGCTTTTCGGCGATGCAGCTATAGCCCTTGGGCCATTCGGTGTGCTCCTTTGCGCCAGTGCCTTTGGTCACACCCTTGTTGCTCACCGTACCCGAACCCACGATGGAGCCAGCGCGCACATTGCGGGTCTTGCACAGGTGGGCTATGAGCTGGCCGAAGTGAAACGTCATGTCCTCCCCCGCATCGCACTGACCCACTTTGCGGCCATTCCAGGTACTGGCAATCGGCAGATGTACGCGGCCTTTGAACCATGCAGCGCCCAACTCGTCTGGCGTTACTGCCACCGGGCTAAACGCTGTGGCGGGCTTGCTTTGCACAAAGCCAAAGCCCTTGGCCAATTCTTCCGGAATAAGATTGCGCAAACTCACGTCGTTGACCAACGTCATCAGGCGAATGCCGTCCAGCGCTCGGTCTGCCGTGCAGCCCATTGGCAAGTCACCGGTGATGACCGCCACTTCGGCTTCAAAGTCAATGCCAAACGCTTCGCTGGCACACACAATGGGGTCACAGGGGCCTTGCAGATCGTCGCTGCCACCCTGGTACATCAGTGGATCGGTGTAGAAACTCTCGGGCACCTCTGCGCCACGGGCCTTGCGCACCAGTTCCACATGGTTGATATAGGCCGAGCCATCGGCCCACTGGAAAGCGCGTGGCAGCGGCGCCATGCACTGCTGCGGGTCAAACGGGAAGGCGTGGCGAGCGCGACCGTTGTTCAGGCTGTCATAAAGGTCGTGCAACCGGGGCGACAGGTAGTTCCAGTCGTCCAGCACTTGTTGCAGACGGTTGGCAATGTTGGAGGCGTAGACGGCCTGACTCAGGTCGCGAGAGACCACGACCAACTGGCCATCACGTGAGCCGTCTTTGTAAGTTGCGAGTTTCATGCCGGAATTGTCGCTCTGATTTAAACTGGTGCGGTCGTTTCAGGTTCTTTCGGGGCCATTCCCCGGTCACCCCAAACATTCCCCAGCCATGCCGAACGCCCCACCCGCCAACAAAATGCCCTATCTGTCATGGAGACTCGTACTGTTGACGGCCGTGGTCTTGCTGGCGCATTGGGTGGTGTTGCGGGCAGCGCCTTTGTCGCTGGCAGCCCACGAAAGCCTGGACCCGGTTGAGGCCAGTTGGGCGTTTTCCACGCGCACCATAGCCATGGAGGCGCCTGCCACGCAAGCGGCCCGCACCATTCAAGGCCGGGCGACACCGCCCCCACGGGCGCGCATCGCCGCGCAACCTTCGCCCGCCTCGACGGAAGCCTTAACAGAGAACTTCAGCTCAAATCACAATCCTTCCCCCGAAGAGCATGGCGAAGTAGCAATCACAGACTTAGCAGATTTTGCGGCGCCAGAAACCCCTGCCTCAGATGCAGTCGTGCTGCTGGCAGACGCGAGGACCGCAACAGGCAAAGCAGCCGAGGCGGAGTCTGACGGCACACCTGTGCCCTCGACTAAATCCCTACCGGCCAAGGCGGTGCGCAGCTTTGTCATCCCGCCGCCGGCACGGCTGAAATACGACATCAAGGGTGAGGTTAAGGGCTTTCCCTACCATGTGAATGGTGATCTGCGCTGGGTGCAGGACGGCAAAACTTACGATGCCCGCATGGAGATAAGCCACTTCCTTCTGGGTTCACGCGTACAGACCAGCACCGGTCAGTTGACCAACTTTGGGCTGGAACCCACGCGTTTTGGTGACAAGGTCCGCTCAGAAGTGGCTGCTCACTTTGATTATGAAAAAAACAAGATCACCTTCAGTGCCAACACGCCCGATGTACCCTTACTGAGGGGCGCACAGGACCAGTTGAGCGTACTTGTGCAACTGGCCGCCATGTTCGGCGCAGACCCCAAAGGTTTCCCCCAGGGGAGCACCTTGCCCTTCCAGGCAGTAGGGCCAAGGTCAGCCGAGTCGTGGGTTTTTACGGTGGGCACGACGGAAAAATTGCAAATGCCGGGTGGCGACATCAATGCCATACGGCTGTGGCGGGATCCAAACGGTGAGTACGACGCAAAAACGGAAATTTGGCTGGCACCTGATGTGGGTTTTTTGCCGGTCCGCATTCGCCTGACCCAGCCAAACGGCGACTTTGTGGACCAGCAGTGGCGTGAAACCCTGAAGTAGGCGCCACGCCCTTGTATTCATGGGTGCGACTCAAAGTGATGCAGAGTGGAAAAGTGGTGGCCAGCAACTATTGGGATCAGCGATACAACAACTGCAATAACGGAAGACCTGGGGCGATTGAAATGCCGTCAGAAGTAGCCGGTTCTCGATATACTAAATTCGGCCGCCCGGCCGTACCCCTCACCACAAGGAGACTACAGATGAAACGCCTATTGACAATGCTTGCAGCTACGGGACTATTGTTTTCCGCCGGTGCTGCGATTGCGGAAGAAGAATACAACCCGGTTCCTGCGGGTGATACGCAGTACAAGGAGTGTTTGGTGCGAGTCAATAAACTATATACCGGTGGTGACGAGAAGAGCCCGATTCCAAAGCAGAACAAGGCTCAGGCATATTGCACCTGCCTGTGGAACGAGACGCCAGACGATTTCAAGGGCAACCTGTCCAAGTTCGCCGACAGTGAGCGCGGCAAAAAGCTCGACAAGGTCTGCACCAAGTACTCCAACTGGGATTGACGCTGCCTAGCGCGCAGTGCTCAACATGGTGCTGCGAGTGTGGATAAGGCCACCCGGTATATCGGCGCCGTGGCCTTCATCCACCGGTTCAGCTCCAGCCTGCACGTTCGTATGCACTTCCACGCGGCACGCATCAAAGTAGTTGTCGCCTAATTTGCGCAGTCAACGGCTGAATAAGCTTTTACGCAACGTGCTGCGCGATGACGGGGTCACGCCCCTACAATGAACGATGTATGGATACAAGTTCAATGTGCTTAATGTATGAAGGGGGATGATATGTCGATGGTTTTTTGTAGAGGGTGCGGCAAAGAAATTCATGAAACTGCCTCAGCCTGCCCACATTGCGGTGCGCAACAAAATAGTAAAAAAGATACGTCAGACAAATCGTGGCTTCCATTGGTTCTCATGAGTTTCTTCGTCGGATTTCTCGGGGTACACCGGTTTTACGTTGGTAAAGTGGGTACCGGAATACTGATGTTATTGACCTTTGGTGGATTTGGTATTTGGGCTTTGATCGACTTCATTATGATTTTGATGGGCAAGTTCACCGACAAGAAGGGTAACGTCATCAGGAACTCGTGACACCGTCGATCTTTTATAGAGCGTAGTCGTTAGCGACTCGGACTCCAATAGATCAACGCAACGTGCCGCGCCTTGGTCATGCTGCGATCGAAACCGTCGTTGCATGCTGGCGCTGCTGCTACTTGTAGAGAGCAGATCAAGATAGAAAAGCGTGCTCACGGCGCGCCATCCCGTGTGCATAATTTGCATTGCCTCCGATGACTGATACCGTAGCCTCATCGAAGTCCGAACTATTCTCCGAGCACTACGCTGTGCTCCGGCGCATGGCCCATGCGCGTTTGCGCCCCCACAAAACGTTTACCTTGCTGGGTACCACCGGTTTGGTGCACGAGTCCTATTTGCGTCTCGCAAGCTCGGGCAATGTGCCCGATCATGACCATGCGCATTTCCTGGGCTACGTCGGACAAGTGATGCGTAGCGTCATTGTGGACGCGGCCCGGGAGAAGTTGACCCAACGACGCGGCCAGGGCGCACAGCATGAAGATTTTGACGATGCATTGGCCATGGTGTCGGAACAACCCGCCACTGAAATTGTGAAGGTACACGACGCATTGTTGGCCTTGAGTGATGCGGAGCCGCAGCTTGCCAAAGTGCTGGAGCTGGAATATTTTGCCGGTATGACCGAGGCAGAAATCGCCACCTGCCTTGCTGTGACCGATCGCACCATTCGCCGACACAGCAGCAAGGCGCATGCGCTATTGCGCGCAATGCTGGCATGAAGCTTAGCGCCGAGCAGCTTGCCACCCTCTCCAGATTAAGCGACGAGTGGCTTGATCTGCCACCGTCGCAACGTGCACTTTGGCGTGAAGAAGCCATTCGTCAGCACCCTGCTCTGGCGGAGGCCATTGCGGCCATGGCCGACGATTCATCCGATTCGGGCATGTTCCCCGAACTGACCCGCGTGCCCAGGGACCATGCCGATGAAGCCGCAGCGTTTGTTGCCGGTGCGGTATTGGGGCCTTACCGCTTGGTGCGCGAAATTGGGGTGGGTGGCATGGGCGTTGTTTGGTTGGCTGACCAAGTCGATGGACATGTCTCACGAACCGTGGCCCTGAAGCTTCCCCTGCACCACTTTGCTCAGCAGGGTTTGCGCACACGTTTCGCCCGGGAGCGCAACATCTTGGCGGCGCTGGACCACCCCAACATTGCCAAGCTGTTGGATGCAGGAGTGACCGAAGCAGGGCAGCCCTACATGGCCATGCAATACGTGCCAGGCATTGCTATTACGGCCTACTGCGACAAGCAAAACCTCGATATCAACGCCAGACTCAAGCTCTTCATCGAACTGCTACAGGCAGTGCAACATGCGCACTCGAATCTTGTAGTGCACCGCGATCTGAAGCCCGGAAACATTCTGGTGACTGACGATAACCGGGTCATGCTGCTGGACTTTGGTATTGCCAAACTCCTCAATATTGACACTCCGGATCTGTCGGTCGATGCAGACACACCCATGACAGAGTTTGCAGGTTCGGCGCTTACGTTGGACTACGCTTCTCCCGAACAGGTTTCTGGAAAACCGATCAGCACCAGATCAGACATCTACTCTCTTGGCATTGTTCTGTATGAACTGCTGGTAGGGGCGCGACCTTATCGTCTGCGGCGAAGCAGCAAGGCGGCCCTGGAGGAAGCTGTTCTTAGCCAGGACATTCAACTTCCCAGTTCCAGGGCGCGTGAAATAGATGCGAAGAACCCACACCCCGGTAGAGGCAAATTTGCCAAAACGTTTCGAGGTGATTTGGATGCCATAGTGCGCAAGGCGCTGCACAAGGAGCCCGAGGGTCGGTATGCCACTGCACAAGCATTCGCTGACGACCTGCAGCGTTGGTTACGACGTGAGCCTGTGTCGGCACAACCAGACAAGTTTGGATACCGCGTCAGCCGATTCCTGGCCAGGTATAGGCAGCTGATTGCAGTGAGTTCTGCCGTAGCTTTGGCGCTCATTGTCACCACTTCGGTGGCCGTTATGCAGGCTATTGAGGCGAAGCATGCGGCGCAAGCGGCTCAAGAAGAAACACGCAAGGCGCAAGCCGTAACAACGTTCTTGAAAGACCTGTTCAACACCAACACGCTCAACCAGATAGACCCGGCAGCGGCACGCAAGCGTACCGCTGAACAACTTCTGAATGATGGTGCTAAGCGGATCAAGGATTCACTCAAGGACGCGCCTGAACAGCAAATTGAGTTGCTGCATACGATGGTGGACTTGTATTACGGCATGCCTTCAGGTGATGAAATGCGCCTTGATCTTGCAAAACGGTCTATCGATGTCGCAAAAGCTGCATTTGGAGAGGACAGTCCGCAGACGATAGAAGAAATCGCACGAATGGCAAACGTTGCGTTCGGGTTACAAAACGAAAAAGAGGGTCTAGCGGCACTGAAATTGGTGCAACCTCGACTGAAAGAATTTTCGTCTTCAAGCGACAAACAATTGCTCAAAGTGGCGGGTCGCATTCTTGACGCGCAGTTGAACCATGAGAGCTCGTTGTTAATTGCTCGACAAGCAGAATCGGTCTACTTATCGCTGCCACCGCACGATTTCGACTATAAACGCCGCTGGGCGTTGGCGAGAGCCTACTTCAACAACTTCAATTTTGAGGACGCAGAACGGGAGCTTATTGAGGCCACTAGGCTTGCGGAGATCTCGGGTGAACAAGACAACGCAGAGCTCCCATTGCAGTATGGAAGACTGCTATCAATGATAGGCCGTTACGCGGAAGCTGACGTGAAATTCAATGCTGCGCTGGCTATGGAGCGGCGGAGTGACGACTTCCTCAATGATCAATTCAATGACTATGTGCTGGAACTCTACGCTAGATACTTGACGTCGACATCGCGCGCAGAGTTGGCATGGCTACTCGCGACTACTGGGGCGACAACGCGTTCTTTGCAAGCTGTAGCCCCAAAGGCTTTTGCAGATCGTTTTTTACTGGCCAAGGGACGAACGCTTATGAGCGTAGGTCAAATTGAAAAGGGACTTGCACTCATTAACGACTGGAAAAAACAGATGATTGCAGCCCACGATAGTGAGCTGGCAACCAGATTCCTTTTAAATGACCTGATTGAGGTCTCGATTGAATTCGGGCGACTGTTGGACACCGAACGCGACCTTGACGGTCTGTTCAAAGTACTGAGTAAAGAAGATGCTGTCGATACTGTTGGTGGACAAGCCTTTTGGCGACAAAAAGTCACACTGCATATTGCTCAACG
>JBAWYQ010000114.1:0-12992 GCA_037143475.1 Burkholderiales bacterium | reverse complement strand
ACCAACGCATGGTGAGATGTGGCGTAAATCATGATGAAGGCCGCCGCGTCCACCATGGGGAAGCCCGGTGGCAAGGGCATGCACAGGGCTGCTGGGGCAAGCGTATGGGTACCAAAGCCGCCGGTGCCACTGAGGCAGGCCACAGCTTGTCCCACTTTCAGATGGGTGATACCTTCACCCACTGCCTGGATAACGCCGGCGTACTCCGAGCCCGGCACAAAGGGCAGGGCGGGTTTCATCTGGTACTTGTTTTGTACGATAAGAATGTCGGGAAAATTCAAGCTGGCAGCCTTGATTTCAATCAACACCTCACCCGCCTTGGGCTGAGGTGTGGGCAGCTCGGTCCAGTTCAGGGCGTCAATACCGGTGGGGTTTTCGCAAAGCCAGGCGTGCATGTCTCGTCTCCAAAAAATATCGCTGGATCATAGGGCCTGACGCGTGCCAAATCAGTCTCAGGCGTGACCCGGACGCCGGCGCGCAATTTTGGGGCAGCCCTCTACAATGGTCTTTCAACACGGCAGACTATGAAAATTCTTATTTCAAACGACGACGGCTACCAGGCACCCGGCATTGTGGCGTTATACGAGGCATTGAAGGATGTAGCAGAGGTGGAAGTGATTGCACCCGAGCAGAACAACAGTGCCAAGTCGAACGCGTTGACCCTGCATTCCCCCTTGTATGTAACGCGGGCCAGCAACGGATTTCGTTACGTTAATGGAACACCGGCCGATTGCGTGCACATTGCGCTGAGCGGACTGTTGGACTATCGACCCGACTTGGTTGTTTCAGGAATTAACAACGGTGCCAATATGGGTGACGACACCATTTATTCCGGCACCGTTGGTGCGGCTATGGAAGGTTTCTTGTTTGGCATCCCGGCCATTGCGTTTTCGCAGGTCGAGCGCGACTGGCACCACCTGGACAGCGCCGCGCGCAAGGTGCGCGAGCTGGTGCAGTCCATGGAACAGCAGCAACTGATTGGGCACGCTGCGTATTTGTTGAATGTCAATATTCCCAACTTGCCCTACGAGAAGATTGGCAGTTTGAAGCTGTGTCGGCTGGGCCGTCGCCACGCTGCGGAAAAGGTGATTCAGCAGCAAAGCCCGCGCGGCGAGACCATGTATTGGATTGGGGCGGCAGGCCCGGTCAAGGATGACGCGGATGGGACCGATTTCCATGCCACGGCTCAGGGCCATATGGCCATGACGCCACTCAAGGTGGATTTGACTGACCACGACCATCTGAGTTACTGGGCGCAGACTGCCGCGCGCCTGGGTGCCAAGGCGCAGTTCACTGCACCATGAGGCAGCGCCCATCCTTTCCTGCCAAGCTTGACGATACGCTTGCCAAAAATCGCCCCAATACGGTCGGTATGACGACCGCCACGGCGACCAAACCCTCTGCGCCAGTGGTGCCGGCGGTTGCCGCGAGCCGACTCAAGTCCCCGGCACAGGCGCGGGTTTCGCAGGGTCACGGCATGGAATCCAGCGCCGTTCGGACCCGCATGGTGCAAAAGCTGGCGGCTCAGGGTATTACTGACACGCAGGTGCTGGGTGCCATGGGCGCGATTGAGCGGCACCGGTTTGTCGACAGTGCACTTATCAATCAGGCTTACGAAGACACCAGTTTGCCTATAGGGCTTGGGCAAACCATTTCGAAACCGGGCGTGGTGTCGCGCATGCTGGAGCTCATGCGTAATGGACAGAGCGGCAAGCTGGGCCGCGTGTTGGAAATTGGAACGGGCTGTGGCTACCAAGCTGCGGTATTGAGCCTGCTGGCCACCGAGGTCTACAGCATCGAACGCCTGCGTGGTCTGCACGATAAGGCCCGAGAAAATCTGCGTCACCTGCGACTAGCCAATCTGCATCTGCTGTTTGGCGATGGGATGGAGGGCTACGCCAAAGGCGCGCCGTACGCCGCCATCATCGCTGCCGCAGGTGGCGAGGCTGTTCCGCAAGCCTGGGTTGATCAGCTTGCAATGGGTGGGCGGCTGGTTGCACCGGTGATAACCGCGGGGGCAGCCGGTGCGCAAGCCCTGCTGGTGCTGGACAAAACCCCGCAAGGCGTTCGCCAGTCCATTCTGGAGGCGGTGCACTTTGTCCCCCTAAAATCGGGTGTTGCTTGAAGGAAGTGTTTATGACTGGTTGTTTGCGTTCGGGTTGGTGGTTGGCGGGTGTTGCCGTGGTGATGTTGACCGCCTGCGGCTCCAAGCCCATGAATCGCGCGCCGGTTGAAGATCGCACGTCGGTGCCAGCCAGAATCGAGATGCAGGCCCCTGTGGTACCTATCAAGCAACCTCCTGGTTTTGAGAATGCTGGCAAGGCGGGCTATTACACCGTCAAGCCCAAAGACACGCTGATCGGCATTGGTCTGGAAGCCGGACAAAGCCGCAAGGACATTGCCCGCTGGAACAGCCTCGAGAACCCCAACCACATTGAGGTGGGCCAGGTCTTGCGCGTAACGCCACCCGTAGCTGAAAGCGTCGCTGTGGCAAAGCCTGTGGCCTCGGGCGTTGCAACGGCTACCCCCATTGCAGCCGGTCCGGCAAAGCCCGCTTCTGCACCTGCCTCTGCTTCGACGGCGACACCTTCGCCAGCACCGGTCGCTACAGCGGCAGCCGCAACCGCTACGGCTAGCGACGACGACATCGCCTGGATCTGGCCTAGCGCCGGCGCGGTCCTTTCCGGTTTTGACGAAGCCAAAAACAAAGGTCTCGATATTGGCGGCATTGCCGGTGAACCGGTTCTGGCCTCCGCAGACGGCAAGGTGGTGTATGCCGGCGCTGGATTGCGCGGCTACGGCAATCTGATTATTCTCAAGCACAACAACGTGTTTTTGACGGCGTATGCGCACAACCAGTCGCTCTTGGTCAAAGAAGACCAGACCGTCAAAAAGGGGCAGAAGATTGCCGAGATGGGCAATAGCGATGCCGACCGTGTCAAGTTGCACTTTGAGGTGCGCCGCCAGGGCAAACCGGTCGATCCGGCCAAGTACCTGCCGTCCAGGTAGCCAACTTTTCTTATGAAGACTCCCGGCCTCAGTGGTTTTGACAGCAAGCATGAAAAACCAGGGCTTGTCGGTCAGTCATCACAAGGGAGCGAGTCTCTAGCCCCCGTTGAATATGATTCTTCTGCTATCGATGCAGTAGCGATGCATGCATTGGAGTTGTTGTCGCAAGGCGACTCTTGTGCTGAATCTGTGTCCGATGAATCCGCTGACGCATTGTCGTTGTACCTGCGTGGCGTTCGCCGTACCGAGTTGTTTACGCCTGAACAGGAATTTGAGACGGCAACCCGCGCCCGAGCCGGCGATTTTGCTGCGCGGCAGAGCATGATTGAACATAATCTGCGCCTGGTGGTGAGTATTGCCAAGGGCTACATGGGGCGCGGAGTGCCGATGGGCGACTTGGTGGAAGAAGGCAATCTGGGCCTGATGCACGCCATCGACAAGTTTGAGCCCGAGCGGGGCTTCCGGTTCTCCACTTATGCCACCTGGTGGATCCGTCAGTCGGTAGACCGAGCGTTGATGTACCAGGGCCGTGCCGTGCGACTGCCTGTGAATGTGGTGCGTGAGTTACAGCATGTGCTACGCGCCCGACGCATGCTGGAAAATGATGCGGATTTGGTTGCCAAGCGGCCGGAGGGCATACGGGTGGAAGATATTGCCGCACTGTTGGGCCAGGAAACCCATCACGTGGCGGATTTACTGTCCTTGGCCGAGGCCCCGCGCTCCCTGGATGCGTCATTGGACCGTTCTGACGGTGATCAGACACTGGGCGATGGTCTGGTCGATGACATGACGCTGACCCCCGAAGACGTGACGCTGTTGCACGAAGTGGACCAGTTGCTGGAACAGTGGATTGCCACGCTCACCCCGCGCGAACGCGAAGTGCTGGAAGGTCGTTTTGGACTGCATGAACACGACCCTGAAACCCTGGACACCCTCAGTCTTCGCCTGGGCCTGACTCGCGAGCGTGTGCGCCAGGTGCAGAACGAAGCGCTCTCCAAACTCAAGCGCTACCTGGGCCGCAGGGGCATTACCCGCCAGTCCGTCCTGTAACGGCGCGCCGCAGGCGCAGCGCGTACTGGTGAATCCTTTCTTGTTTTCGGAGTATCTTGATGAAGTTCTATCTATTTGCTGTGTTGGCAGCAACCGTGCTACCCAAGGCAGGCGCAGCCTCACTGGCTTGCCCTGAACTGGCTTCGGCAGTACAGGTGGGAACATGCCCAACTGAAGAGGATCTGAAGTACACCTTCACAGGTTTTTGCAGTGATGACGCTCGAGCCTATCGAGGTGAAACTGATGTGTGCACGGATTTTGAGCAATACCGAAAACTGAAAAACGTAGCCCTGTGGGAGTCGGCAGATGGTGTGTTTGATGCCTATGTTTCCTGTGATCTGCCGAAAAATGCGCTCAAGGCCGCCAAGCTGTCGGGCGTGCGCGTTGCTAAGCAAGGCAAGTTGACGCAGCTGATTTGCAGCTATCCAAACGGTGTCCGGTTCACCTACCGGACCCGTGCGCTGTGCACTGCCGACAGTGGTGTCGACTGCTCGGTCAACCCTGGGTCCTGCATGGCCAACTGTGAAGGCGCACCGTGACCCTGGGGAGAAGTTAGCGCTGCGACCTGAGACAATCGGGGCATGACAGACACAATTTCAACCGAAAAACCGCTACCCGATGGCTGGCTCAAAGTTAAATCATTGGACCTTGAAGCGCAGGGTGTGGCCCACAAACCCGATGGAAAGGTTGTGTTTATTGACGGGGCTCTGCCGTTTGAGGTGGTGAGCGCCCAGATACACCGCTCCAAAAACAGTTTCGAAAAAGGCACGCTAACAGAGATTCACCGCGAATCGTCGCAACGTGTGCGCCCTGACTGCCCACACTTCGGCTTGCACGAGGGTGCCTGTGGAGGCTGCAAGATGCAGCATCTGCACATTGGCGCGCAGGTGGCGGTCAAGCAGCGCGTGCTCGAAGACAACCTGTGGCACATCGGCAAGGTCAAACCCGACAACATCCTGCGGGCCATTGAGGGTCCGGCCTGGGGTTATCGCTACCGTGCTCGGTTATCGGTCAAACATGTCCGCAAGAAGGGTGCGGTACTGGTGGGCTTTCATGAGCGCAAGAGCCGCTATGTGGCCGACATGAAGGAATGTCGGGTGCTGGCGCCGCATGTAAGCGCCATGCTGATGCCGCTGCGCGAGTTGATTGCCTCGATGGAGGCAGTAGAAGCCTGTCCACAAATCGAACTGGCGGTGGGCGATATGGAGGGCAAAGGCGGTGTGGGTGATGTGACCGCCATGGTGCTGCGCCACTTGACGCCTTTGAGCGATGCTGACCTGAACCGTTTGCGCCAATTTGCGGTTGCGCACCCGCGCGTGCAATGGTGGCTGCAACCCAAGGGACTGGACACCGTGCACCGGCTGGACGAAGTGCCCGGTCATGAGACGGCGCAATTGGCCTACGCCTTGCCCGACTTTGGCATCACCATGCCGTTTCGTCCGACGGACTTCACTCAGGTCAACCCGCACATCAACCGGGTGCTGGTGTCGCGCGCCTTGGGCTTGCTGAAGGTGACGCGCCAGGAGCGGGTGATTGACTGGTTCTGCGGACTGGGCAACTTCACCCTGCCGCTGGCCAGGCAGGCACGTGAGGTGCTGGGCGTGGAGGGCGCCGAGGCGCTGGTGGAGCGTTCGCGCGAGAATCTTAAGCTCAATCAGGCTGTAGCCCCCGAAAAACGTGCGCTGGCCGCTACTAAATTCGTAGCGCGAAATTTGTTTGAGATGACACCCGAAGTATTGGTCGCCGATGGTTCCTCTGATAAATGGCTGGTGGACCCGCCGCGTGAGGGTGCCTACGCCCTCGTTCAGGCCCTGACCGGCGTGCGCCAGCGGGTTGATGAAGGCGTTGCAAGCGCTGCCGAACGGCAGTGGACCCCACCCAGACGCATTGTGTATGTGAGCTGCAACCCGGCAACCCTGGCGCGCGACGCCGGCGTGCTGGTGCTGCAGGGTGGTTACCGTTGTTCTGCCGCCGGCGTGGTCAACATGTTTCCCCACACGGCACATGTGGAAAGCATTGCGGTGTTTGACTGGGTCGGCTGAGCTTAGTGGGCGGCTTTGTCGGCCGCTTTGGGCCGAGGCTTGGTCTTGCCGTCTGATGCTGCACCCTTGTCCTTGGGCACACTGTCGCTGGCTTTTTCTTCGATTATCTCTTCTGCCGGTGCGCTGGGCTTGGTGCCTTTGGACGCGACACCGTCGATTTTGTTGTCGCGCATGTACTGGTCCATCTCCTTCCAACCGTCAAACACGGAGGCTTTGGAGGCTTTTTCGTTGAGCGTGTAGCAATCCTCAATGCTGCGCATGCCGTATCGGCAGGCACTGCCGATGGCTTTGGAGTCGGCGATGCGCTGCGCGACCTTGGGGTCTGCCATGAGGGCGACGATATTGTCGCAGCCGGCCAGAGGCAGCGTCATTGCGATGAGAAGCAGGCGTGCAATCATGAAATATTCGGGTTATATAGTTTCTGTATCGGCTGATTGGATCATCTATTGAATCATGGCCCGGTTGGGACGAGAAAAAAGGCCCTCTAGGGGCCTTTTTTCAGGGTTACCGGTTGCCTCGAGGAGAAGCATCAATCGCGCTCGCCGCCAAAGATGCCCAGTAGGGCCAACAAGCTCTGGAACACATTGATGATGTCCAGGTACAGGGCCAGCGTGGCGCTGATGTAGTTGGTCTCACCACCGTCGATGATGCGCTTGATGTCGTACAGCATGTAGGCACTGAAGATACCGATGCTGATCATGGATAGCACAATCATGCCGGCAGTCGACCCCACAAAGGCATTGATCAGACCGCCGATGAGCAACATGATCACGCCGACAAACAGGAACTTGCCCATGCCGGAGAGGTCACGCTTGATGACGCTGGAGAGCGCCGCCATGCCCATGAACACGCCAGCCGTGCCAGCAAACGCTGTCATGATCAACTGCGGGCCATTCTTGAAACCCAGGGTTGCCTGGATCATGGGCGAGAGCATCAGTCCCATAAAAAAGGTAAAGCCTAGCAGCATGGGTACACCGGCTGCGGAATTCTTGGTTTTTTCGATGCCATATATGAATCCCATGGCCACGCCCAGAAACAGAATCATTCCCAGCCAACCACGGAACAGTGCCCCGAGCCCCAACTCGACGCCCAACCAAGCGCCCAGAACAGTGGGCATCAAGCTCAGGGCCAGAAGCATGTAGGTGTTGCGCAAGACCTTATTGCGCTCAGCGCCAGAGGCAACATAGCCCTGGTTAAGGTCCAAAGTGGTAATGCGGTCATTCATAGTGAAACTCCTTCTGTGTCTGCACGGTGCAGATGGGGGGATTCTAGGGTTTCTCAAGCGGCAACCCCTAATTATTCGCCCGGATTGGCCACTTTTTATGTAAGGGTGTTGTGTGTGAGAACACTTGAACGGGTTCGGCTGGGCGCGTTATGCTTGCAACCTACAACTATACGGAGCATTTCCCACCATGAAAACCAAGCCTGTCCTCGAATTTTCAGATGTCAAAGCCATGGCCGCAGCGGCTGAAGCTGAGGCACACAAGCATAACTGGGCGGTCAGCATCGCTATTGTGGATGACGGTGGTCATCTGCTGTGGTTTCAGCGTTTGGACGGTGCGGCCCCCATTTCAGCCCATATTGCTCCTGGCAAGGCCCGCATGTCCGCTATGGGGCGCCGTGAAAGCAAGGTCTATGAAGACATGATCAACGGCGGTCGGGCCTCGTTTCTGAGCGCACCGGGCCTGGACGGCATGCTCGAAGGCGGCGTGCCCATTCTCAAAGACGGCCAATGCCTGGGCGCTGTAGGCGTGAGCGGTGTCAAGTCCAGTGAAGATGCGCAAATTGCCAAGGCTGCCGTAGCTGCACTGCCCAACTGACGAGGACCGCGCGTATGTCTAAAGACGAAGTGTCATTGGCTCGCACCCTGTTGATCGTAGACGACAGCAAGGTCTCGCGCATGCGCATACGGGCCTTCTTTACGTCCCATTGCCCGCAGTGGACGATTCAGGAAGCAGGGTCGGGCGATGAAGCCATCGTGATGGCAGCCAATGCGCCGCCTGATTTTGTCACGATGGATGTGAACATGCCCGGTATGAGCGGCTTTGAGACTGCTCAGCTGATGTTGGTGCGCAATCCGGATATTCGCGTGGTCATGCTGACCGCCAATATTCAGGAGGGCAGTCGAAAGGCCGCTGCATCTTTGCAAATTCATTTTGTGGCAAAGCCGGCGACCGAAGCTTCGTTGCAGCAGGCATTGGACTATTTACTGACAACCCCATGATTGAACTCCATGAACTGGAGCAGGACGCGCTGACCGAGATATTCAATATCGGTGTGGGAGTGGCGGCCGATGCGCTTTACCAGATGGTGGGTGAGCAGGTGCCCCTGTCGGTACCCGTGGTGGAGTTGACCAGTCAACGAGGGGCCAAACGGCATTTTCTGGACCGGGAAAAGCGTTTGCTGTGCGCCATTCGGCAGACTTATACGGGTGAGTTCACCACTGACGCGGTTCTCATGTTCCCGAAAGAGAGCAGCGATGCGCTGGTGCGCATGATGGTGGGGAGTGATTTTCCGTCAGAGCAGCTGGCAGAAATGGCGACGGATGCCTTGTCAGAGCTGGGCAATATCGTGCTGAACGCCGTCATATCGACTCTGGCCTCAACTTTGAATATGTCGCTGGAAGGCTCTTTGCCTGATGTGAGTGTTATCAGCTCGGAGGCGATCTTTACCCAGCGCGCAGGTAGCGGCGGTGTGATCGATGAGAACGCACCCGTACTGGCCCTGATGATTGATTTTGAATTGAGCACCCAGCGAGCAAGCGGGTACTTGGCGTTTTTGATGGACACACCATCGAGCGAGCGCCTCATTGGGCAATTGACCCGGTATGTGAATGCGTCCTGAGCACAATAGCCATGCTTATTGAACGCCGCAAAGCACCAGCCACCTCGACGTTGGGGTACAACGCTGCGGCCATTGAATTGATGCCGGGCCATGTGGTTTTGGGGCGCGCGGGGGATCAGCTCAAGACCCTTTTGGGGTCGTGTGTCAGCGTTATCCTGACCGACCCTCGACGCACTGTGGGTGTCATGTGCCATATCGTTCACGTAGGCCGCCCCACCGCGGCGAATGCCCACAATACGGCCTATGGCGAGGTCGCCATGCAGGAAATGTTTGACCTGCTGATCGACGTTGCCATTCCCCCAGGGCGTTGCCATGCATTTGTCTATGGCGGTGGCAATATGTTCCCCCAGATGTTTACTACCACCCACGTGGGGGCCAACAATGCCAACTGGGTCATGCACTATCTGCACGACTGTGGCATCGCGGTGGTTGACGAGTCCTTGGGTGGAACCGGATACCGCAAGGTGGCCTGGACGGTTGGGCGGGAGATGCCCAGTGTCGAAACCGTTCTGTCTGATATGGGGCCGGCTACGCGGTCACGCCCACTGGCACGGTAGTTTGTAGCGTCTATTTTTTGGCGCGAATTTTCGTCAGTTCAGCCTGCGTCTCGTTCCACAAATCCATGCCCACGTCAGTCGCAATCAGTGCGTAGACCTTGGTCAGCTTGTCGCGCATACGGGCGGACTCGGCGGGCGACAACTCGTTGATCAGCATGCCCTTGGCTTTCAGGTCGCCCATGGCCTTGGCAGCTTCGTCGCGCGTGTCCTTGCGTTCAAAGTCACGGCTGGCCCGGGCGGCATCCATCAGCACCTTTTGCTCATCCTTGGAGAGCTGGTCCCACCACTTCTTGCTGACCGTGACGATCCAGGGGCTGTAGACGTGGTTGGTCACCGTCATGTACTTTTGTACTTCGTAGAACTTGCTCGACAGAATGGTGTTGAACGGGTTTTCCTGGCCGTCCACCGTCTTGGTCTCTAATGCGCTGAACAGTTCTGAAAATGCCATGGGGATGGCGTTGGCACCCAGTGTCTGGAAGCTGCTCAGGAACACGTTGTTCTGCATCACGCGCAGCTTGACGCCCTGCAGGTCTTCCATGGTGTTGATCGCACGCTTACTGTTGGTCAGGTTGCGAAAACCATTTTCCCAATAGACCAGACCGACAAGGCCTTTTTCCTGCAACTTGGCGCGGATCTTGTCACCAATCGGACCGTCGAGCAGAATGTCGGCTTCTTTGGCATTGCTGATCAGGAATGGGTATCCCACAGCGCCATTTCTTTGGTGATGCCGACCAGCGTGGCAGTCGACCCGACCATCATCTCCTGCGCGCCACCAATCAGGGCCTGTTGCATTTGCGTATCGGGGCCAAGGGCTGCGGCGCCAATGGCTCGCACCTTCATTTTGCCACCCGAGGCCTTTTCTACGGATTCAGCAAACACCTTGGCAGCGCGGCCCTGGTTGCTTTGCTCGTTGAGGCCATAGCCAAAGCGGATCAGGCGTGGCTTGATGTCTTGTGCCAGCGCGGTGATGGATGCGCCGAGCAGGGCCGCGGTGGTGGCCGCGATGAGGGTGCGACGAAGAAAGGTCATGGGGGTCTCCTGAGTTAAAGAATTTATCGCATCCACGCCACTGGCGCAGTCACGATTTGTGGGAACAGAACGAACAAGAACAAAATGACGATGTAGGTGATCAGGAACGGGTTCACACCCTTGATGACGCTGTGCAGCGAGAGCCGCCCCACACCGGCCACCACATTGAGCACGGTGCCCACCGGCGGCGTGATCAGGCCAATGGCGCCGTTTAATACAAACATCAGGCCGAAGTAGACCGGGTCAATTCCGGCCTTGACCGCAATGGGCAACATCACCGGCGCAAAGATCAGGATGGTGGGCGTCAGGTCCAGCGCGGTGCCGATGACGACCAGCACAATCATCATCACCAGCATCAGCAGCTTGGGGCTCTCCACCAGCGGGCCCAGCCAGCCGGTCAGCACATTGGGCAGGTCGGCCAGCGTAATCATGTAGCTGGCCACTTGCGCACCGGCACACAGAAACATCACGATGGCGGTTGTTTTGGCGGCTCGCACCAGCACGCCATAGACCTCGAAAAATTTCATTTCACGGTGCACAAACAGTGCCACCACCAGCGCATAGAACGCGGCTACCACGGCGGCCTCAGTGGGGGTGAATACGCCCGTCTTCATGCCGCCAATGATGATGAGGGGCATCAGCATGGCCCAGAAGGCTTTGAGCGTGGCGCGCAGGCGCTCTTTCAGAGGCAGGGGTGTGCCTCGGGGCAGGTCCAGGTCGCGCAGCACCCAACGCCACGCCACGATCAGTCCCACCCCCATGATCAGGCCCGGCACGATGCCCGAGACGAACAGCGCCGAGATGGAGGTGTTGGTGGTCACGCCATAAATCACAAACGGCATGGACGGCGGAATGATGGGCGCAATGATGCCGCCCGACGCGATCAGGCCGGCTGACGTGTGCATGGGGTAGCCCTGCAGGCGCATCATGGGCATCAAAATCGTGGCCAGCGCGGCCGTATCGGCCAGCGCAGAGCCGCTCATGCTGGCCATCAGCACCGCAGCGCCAATGGCCACATAACCCAGGCCGCCGCGAATATGGCCCACCCAGGCCTGCGCCATGGTGATGATGCGCCGGCTGATGCCGCCGCTGTTCATCAGCTCACCGGCCAGAATGAAGAAGGGCACTGCCAGTAACGGAAAGCTGTCCACCCCGGCCACCAGGTTTTGTGCCAGCAGCTGCGTGTCCCAAAACCCCAGCACCCAGGCCATGCCGGCACCGGTGAGCACCAGCGCCAGCGCCATGTTCATGCCAATGCCCATCAGCACCAGCATGCCGGCAGAGAAGACGATAAATGCAAGACCTTCGTTAGACATATCGGGTTATTCCACCTCGGCGCCGTGACCCAGGTCCAGCGGCGTTTGTTGAATTAGTTCAATTAGCGCCATCACGCCAATCGCCACGGTGCAGAGCAGGGCGGGCAAAGGCAGCAAGGCCGTGGGGTAACCCAGCACAACAGACTTGCTATCCAGACCCACCACTACCTGTTGCCACGCGCCCCAGCCCACCAGGGCGCAGCCCAGGATGACGGCTGCGCGGATCATGCTTGTCATGATCTTCATGGGGAGCGGCTTGTCTTTAAGCAGGCCCACGAGGCTGGTAAAGGCCATGTGTTCGCCCGCCGGGTAGGCTGCGGTGGCGCCGATAAAGACCATCCAGACGAAGAGCAGCCGCGACAGTTCCTCACTGGCCGCCACGCCACTGCCAAAGCCGTAACGCAGCACCACGTTGACAAAGACGGACACGGCCATCACGCCCAGGCAGGCGGCCATCAATGTGTTGGTGATGTGCTGGAAGCGCCCAACAGGCGCCAGGGTGGGTGATGCGTGGGTCATGCGGGTTCCTTGTGGGTCAACCAGGCAGCGACTTCCGCCTGCAGTTGTGGCAATGGCGCCAGGGCGTCCACTCGCAGAACGCCGGGCTCACCCACGGGCGATTCCAGCGTCGCGAACTGGCTGTCGACCAGAGTGGTTGGGAAGATGTGGGCATGTGCCCGAGCAGCGACGCGCAGCTGTGCCTGTTCGCGGGAAATGTCCATGAACACAAACCGAATGTGGGGGGCAGCGTGGCGCAAACGTGTGCGGTAGGCGCGCTTGAGCGCCGAGCAGGTCATCACCACGCCAAGGGTGTGGGCGCGCAACTGGTCGCATAAGGTGGCAAGCCACCCGTCGCGATCGGCATCCGTCAGCGGCACGCCACCGCGCATCTTGTCGCGGTTGGAGGCACTATGGTGGTCGTCACCTTCCACTAGCGGTAACCCAGTTGCCTGTGCCACGACGGCGCCCAGGCTGGATTTGCCGCAACCGGCTACACCCATGATCACAATCGAATTCATCGTTTCACATCACTGTTTTGGATAGCGCTATCCCATATTGTCAAATAGAAGGCGATTGGCAGGTTTGGCAATCGCCCGTTAGCAAAATATATTCTGCGACTAAGGGATTATCCGCCTGTTGCTCGC
>JBAWYQ010000113.1:0-13143 GCA_037143475.1 Burkholderiales bacterium | reverse complement strand
TGGTGGACGACATGGTGGACGCCAGCGTGGCCCACACCAAGCTGGCCTGGTGGCAGTCTGAAGTGGCTGACGCCTATGCGGGCCAACCCAGCCACCCGGTGATGCTGGCCTTGATGCCTTTGACGAAAGATTTCGGTATTGAGCAGCGCCATTTGCAAGCCGTCATCGAAGGCTGTCAGATGGATCTGACGCAGACCCGCTACCTGGACTACCCCAACCTGCAGCGTTACTGCCACTTGGTCGCCGGTGTGGTGGGTGAAGTGGCGGCCCGCATTTTTGGCCAGACGCAACCGCAGACCACGGACTATGCCCATAAGCTGGGCCAGGCACTGCAACTCACCAACATCATCCGCGACGTGGGCGAAGACGCCTTGCGCGGCCGCATCTACCTGCCCGTCGACGAACTGCAGCAGTTTGATGTGAAGGCGCACGAGATCCTGAAGCGCACGTATTCAGACCGCTTCACCGCTCTGATGCTGTTCCAAGCCAAGCGCGCCCACACGCTATACGACGAGGCGCTGGCCATGCTGCCTGCAGAAGACCGCCGTGCGCAAAAGCCCGGCCTGATGATGGCCAGCATCTACCGCGCCCTGCTGCGCGAGATTGAGTCCGACCAGTTTCAGGTGCTGCACCAGCGCATCCACCTCACGCCGCTGCGCAAGATGTGGCTGGCGTGGAAGGTGCAAGCCTTAGGCAAGATGTGAAAATCGGGATCGTTGGTGGCGGTTGGGCCGGCATGGCGGCCGCTGTGGCGGCCTGTGAGGCCGGGCACGAAGTCGCGGTATTCGAAGCATCACGCACCCTGGGCGGCCGTGCGCGGGCGCTACAGGTAACACTGCCCGACGGCTCGCCCATCACCATCGACAACGGCCAGCATATCCTGATTGGCGCGTACACCGAAGCGCTGCGCGTCATGCGCCTGGTGGAGCTGGACCCGGGCACTGCCCTCCTGCGCCGTCCTCTGGCGCTGCCCTTTCCCGATGGCACCGGCCTGCAGACCCCCGCCTACGCAGCCAGTTGGCCCGCACCGCTCGATGCTATTGCCGCCATTGCTACCGCACACGGCTGGTCGTGGAACGAGCGACTGTCGCTGATACGGGCGTCGCTGGGCTGGCAATGGGCGGGCTTTCAATGTGCGCCTGACCTGTCAGTAGCACAGCTGTGCGCCCACATGGCACCGCGTGTACTGCACGAGTTGATAGAGCCGTTGTGCGTATCGGCGCTCAACACCGCCGCCACACAGGCCAGCGCCCAGGTGTTTCTACGGGTTCTGAGAGATGCACTATTTGGCATTCGCGGTGGCTCGCACCTGCTGCTGCCACGCATCGATTTGAGCGCTCTCTTTCCGAATGCTGCGGCGCTTTGGATTGCACAGCATGGTGGTCAGGTGCACAGGGGCCATCGCGTCAGGCAATTGCAATGGCAGGCGCCCCATTGGCTGCTCGATGGCCAGGCATTTGACCGCATCGTCTGGGCCAGCTCTGCATCAAATGCGGCTCTAGCCCTCGTGGAATATGCGCAGGCAGCTCCTGATTCAATAGCATCTCAATTGAACGCATGGTCTGCCCAGGCAGCAGCACTCCACTTCGAAGCCATCGCCACCGTCTACGCTTGGGCGCCGCAGGCCCGCCTGCCCCACCCGATGCTGGCGCTGCACGCCAGAGATGATGCGCCCGCGCAATTTGTGTTTGACCGGGGCCAGTTGGGTGGCCCCGAGGGCTTGCTGGCCTTTGTGGTCAGTGCCAGTACAGGAACACGCCAGGAGATACAGACAGCCGTATTGGCGCAAGCAGCGGTGCAGCTTGCAGCGCTGGGCTTGGGCGATCTGCATCCCGTGATAACAGTGGTCGAAAAGCACGCCACCTTTGCCTGCACGCCCGGCCTGCATCGCCCGGCGCAGGCCATTGCACCGGGTCTGCTGGCCGTGGGTGACTACGTGGATGGCCCCTACCCCGCAACACTGGAGGGCGCCGTGCGCAGTGGCTGGGCGGCGGGGCGTTTGCCCTAAATCAAGCTTTACGCAACCGACGGTAGTCAAGCCGACCTGGCGCGCCTACCATGCCACAAGGGGTGACTGCAAAACCCATTTGGAGGTGTTGCTATGGAAAGCTACGATTTGAATGCCCTGCTGCGCAGGATGGTGGAGTGCAACGCGTCTGATCTTTTTCTCACCACGGGCGCGCCTCCCCAAGTCAAAGTGGACGGCAAAGTCCAACCCCTGCCCATGCCCCCTTTGCAAGTCGGTCAGGTGCAGAGTTTGGCGTATTCCGCAATGGAACCTCAGGCCATAGCGGACTTTGAGCGCACGTTGGAATGCAACATGGCCTATTCGCCGCACGGCATTGGGCGTTTTCGCATCAATGTGTATCAGCAACGCCGCGAAACCAGCATGGTGGCCCGCCTGGTACGCAGCCAAATTCCAGATTTCGAGGAATTGGGTCTGCCGAGCGCCGTCCGGGAACTCGCCTTGCTACCTCGTGGGCTGGTGCTCATCATTGGTGCAGCAGGTTCAGGCAAGACAACCACATTGGCTTCTATGGTGGACTATCGCGCCATCCACCAAAGTGGCCACATTCTGACGGTGGAAGACCCCATTGAGTACTTGTTTCGCCACGGTGCTTCCACAGTGGACCAGCGCGAGGTGGGCGTGGACACGCACAGTTTCTCCAACGCATTACGCAATGCCATGCGCCAGGCCCCCGACATGATCATGATCGGCGAAATCCGCGATCAGGAAACCATGCAACACGCCATTGCCTACGCAGAGACTGGCCACCTGTGCGTCTCTACTCTGCATGCCAGCAACGCCAGCCAAGCCATCAAGCGCATCCTCAATTTCTTCCCCGAATCGGCTCACGCACAACTGCGGATGGACCTTTCGCTGAACCTGCACGCCATGGTGGCGCAACGCCTGTTGCCAGGACGCGAAGGGGGGCGTGCGCTGGCCACCGAGGTGCTGTTGCAATCGGCCCATGTGTCGGATTTGATCCAGCGCGGTGCGGTGGACGAATTGCGCCAGTCGCTGGAGAAGACCAGCGTTATGGGCACGCACAGCTTTGACCAATCTCTGCTTGACTTGGTGCAGCGTGGGCGCATAACCCCCGAAGTAGCGCTGGCCAACGCGGATTCCCGCACCGACCTGGGATTGCGCATGCGCCTGCATTCTTCGCACGACCCACATTGATACCCCACCTACGGGCCCTGC
This sequence comes from Burkholderiales bacterium, assembly GCA_037143475.1. Taxonomy (GTDB): domain Bacteria; phylum Pseudomonadota; class Gammaproteobacteria; order Burkholderiales; family Burkholderiaceae_C; genus Allorhodoferax. The sequence goes on along the minus strand of JBAWYQ010000113.1, from coordinate 9,938 downwards.
ATGACTATCCAAAGCCTCACCCGAGCCGACCTGCGTCTGAGCCTCTCAGCCGATGCACTGGGCTTTGCCGACACATCCGAACTGGTGCACCAGAGCCTGCCCTGGGTGGGTCAGGACCGCGCCGAGCAGGCCGCCCGCTTTGGCCTGGGGCTAGAGCAGCCCGACTACAACCTGTTTGTGCTGGGCGAGGTGGGCAGTGGGCGCTCATCCCTGCTACTGCAAAGCATGCAGGCGGTGGCCGCCACGCGACCCGTGCCACCCGACCTGTGCTACTTGCACAACTTTGACGCCCCGGAACACCCCCGGGCCCTGCGTATGCCACCCGGCCAGGGGCGGCAACTGCGGCAGTTGATGCTGGCATTGGCGCGCACACTGCAAGCCGAGATTCCGCTGCGTCTCGCCAGCGAAGACTTCAAGGCCGAAGGCGAGCGCATCCGCAACGCCTACAAGGTCGAGGAGTCCAAGGCCTACGGCGAACTAGACGCCTTTGCCGAGGCGCGGCATTTCACCTTGTTCCGCGAATCCGGGCACCTGGTTTTTACACTGATTGGTGAGGCCGGACACGCCCTGACCGAAGGCGAGGCCCGTGCACTGCCCAAGGAGCGACGCACCGAAATCGACAAGTCCGAACAGGAACTGCGCAACGAGATTGCGCGTTTTCTGGAAAAAACCCGTCCATTGGAGCGTGTGATGAACGAAGCACTGGCCGCCCTGCGTCGCCAGAACGTCAAGCCCCTACTGGACCATGAACTGCAGGACATCCGGGTCAGCTTGAAGAAGCAGATCAAAGACTCGGTCAAACTCGGCGCCTACCTGGATCAGGTGTTGCACGATGTACTGGAGCACCTGGAGCTGTTCACCTCGGTCGATGATGAAGAGAGCGAAATGGTGCGGCGTGAAGCCCTGGTGCAGTTGCTGGCCTGCTACGCCGTGAACGTGGTGGTCGACAACGCCGGGCGCACCGGCGCGCCGGTCATCGTCGAGCAAAACCCGGTGTTTCGCGCCCTGTTTGGCAGTATCGAATACCAGGCCGAAGAAGACGTGCTGATGACCGACTTCTCCCGCATCCGCGCGGGCAGTCTGCTCAAGGCCCACGGCGGTTTTTTGATGCTGCATTTGCGCGACTTGCTGGCCGATGAACTGGTCTGGGAAAAACTGCGGCGCTACCTGCGCAGCGGGCGGGTGCAAATCGAGGAGCCCGGCACCGGCATGATGCCCATGGCAGCCATGTCGCTGGAGCCAGAAGCAGTGGACGCCGAGGTCAAGATTGTGCTGATTGGCTCGGTAGAACAGTACTACGCCTTGCAGGAAGGCGACCCCGAGTTCGCCCGTCGTTTTCGCGCCAAAGTGGACTTTGCCGAGAGTTTTCAAGCCAGCGACGACACCCGCTCCGGAACTAGCGTGTTTGTAGCCCACACCTGCCGCAAACTCGGCCTGCCCCACTTTTCCGGCGCGGCAGTGGCCCGCCTGCTGGAGGAAACGCACCGTCAGGTGGACGATCAGACCCGTCAGAGCGCCATTTTTGACCGCACTGAAACCCTGGTAGTCGAGAGCGCTGCCATGCGCCGCGGCCGCGCGGCTACTCAAGGCATTGCCGGCATGCTGGTGGATGCCGTCGATGTGGAACAGGCACTGGCCGCGCGTCGCCTGCGCCATGACTACCCGGAGCAGCGCCTGCGCGAGGCCATTGCCGAGGGAGACCAGTTGATCTCGGTGCAGGGCGTGCGCGTCGGTCAGCTCAATGGCCTGACGCAAATTGATCTGGGCGACTGGCGTTTTGGCCTGCCGGTGCGCGTATCCGCCCACACCCACGCCGGCCACGGCGGTGTGCTCAACATCGAGCGCGAAGTGGCCATGTCCGGGCCAATCCACGACAAGGGCGTGCTCATCCTGCAAAGCTACCTGACGTCGCTATTCGCCCACATCGCACCGCTGGCGCTCAGTGCCTCCATCGTGTTCGAGCAGGAATACCAGGGTGTGGAGGGCGACTCGGCCTCCTGCGCCGAGCTGTTTGCCGTGCTGTCGGCGCTGTCGGGCCAGGCCCTGCAGCAAGGCATTGCCGTGACCGGCGCACTCAACCAGCATGGTGATGTGTTACCGGTGGGTGGCATCAACGAGAAGATCGAGGGCTGGTTTCGCGTGTGCGAGGCCCAGGGGCTGGACGGCCACCAGGGCGTTCTGATCCCTGAGCGCAACCGCCGCCACCTGATGCTGGACGGCTCCGTGCTGGACGCCGTCGACCAGGGACTGTTCCACATCTATACCGCCAGTCACGCCGGCGACGGACTGGCGCTGCTGACCGGGCAGGCCAGCGGCTTGCCCTGCGATGCAGCAAAGAACCCCTACCCCGCAGACAGCGTACTCGGCCAGGCAGAAACCACCCTACTGGCCTACCGGCGTGCCTGCCGTCTGGCGGCGCAGGGCAGAGCGCCAAAACGCACGCGCGCTTGACACTTGCCAGATGCGTATGATGGGTGCTCCAAAGGAGCAGCAGCCCATGCACATTGCAGTGAAAATCGTCGCAGCCACCATTACCACGGCACTCATCGCCGTGGGTGGCTATGCCACCTGGCACATACGCACCAAACTCCCGGTACGTGAAGGCAGCATACAACTCAAACAATTGAAAGCGCCGGTCAGTGTGGCCTATGACGAGCGCGGTGTGCCGCACATCAAGGCTGAAAGCGAAATGGACCTGTACCGTGCGCTGGGCTATGTGCACGCGCAAGACCGCCTGTTCCAGATGGAAATGGTGCGCCGCCTGGCCCGCGGGGAACTGGCCGATATTCTGGGCCCCAAGCTGCTGGAGACCGACAAGCTGTTTCGTACTCTGGGCATTCGCGCGCGTGCCGATGAAATGGCCGCCAAGACAGACCCCAGCAAACCGACCGACATGGCGCTGCTGTCGTACCTGGATGGCATCAACCAGTACCAGAACAGCCACCCATCGCCACTGGAGTTTGATGTTCTCAAAATCCCCAAACGGCCCTTTACGCCGCAAGACACCTATGCCGTTGCCGGCTACCTGGCCTACAGCTTTGCCGCCGGTTTGCGTACCGACGCTCCCATGACCCACATCCGCGACAAGCTGGGCCCCGACTACTTGCGCATTTTCGATCTGGAGTGGCACCCCGAGGGCGTGGTTAACCAAACTGCTTCCGCCAGCACCACCAAACACCCTACCCTGGCACTGACCCCCAGAGACTGGAAGGGATTGGACCAACTTGCCACGCTGAGCCAAAGTGCGTTGGAAGCAGCGGGCGTACCTGCCTTCGAGGGTAGCAATGCCTGGGTCATCTCCGGCAAGCGCACAGTCAGCGGCAAGCCCATCCTTGCGGGTGACCCGCACATCGCCTATTCAGCCCCTGCTGTCTGGTATGAAGCCCACCTCAGCGCGCCCGGCTATGAGATGTATGGTCACTTTCAGTCGCTCATCCCCGTGGCCATGCTGGGCCATAACACGCGCTTTGGCTGGAGCCTGACCATGTTTGAAAACGACGACATGGACCTGGTAGCCGAAAAGACCAACCCCGCCAACCCCAACCAGATTTGGGTCCGTGGTGCCTGGGTAGACCTGCAAGCGCGCATCGAGACCATCAAGGTCAAAGGTGCTTCGGATGTGCCAATCAAACTACGCCGCTCACCCCACGGCCCCATCATCACTGACGTATTCAAAGACAGTTTTGGCGACACACCCATTGCCATGTGGTGGGCGTTTCTGGAAACCGAAAATCCGATCCTGGAAGCCTTTTACGACCTCAACCGAGCGGATACCCGCGAGAAGGCCCGCGCCGCGTCTGAAAAAATTCATTCGCCCGGCCTCAACGTGATGTGGGCCAACGCTGCCGGCGACATTGGCTGGTGGGCAGCCGCCAAGCTGCCCATACGCCCGCCCGGCGTGAACCCCACCTTCATTCTGGACGGCAGCACCGGTGAGGCCGAGAAGAGTGGCTTCTACAGCTTCAACTTCAACCCGCAAGAAGAGAACCCGGCGCGCGGCTACATTGTCTCGGCCAACCACCAACCCCAGCCCGCCAGTGGCGTGCCGGTGCCCGGCTACTACAACCTGCCGGACCGCGTCCAGCGCCTGGACGCGGCCTTGCGTGACCCCGACCGCAAGTGGGACACCGCTGCTGCACAGAACCTGCAACTCGACAGTGGCAATGGCTACGGTCCGCGCATTCTCAGAGACCTGATGCCCATTCTCAAAAGTGTCACCACCGACCCCTATGAGAAAGCCTTTCTGGAGCCGCTCGAATTGTGGGACGGTGACTACAGCCGCGACAGTATGGCCGCCCTGTTGTTCACACAATTAATGTATGAGCTGGCGCACGCCGCCATGGCCGACGAGATGGGCGAGGTGCAGTTCAAGAACCTGCTCAAGACGTTTGCGATCGACAGCGCACTGCCACTTTTGGCGGCAGACGCCAATTCGCCGTGGTGGGACGACGTCAACACCAAAAAAGTGGAAAACCGTTACGAGACCGTTCGAATTGCCTGGGTGAAAACACTGCGGCACATGGAATCGATATACGGCAAAGACTTACTGAAATGGCGCTGGGGCAACGCCCATACCCTGACCCATGTGCACCCTCTTGGCATGCAAAAGCCATTGGACAAAATTTTCAACGTTGGTCCGTTCAACGTCGCCGGTGGCCGCGAGACCCCCAACAACCTCAACATCAACATGGGTCCAGGTCCCTGGCCGGTCAAGTCCGGTCCGTCTACCCGGCGTGTGGTCGACTTTGCACAGCCGGACAAGTCGGTTGGCATCAACCCCTTGGGCCAAAGCGGCGTGCTATTTGACAAACACTACGACGACCAGGCCGCGCTGTTCTCCGAGGGCCTGTACATGCGGCAGTTCCTGAGTGCCGCCGACGTCAAGGCCCACACCCAATCCACATTGACCTTGCGACCCTGATCCACACCGCACGTCGCTGAAAATGCCTTCCATGCCTTTTGAACAAGAACCCCCCTACACCCACGGCCAAGCCCAGCGCACGGCCGTGCTCCTTTGCAACCTGGGCACCCCGGACGCCCCCACACCCACAGCGGTACGCCGTTACCTGGCCGAATTTTTGAGTGATCACCGGGTGGTGGAGATTCCCCGCCTGCTGTGGTGGCTCATCCTGCACGGCATCATCCTACGGTTTCGCCCTGCCAAGTCGGCCGCAAAATACGCCAGCGTGTGGACACCTGAAGGCTCGCCCCTGAAGGTATGGACCGAGAAGCAGTCCAAGTTGCTGCAGGGCTGGCTGGGCCAACGCAACCACGGCGTCAAGGTGCGCTGGGCCATGCGCTACGGCAGCACGTCCATCGCCTCACAGCTCGACGCCATGAAGGCCGACGGGGTCACCCGCGTATTGGTGGTGCCTGCCTACCCGCAATACAGTGCCACCACCACGGCCAGCGTGTTTGACGCCGTTTACGCTTGGGCCCAGCGCACCCGCAGCCTGCCGGAGCTGCGCTTCATCAACCACTACCACGACGACAGGGATTACATCTCGGCCCTGGCAGCCAGCATCCAGCGTTACTGGAAGAACCATGACCGTCCCAACCAACTGGTCATGAGTTTTCACGGCGTTCCTGCGCAAACGCTGGAGCTGGGCGACCCCTACCACTGCGAGTGTTTCAAGACCGCGCGCCTGCTGGCAGAGCGGCTGGGCATTGACAAGACCGAGTACAAAGTCACTTTCCAGTCGCGCCTGGGACGTGCCAAGTGGCTACAACCCTACACCGAGCCCACGCTGATTGCCATGGCCAAATCCGGTGTCAAGCGTGTGGACGTGGTGTGTCCCGGATTCACAAGCGACTGCCTGGAAACGCTGGAAGAAATCGACATGGAAGGCCGCGCCGCCTTCCTGCTGGCCGGTGGCAAGGCTTTTCACTATATCCCCTGCCTGAACGACGACCCGGAGTGGATTACTGCGTTGTGCAACATCACCGAGCGGCACCTGGGTGGCTGGAACACGCAGGCCGAACCCAATGAAGTGGCAATGGCAGAGTCGCGCAAAGAGGCTTTGGCGTTGGGTGCCAAACAATGACTGCGGTTCGCCAAAGATATGAACCCTGCCCACATCTGCATCGCCCGCCACGGTGAGACCGACTGGAACAAGAGCGGCATCCTGCAAGGCTGGTTTGACGTGCCCATCAATGACCTCGGCAGAAAGCAGGCGCATGCGCTGGCGGCCAATCTGGCAAACGCCAACTTTGACGCTATCTGGTCCAGCCCGCTGGCGCGGGCACGCGAGACTGCGGAAATCGTTGCCGCCGCACTGCAGATGCGACCACCCACCTGTCACGACGGCCTGAAGGAAAAGCACTTTGGCGCCATACAAGGCATTCCCAAAAGCGAGTTGGCCGAGCTAGACCCGGCCATGCTGGAGCAAATACTGCGGCGCAACCCGGCGGCGGAGTTTGTGGGGGGTGAGACCCTGGACGAGTTTGTGGACCGTGTGCTGACAGCGTTTGACGACATTGGCACGCGCCATGCCGGTGAGCGGATTCTGGTCGTCACCCACGGCTGGGTCATGGACGTGGTCACACGCCACGTCAACGGCCACAGCCGCAGCACAGTACTGCACCTGAAGCCGCAAAATGGCGACTGCCTGTGGGTTGAACTGGCACAGCAGCAGTTGCGGGCGGCTTCAGTACCATCCGCATGATGCTACTGTTTTAATAGCTGTTTACGCATATTTTACGGGGCTACAGCCCGATTTACTTCGCAAATCCAGACCAGCCACCCCGCAATGCATTGCAAGAGATCAACATGTTTTCGATGGCCCCAGTGCACTCCATAAGCGGGGTAACATGGCAAAGCAGACCCAGCATAGGGTTGTGTCTGAATCTAGTGTCCACAAAGGGGTAGGTAAATGAATCGCGTAGCACAGCACAATTTTAAAAAGCTAGCACTGGCACTTGCGATTGCAGCGCCATTGGGAATGGCGCATGCCCGCACGCCGAGCGCGGATGATTTGTTCAACTGGGCAGAGCAGACTTACGGTGCATTTTTCACCGGGAATCCCACCACCAACACCGACACTTATGCGCCATTTGTATTTCGTGCATATAGCAACGGGAACTATTTAGCTGTGAATGATGAGCAGCTCTATCTGTTGGGACCGTTGTCAGCAGGACAGTTAATGCCACTGGGCTCTATGACCAGCTTTGCCTGCTTTGTTTATCCGAGCGAATGCGGGCAGGGAGTTGGCGTAGGCACTGGTGCTGAACTGCTGGAGGTCAAGAGTTTTCTCTCAAGGTACGACACATTGTGGGCAGCTAGCGCACCCGCGAGTGGCACTTTGGCAGTGTCCATGTCGGACGGCTGCTATCTAAAGAATGGCTGGACTTCGACCATGAATCGAAACACGATTGATTCGGATGTTGCCAATTGGAAAAGCGATGTTGCCTACCTCGTAGGATCAAAGCACACCAACGTTGCGATTTTGGCGGTGCGCAACAGCGCCAATACCGACGGCAGCGCACGTCGGGAGATTGATTTGCAATACGACATTAACTATGCCGACGGCACCACCGATTCTGCTGTACGACAGACGCTCATATCCGGCAGCTCCAGTGGCAGTTGCACCACACCGCAGACGGACGCTGGCCTGCGCTGGTTTGGCAACCGCCAATTGGCGGGCTGGTCTGTGGCGGGCCGCAATATCAAGTACCGCAATTACAAGCTTGCAGACGGTAGTTTGAATACGTCCACGGCTCGCCGTGAGTTGGCTTTTTACGTGAGTGACCCGCTTCAAACGTTCACATATGCCGTCGTAACGGGTGCGGGCCCTAGCACCACGATTGGTGGCGTAGCAAAACCGTTTTCACTCAAACTGGTTTCCCCCCGAATTTTGAGTTCGGATGCACTCTTGGCAGGCAAGTTAGGTAATTTCACCAATTGGAAACTCACCGGATTTGACCTGGATGTATTTCGCACCTGCAAGACGGCAACCAGTTCTGCTCCCCATGCGGAATTGGCAGATTGTGCGGGCCAAGGGGCCTCTGGCAATAGTTATGGATATACACAATCGATTGCGAGTACGACCACGCTTCAAAACCTGGTTGCGGCAGACAACGGATTCAACGCCTATGGTTTTGACGGCAAATACACCGTAGCGCTGTACAACGACGACGGCTGGAAGACAGTCAATGGCCAGGCCGGGAAAACTCCCATTGCCACCTACACCACAAACGACCCGGTGCAACTGCCTTTCACATTTGCCAGCCTGTCCAGCACTTCCGCAACGGGCTTTGACCCATTGGCTAAATACCCAGGTCTTTCTGGCAGTTACACCTACAACCCGGTTAATGTTGCCGCCTTGTTGCGCAGCGGCACTGGTGGCTCATCAGGGAGCAGTATTTGGGTTGCATCGATACCGATCAACAATGGTGGTGCGTACCGGATGAGTCAAGTTGGGGAGTATTTTGAGGGCGCAGCGAGCACCGCCGCTAGCTACCCGGCACAACGTTGGTACAACGCCAGCTACCCCGGCGTCGGCAGTACGCAAGCCAGCATACCAATCACCGCGTCACCGTCAAGCATCGTTAGCAAACGCTATTCCGAGTTCGAATGGTGGTTTAGCAATCGCAATGGTGGACGTATTGGTTTGGTACACACGTACCAGTAATTGCTACATGTCTGACAGCGTCTTGCGCCGATGAGCAGAGGGATTTCCACTGCCCCGCACAGGCTAAGGGGTCCACCTTAGCAACGCTGATGCCGCAGCACAGTACTGCACCTGAAGCCGCATAATGGCGACTGCCTGTGGGTTGAACTGGCACAGCAGCAGTTGCGGGCGGCTTCAGTACCATCCGCATGATGCTACTGTTTCGATAGCTGACTGTGCTTTTTTAACGGGGGCTGGAGGCACTTTTGACACTTGAAATCTTGGCCAACCTGCGGTCAGCCACACCGCAGATCTGGTTCAACCCACACCGCGGGCCGGAGCTGTCGAACGACGCAGATGGGGCGTCTTTGCCGCCAGCGGGCATGCTGGCTGCCCGCGAGCGTTTCGAACGTTTTGCGCCCATGCTGGCCCAGCTCTTCACTGAACTGGCCGCCAGTGATGGGCGAATTGAATCAGCCCTGTTACCCGTGCCCGCCATGCAAAAGGCCTTGGGGATGCCAGGCGATCAGGGGCGGCTGTGGGTCAAGGCTGACCACAGCCTGCCGGTGGCGGGTTCGGTCAAGGCGCGGGGCGGTTTTCACGAGGTGCTGGAGGTGGCTGAAAGGCTGGCCCTAAAAAACGGCCTGCTCCAACCCGATGCCGAATCCATCACCGACTACTGCGCACTGGCCCAGCCCGCCGCCCGCGCCCTGTTTGCCCGCCACCAGATTGCCGTGGGTTCCACTGGCAACCTGGGGATGGCCATTGGCGTGCTGGCGTCGGCACTGGGTTTCAGGGCCGTGGTGCACATGTCTACCGAGGCCAAAAACTGGAAGAAACAGCGCCTGCGCCAGCACGGCGTCGAAGTGATCGAACACGCAGGTGACTACGAACGGGCAGTTGCCAGCGGTCGCACCCAGGCGCAGGCTGACCCGCTGTGCCATTTTGTGGACGATGAGCAGTCGCTCTCGCTCTTCATGGGCTACAGCGCAGCGGCCTTGCATTTGCGCTCCCAGTTGCAAGCCCAGGGCGTGCCGGTGGACGCACAGCACCCGTTGATCGTTTACCTCCCTTGCGGTGTGGGCGGCGCGCCAAGCGGCATTGCCTGGGGCCTGCACCAGCTGTTTGGCGAGAACGTGCACTGCTTTTTTGCCGAACCGGTGCAGTCGCCCTGCTTTCTGGTGCAGATGCTGGCGCCCCAGGGCAGCAGCCCTTCGGTCTACGACTTTGGCCTGACCAACCATACCGAGGCCGACGGACTGGCCGTGCCGCGCGCCTCGCAACTGGCGGCAGATGTGATGCGCCCGCTACTGGCCGGGGTTTTCACTG
>JBAWYQ010000112.1:0-13171 GCA_037143475.1 Burkholderiales bacterium | reverse complement strand
GTTTGCGCGGTCGCCCGGAAAGTACCTTGTCCAACAGAGCGTTGGGCAACAAGCGCAAACCCTTGGCCACCCAACCCATTTGCCACGGAATAACACGGTAAGTCGCCCCGGCGTCGATGGCAGCATAGGCTTTGTCAGCAAAAACGTCCGTCTGCATCAAAAACGGCATGGCATAACGGTTCTTTTGCGTCAGTGGTGTGTCGATGTAACCCGGGCAAATCGTGACCACCTTGACACCAGCGTGGCGCAATTCACCGCGAAGACTTTCGCAATAGCTGATCACGCCGGCCTTACTGGCGCAATAGGCCCCATGCCCGGGCAAACCACGAATACCAGCCACACTGCCGACACCCACCAGCGCACCGGAGCCTCGGCGCGACATGGGCTCAACGAACGCGTGAAAAGTGGCAGCCAGGCCCACGTTGTTAATAGCAAATGTGCGAGCCAGCACGTCCAGATCATCGCGCACCGCCGTATCGATACCAATGCTGACGCCGGCGTTTGCAATGACGATGTCGGGCACGCCCTGGTCTTGCAGACATTGCTTTGCTGCCGACAGGATACTGTCAATCACAGCCACGTCGGCACTATAGATTCGGTAGCGCGAAGCATCGAGTGAGCGACCATCCGCCCAACTCTGTATTTCATCGGTACGTCGGGCAACCAGTGCGAGACTAAAGCCGGCTTGGTAGTAGCGCCATGCCAGCGCCTGACCAATTCCGCTGGAGGCGCCAGTAATAAAGATCAATTGAGACACAGCAGTCCTCCAATAAAGTCAATTTACAACTGGCATCAGCGTACCCCGAACGCGCCCTTTCAAATGCAGGACCTGCTCCACGTTGTCAAAGTCCATGCTGTCTGCTGTAAACCTGTCCTTACCACGCAACAACTCCACAGGCTTATGGGATTGAACCCGCTCGGTGTTCATGAAGGCATGCAAAAACTCGCCCCGGTACTCCATCCTGGGGGACACCGTGCCACCCTGACCGGCATCGGCCTCGCGTACGACGACGGCATGGCCGGTCAGTTGTACCTCAGAAGAGTCCTCGTTAGTCAAGCCGTGCTCCGCCGTCGCCGTCGTAATCCGGCCCTGGGAATCGAACGATCGCACCCGCACCTGATCAATTTCAAGCCAAAGCGTATCGGGGTAATGCCTGGCCCTGGCCCCTTGTATTTCGGTCCGTACCCGGCCCGTCGCATCAAACGTCTTGACTGAAAACTCATTCATGAAGTAATCGGGTTCATGGACAGCCACGCGCTGCAGCACAGGACCGCTCCCGGGTGGAGTACTTCGAACTAACCAGTAAGTTCCCAATGCCAAAAACCCCATGGAAATCAAGGGAAAATACAGAAGAAACCGCTCCCAAGCTTCCCGAAAAATGCCCATCACGGCGCGTACTTTTCAAGCAAATCCACATAGCGGCCACTGGCTACCAGCAGAACGTCACAAAACTCCCGCACAGCACCATCGCCGCCCCGCGAAGTGGTGACATAGTCAGCCATAGCCAGAACTTCAACATGGGCGTTGACCGGCGCACAGGAGAAGGCACAACGGCGCATCACCGGCAGATCAGGCCAGTCGTCACCCATGGCCGCCGCTTTGCTCCACTCCAACCCAAGAGTCGCCAACGATTGTGCCGCCGCTGGTAGTTTGTCTTCTGTACCGAAGTGGGTATGGACAATGCCCAGTGCCTGCAAACGCACGCGCAGCGGCTCGGAGTCGCGCCCGGTGATGACTACCGGCGTAATCCCCGAAAGCTGCAACAACTTCAGACCATGTCCGTCCAGTGTATTGAAGCGCTTGAGGGTTTCGCCCAATTCAGAAAACAGCAGTCCACCATCCGTTAGCACGCCATCAACATCAAAAAAAGCGACCCTGATCCCCTGCGCCTTGAGCAACAGGACGGGATCAAAATGGATTGCTGGCTTCATCAAATCACCTTCGCGCGCATCAGGTCGTTACTATTCAGTGCACCGCAAAGGCGTCCACCGGACTCCACTACCAGCACACTGGTAATACGGTTGCGCTCCATCAGTTCAGCCGCATCCACCGCCAAAGCATGGGCATCCACCGTAAAAGGCCCTCGGTGCATGACGTCCTGCGCTGTCTTCTCGCGCAAGTCCGTCCCCAACTCCACCAGTCGCCGCAAATCACCGTCGGTAAAAATACCCAAAACTTTCGCACTGCTGTCCACCACAGCAGTTGCACCCAACCCCTTGGCGCTCATCTCACGCATCAGGTCACTAAAACGGGCAGTTGGCAACACCTGCGGCACAGCAGCGCCCACACGCATCACATCACTGACATGGGTCAGCAGCTTGCGCCCCAACGCGCCACCCGGGTGAGAACGCGCGAAGTCCTCCGCCCTGAACCCCCTGGCATCCAGCAAGGCTACGGCAAGCGCATCACCCAATGCCAACTGTGCTGTCGTGCTGGCAGTAGGGGCCAGATTCAAAGGGCATGCTTCCTTGTCGACCGCAGTGTCAAGCCACACATCGGCATACACAGCCATGGTGGAATGGGGATTTCCGGTCATCGCTACCACTGGGGCGCCCAATCGCTTAAGCATCGGCAGAATAGCGGCCATTTCCTGAGACTCACCGCTGTTAGAAATAGCAAGAACAATATCAGTTGCAGTAATCATCCCCAGGTCGCCGTGACTGGCTTCTGCGGGATGCACAAACATGGCAGGCGTACCGGTAGACGCCAAGGTTGCTGCAATCTTGCGACCGATATGGCCGCTTTTGCCCATACCCATCACCACAACCCGACCCTGCGTTGCCAAAACCATCTCAACCGCCTTGGCAAAGGACGCCCCCACCCGGCTCTTGAGTCCCAACACGGCAGCAGCCTCTATATCAAAAGTCTCATGGGCCAACGCAATGGCGCGCTGAGCCAAAGAAGCTGGGTGCTGCATTGCATGGTCGTTCATGCGGGCATTTTATAGACCCCAGCGCCTAGCGGGGCACAATGGTGCCTGTCCCGCAATGCTTCCTCACCCAAATCGACATGACCATGCAACACATCAGCATCAACCAGTACCTCCGCGACAACATTCGGACCGTGCCGGATTGGCCAACTCCCGGTGTGCAATTCCGCGACATCACGCCATTGCTGCAAAACGCCAAGGTATTCCGCGTCCTGATCGACGCCTTTGTGCACCGCTACATGGACCCCGGTATGCGACCCGACATCGTCGCTGGGCTGGACGCCCGCGGCTTCATTCTGGGAGCTGTTGTAGCCTACGAACTCAATGTCGGGTTTGTGCCCATTCGCAAAAAAGGCAAACTCCCCTTCACCACGGTTGAAGAAACCTACGAACTTGAATACGGCAGTGCCACGGTGGAATTGCATACGGATGCTGTCAAAGCTGGTGACCGCGTACTCCTGATCGACGACCTGATTGCCACCGGCGGTACGATGATGGCCGGGCGCAAATTGTTGGAACGCCTGGGGGCCGTCGTCATGGAAGGTGCGGCCATCGTGGACTTGCCCGAACTGGGTGGCTCACAGAAACTTCGCGAGTCAGGGCTACCCTTGTTCACTCTGATGGATTTCAGCGGACACTAACCACTATCGCCCCCAAATCGAACTGCGCGTGACGATTTAGTTCAATTCGCCGTACTGGGTACCACTCAAGGGAGATGGCCGATCATCCAACTCGGTGTCTTCAAAACTGGGCATTGGCGCAGGATTGCGGCGCCCCGAGTGCACAATTTCACCGGGTGCCGACAGAGGCCTGGATTCAGCGACTGAGGCAAGAGCCAGCTTGAATGCCGCAACTTCATCAGCTTGCAGTGGTTCGTAACCAGGTTTGGGAGCCGCTACTGGCGCAGCAAGCCCGCGAGAGCTCACGGGTATTGGCGCTGGAGTGGCCACAACGCTGGCCGGACGGGTCAGCCCCGCTGTGACGTGCTCATTAACACGCCAATACACAGCAGTCACCAAGATGTCGTGCCGACTCTTTGCGTGCTGCGCAATCAACCCCTCCATCTCAGCGAGCCTGGCAGTCTCGCCTACATATTGGCGGGCCAAGTCCATCATGATCAGGTACTGCCGCCCACGAGAGTCCAGAGACAGAACCTTGAATTTGTAGCTTGACGAAAGTACACCAGCCTTGATCATGGCCTCACGTACTACCGCGTATAGCAATTCGCGGCGCTCCAGCCGTTCGCTCTTGCGGTTAGCAGCACTCCCTGGTGGTGTACTGGGTGAGCGTGCGCGGCCTTTGCCTGAAGGATTGAACGGAACCGTGGCATCGATATGACCCAGACCCGAACTCTGTGCCGGTACGGAGTGCCGGGCCGGGGGTTTTTTCGAGAACCAGTTCAATAGGGACATAGAGCATTCTTTGGGTTTCGACGACCGTTGCAGTGTATTCCAGCTATTTACCAATGCAAAACCGGGAAAATATAACACCCAGCAAATCATCCGACGTGAACTCCCCAGTGATCTCGCTCAGCGCGTTCTGCCCTAACCGCAGCTCCTCGGCCATCAAATCCAGCGCCTGGTCCTGAACATCAAGGTGCCGGGCTGCCAAGTCCAAGTGTGTATCCACCCGGTGCAGCGCCTGCACATGCCGCTCGCGTGCAATAAAAGTGCCACCACTGGGTGCCTGCCAACCGGCCGTCTCTAGCAGCAGGTGTCGCAATTGGTCCAAACCAACCCCCGTCTTGGCCGACAACGCGATTCCGGCTGGCGGCTGCGTCGTCGAAGGCACGGCGTCCGCCTTGTTCCAGACATCGATCACCGGCACATTGCTTGAAAGCTTCTGGGCTATAGCCCCCGTAATATCTGCGTCATTAGCTATGTAATCAATAGCATTTACCCGTGTCAAGTCATGCAAAAACAAAATCGCATCCGCCCCTTCAATGGCCTCCCAGGCCTTTGCTATGCCAATTTTTTCAACGTCGTCATCGCTGGGGCGCAAACCGGCAGTATCAACCACATGGATGGGAACGCCTTCAATCTGTATGGTCTGCTGCACCTTGTCGCGCGTAGTGCCGGCGATAGGAGTCACAATGGCCAACTCAGCACCCGCCAGCGCATTGAGTAAAGACGACTTACCGGCATTGGGCTGGCCCGCAATCACCACCGTGATGCCTTCTCGCAGCAAGACGCCTTGCGTGGCACGCTGCATGACAGTGTGCAGAGACTGTTGCAAGCGCGCCAGTTGCCCACAGGCGTCTGCCTTTTCGAGAAAATCGACATCCTCTTCAGGAAAATCCAACGTAGCCTCGACCAGCATGCGCAAATGGATCAAGGCATCTCGCATGGCGTGAATTTCACGAGAGAAGGCGCCCGAAAGTGACTGTGTTGCACTACGGGCGGCGGCCTCCGTACTGGCATCAATCAAGTCGGCAATCGCCTCAGCCTGAGCCAAATCAATCTTGTCATTCAGAAATGCGCGCTCGGAAAACTCGCCCGGGTTTGCAATTCGCATTGTCGGGGAGAAAACCAACCCAGTCGCCGGATCAAACTCCGCAGCGGCCTCCAGACAACGTGCCAAAAGCAATTGCAGCACAACTGGACCACCGTGCGCCTGTAGTTCCAGCACGTCCTCACCGGTAAATGACTGGGGTCCCGGGAAAAACAGCGCCAACCCTTGGTCGATCGGTACGCCCAGCGAATCTTTGAACGCAAGATAGGTCGCCTCTCGCGGCCTGAGATTGCGCCCAAGCAAATGCACCACCCAGCGCGACAAACCCTTGCCACTGACACGCACAATACCCACGGCACCGCGCCCTGTTGCGGTGGCAATAGCGACGATGGGATCGTGGTGCCTTGCGAGCATAGGGGAAGTCCTTATCAGAAACAGCGCGAGACCAGCTGCACCAGGTCGCCGGATTCACCCCAGAGAAAGGGGCTCCAGGCGCCCCTCCAGGCACTAACTAAATTTCGGCAGGTTGAACTGTGGCGGTACACCCATGCGGGTGTTGATGATCCACTGCTGCAGGATAGACAGAATGTTGTTGGTAATCCAGTACAGCACCAAGCCTGCAGGGAAGAAGAAGAACATCACGCTGAAAATCAGCGGCATAAACCACATCATCTTGGCCTGCATCGGATCAGGCGGCGCCGGATTGAGCGAGGTTTGCAATAGGGTGGTTGCAGTCATCACCAAAGGTAAAATGTAGAAAGGATCAGGAGAAGACAAATCCTTGATCCACAAAATCCAGGGCACATTACGCATTTCCACACTGGACAGCAACACCCAGTACAGGGCAATGAAGACCGGTATCTGAATCATGATGGGGAAGCAGCCGCCCATAGGATTGACCTTCTCCTCGCGGTAGATGCGCATCATCTCCTGCTGCATCTGCTGCGGGTTGTCCTTCAGGCGCTCACGCATTTCTGTGATCTTCGGATTAACCGCCTTCATCTTGGCCATGCTGGCATAGGCCTTGGCATTGAGCCAGTAAAAAGCAGCCTTGAGTAACACAACCAGAGCCACGATGGACCAACCCCAGTTCTGGATGAAACCGTGCAATTTGTCCAGCAGCCAGTACAGAGGCTTGGCCAGAATGGTCAGCCAGCCATAGTCTTTAACCAGTTCCAGGCCTGGGGCGAGCGTCTCCATCATGGTTTCAACCTGGGGTCCAGCAAAGAATCTGGCATCAACCACCTTGCTTGTTCCCGGCGCAATGGCCTCCAAGGGCGTAATCATGGTGGCGCGATAACAGCAGTCCGCCACCGGCGAACCAATGTCAACACCGTCCACAGAAATCGTGCGGCTCACGCCATCCGGCAACATCCAGGCGCTGGCAAAGTAATGCTGCACCATGGCCACGTACCCATCCGTGGCCTGCTTCTCATAGTCTGCATTCTTCTTCTTGACGTCGGAAAACTCCACTTTTTGGTACTTCTTGGCCGCCGTATAGACGGCCGGACCTGTAAATGTGGAATAGAAAGACGACTCGCCGGAGGGCTTGCTGCCGTCGCGCACCAGTTGCAAATACAGTTGCGGTGACAGCGGCGTAGCCGACAGGTTGGTCAGTTCGTGCTTGACCGCCATGTCGTAAGCACCACGGCGCAACGTGTAGGTCTTGACCAGCTTGATGCCACCCACGTCACCCGAGGTGAATTGGACCGTCATCTCATTTTCGCCATCCTTGAGCGTGCGCGCGCTGCTGACGGTCATAGACGTCTTGTGGGTCGGAAAAGCACCGGCTGCGCTGCCACCAATGACTCCCGTCTGCGCCATATATACGCGGTCCTTCGTGTCATCCAGCAGCACAAAATTGTGCAACTTGTCAGCCATGTCCGTGTGCTTGAGAAACTCGGTGCGGACCAGCGATCCGCCTTCTGTTTCGAAGGTCAGCTTCAGCACGTCGGTAGTGACTTCAATGCGCTCCTTGACCGCTGGTGCGGCTGCAGGCGCTACCACGGCGCCGGTCGGCACCGCCGCTACAGTGGCTACAGATCCAGCGATGTTGGGCACGCCCGCCGTGTTAACACCAGGCGCAGAGCTCGGTGCACCCGCGGCAACCGGTACAGTTTGCTGGGCAGGACTCGGGAAAAAAGTCGCCTTCTTGCCGTTGTACACCTGCCATTGGTCCCAAAGCATGACCATGGAGAAGCCAAAAATCACCCACAAAATGGTGCGGCGAATATCGTTCATGAGGGTTTCTTTTCTGAGGGAGAGGAGATCAGCCGGGTAAACAGCCGGGGAGGTTCAGCGGGAACCGGGTCGGATCCACCAGCACACCAAGGATGGCAACGTCCGATACGCGATACGGACAGGTAACTGCCGACCATAGCGCCGTGGACCTGCAACGCCTGCAAAGCGTATACCGAGCAAGTCGGTTCAAACCGACAAGCTGAACCCAGCCACGGACTCAAAAACAGGCGGTAAGCTTTGACAATGCCCAAAAGGAATGTTTGCATCATGCGCCAGTTTGCGGCGAAATCCGCAAAAACAACTGCTGGAGTTCTGCTCGTACCGCAGCTTTGAGAACATCCGAGGAGGCACTGACAAACTGCGCACGATCAAACGACGCGCGCAAACGAACCACGTGTGCACGCTCGGACAGTTGGGGTTCGAAATCAGCGCTCACGTTATATATCTGGCGTTTGATGGCATTGCGCGTCACAGCGCGCTTGGCCCACCGTTTGGGGACCATGGCGCCCAGCCACACCGTTCGAACCGGAAATAGAGCAGGCAGTGCAGGATAATGGACCACAGCCACTGGGGCTTCCAAAGCACAACAATGCAAAGCAAAGTGTGTCGTTCGGGCGAGTGTGTGACCAGCCAAAACTGCCTGAAACTGGGGCCGCGTCTTCAGTCGCTGCACGGTAGTGCCACAACCGGTCGGCACACCAGCAGTGCCAAGATGTGCATGTGCTGGAATATGCCCGCGGCCAGCGATTAGACAGCCAGGCGCTTGCGGCCCTTGGCGCGGCGTGCGTTGATCACGGCACGGCCACCACGGGTTTTCATGCGGACCAGAAAACCGTGGGTACGGGCACGGCGGATTTTGGAAGGTTGGTAAGTACGTTTCATTTGGAATTCCTAACAGGCTCAATTCTGATCCACCTTGCTCAACAAGCGCGAACAAGGGAAGATCTAGGTCTAATCGCCCCGAACACAATCAGGGGAACCGCCGATTATCGCAAATTTTCTGAACCAGGGCAACACCTTACATCTGGAACACCGCGTATCGCTGTAAGTTCCATGTCTTAAACATAAATGTGGATAACGGTTTGATAAATTACAATCCGTCGCACAGCAATCAACAACTATCCACAAGAGCTGAGAAGAATAATGACAGAGGGACCTCCATCCAACCACGCCTTATCACCAGGGCACGACATCGGCCAAAGCCTGTGGCAAAGCTGTGTCGACCAACTCGCCCAGGAACTGCCTGAACAGCAATTCAACACCTGGATCAAACCCCTGAGCGCACAGGTTTTGGAAGACTTTTCAAAGGTCACCATTTTCGTTGCCAACCGTTTTAAATTGGATTGGGTCCGAGCCCAATACAGCGGACGAATTTCGGCCATGCTGGAGAAAATGTACGGGCAGCCCGTTCTCGTTGAGTTAGCGATCACTCCGAGAGAAACTATTGTCAGAACTACATCTGTCGCACAATCTTCGGAGATGGTTTCCGCCGAGGAGAGTGTCGCATTGGGCGAGTCCACGCCGTCCGGCCTACCCAAAAATCGCATCAACAGCATGCTGACTTTTGACAGTTTGGTGGAGGGAACTGCCAACCGCATGGCACGCGCTGCTGCCATGCATGTGGCCACCATACCAGGCCACTTATACAACCCCTTATTTATCTATGGTGGTGTCGGGCTGGGAAAGACCCATTTGATGCACGCAGTAGGCAACCGTCTACTGGCCGACAAGCCCGGCTCAAAAGTTCTCTACATCCATGCAGAGCAGTTTGTATCGGATGTGGTTAAGGCTTACCAGCGCAAGACATTTGATGAATTCAAGGAACGCTACCACTCCCTGGATTTGCTGCTGATTGATGATGTGCAGTTTTTTGCCAACAAGGATCGCACACAGGAAGAGTTTTTCAATGCCTTTGAGGCACTTCTGGCCAAAAAATCACACATCGTGATGACCAGCGACACCTACCCCAAGGGTCTGACCGACATCCACGAACGCCTGGTTTCACGCTTTGACTCTGGTTTAACGGTGGCCATTGAGCCCCCTGAACTTGAAATGCGAGTCGCCATTCTGATCAACAAGGCGCGCGTCGAGGGCTCGGAGATGCCCGAAGAAGTCGCCTTCTTTGTCGCCAAAAACGTCCGTTCCAATGTCCGCGAACTCGAAGGCGCCCTGCGCAAAATTCTGGCCTACTCCCGATTCAACCAAAAAGAAATTTCCATCCAATTGGCCCGGGAAGCCCTGCGCGACCTGCTGTCCATTCAAAACCGGCAGATTTCGGTGGAAAACATCCAGAAAACGGTGGCCGACTACTACAAGATCAAAGTCGCCGACATGTATTCCAAGAAGCGCCCGGCCAGCATTGCCCGCCCACGCCAGATCGCCATGTACCTGGCCAAAGAACTGACACAAAAAAGTCTTCCTGAAATCGGAGAATTATTTGGCGGACGGGACCACACCACGGTGCTGCATGCTGTGCGCAAGATCGGTGGCGAGCGACAGCAGATGACCGAGCTGAACCAGCAGTTACATGTTTTGGAGCAAACGCTCAAAGGTTGATCAGGAATAAAACGCTATTTCGCAGAAAGTAGCGCTTAAAACTGGGAAAATGGCAGGATTTCAAAAAAATTGGGCACATGGGGGCGAACCGTGCCAAACCAGACATTAAAGAAGAGGTTGACATGATCGTTTTGAAGGCAACGCAGGACAAAGTCCTATCGGTTCTGCAATCCGTGGCCGGTATTGTTGAGCGCCGTCACACCTTGCCTATTCTGGCTAACGTACTGGTTCGCAAGACTGGCACATCCTTACAAGTCACCACAAGTGATCTTGAGATTCAAATCCGCACAACGGCCGATCTCGGTGGCGACATTGGCGACTTCACGACAACCATTGGCGCACGCAAGCTGATCGACATTTTGCGCACCATGCCGTCGGACCAGACCGTGTCGCTGGAGTCCAGCCAGAGCAAAATCATTCTCAAGGGTGGCAAGAGTAAATTTACCCTACAAACCATGGCGGCCGAAGACTTCCCGCTGGTGCAGGAATCAGCCAACTTCGGCCCGGTCTTCAGCGTGCCGCAAAAGACCCTGAAGAGCCTGCTCAGCCAGGTTTCCTTTGCAATGGCCGTGCATGACATCCGCTACTACCTCAACGGTATTCTGTTTGTCGCCGAAGGCAAACAGTTGAGCCTGGTCGCCACCGACGGCCACCGCCTGGCCTTTGCGTCAGCCACGTTGGATGTCGAAGTGCCCAAGCAAGAAGTCATTTTGCCGCGCAAGACCGTGGTGGAGTTGCAGCGCCTTCTGTCAGATGCCGAGGGTGCCATCGAGATGCAGTTCGCCAACAACCAGGCCAAGTTCGTGTTCGACGGCATGGAGTTTGTGACCAAACTGGTCGAAGGCAAGTTCCCCGACTACAACCGCGTCATCCCCAAGAACCACAAAAACAGCATCACGCTGGGCCGCACCGCCCTGCTGGCTACGTTGCAACGCACCGCCATTCTGACAAGCGACAAATTCAAGGGCGTTCGCCTGAACATCGACCCCGGCAGTCTGCGCGTAGCGTCCAACAACGCCGAGCAGGAAGAGGCCGTGGACGAGTTGGACATCGACTACGGCGGCGACAGCATCGAGATTGGATTCAACGTGACCTACCTGATCGACGCGTTGGCCAATATGAGTCAGGACATGGTCAAGCTGGAACTGTCCGACGGCAACAGCTCGGCGTTGTTCACCATTCCCGACAACGCCACGTTCAAGTACGTGGTTATGCCCATGAGAATTTGATGCTACAAAAATCGTAGCTACCTGCGCAATCAAACCCTCGGTCTCCGGGGGTTTGGTCATTGAAGTATGTTTATATATTGCGGGACAGGCCGTTAGCTCTGTCCTCAACGGATTGAGATTTGCGGGACAGACCTTTAACTCTGTCCCCGACTGATTGAGAGAGAAGTGAGCCATGACCGAAGAAAACAAACCCGACACCACCCCAGAAAACAATGACGCGCATGTGCATACGGGCGAGGGCGGGTCGGACAGCTCCAATTTCCAGCCAACGATTGATACCAACCAGGCGGGTGCAACCGAGGCCTATGGCGAGGGCTCTATCCAGATCCTCGAAGGGCTGGAAGCCGTGCGCAAGCGCCCCGGCATGTATATCGGAGACACCTCGGACGGCACCGGTCTGCATCACCTCGTGTTTGAAGTTGTGGACAACTCGATTGACGAGTCTCTGGCCGGACATTGCGACGACATTCTGGTCACCATCCACTCCGACAACTCCATCAGCGTGGTCGACAACGGGCGGGGCATTCCTACCGGCGTGAAGATGGACGACAAGCACGAGCCTAAACGCTCCGCTGCCGAAATCGCGCTGACCGAGCTGCACGCCGGCGGCAAGTTCAACCAAAACAGCTACAAGGTCTCCGGCGGGCTGCACGGCGTAGGCGTGAGTTGCGTGAACGCGCTCTCCAAGATGCTGCGCCTGACGATTCGCCGCGACGGCAAAGTACATGTCATGGAGTTCAGCAAAGGCTTTGTGCAGAACCGCCTCATCGAGACCGTGAACGGGGTCGAAGTCTCGCCCATGAAGGTGATTGGCGAAACCGAAAAGCGCGGTACCGAGGTGCACTTTGCACCCGACCTGGAAATCTTCCAAACCAACTCCGACTTCCACTACGAAATTTTGAGCAAGCGCCTGCGTGAACTCAGCTTCCTGAACAACGGCGTCAGAATCCGCCTCAAGGACGAGCGCAGCGGCAAAGAAGATGACTTCTCCGGCGCCGGCGGAGTAAAGGGCTTTGTGAACTTCATCAACAAGGGCAAGACGGTGTTGAACCCCAACATCTTCCACGCCATGGGCGACCGCCAGAGCGACCAGCAGACCAACATCGGCGTCGAAGTGGCCATGCAGTGGAACAGCGGTTACAACGAGCAAGTGCTGTGTTTCACCAACAACATCCCCCAGCGCGACGGTGGCACCCACCTTACGGGTTTGCGCGCCGCGATGACCCGCGTCATCAACAAATACATCGACGAGTCAGAAATCGCCAAAAAAGCCAAGGTTGAAGTCACCGGAGACGATATGCGCGAAGGGCTGACCTGCGTGCTCTCCGTGAAGGTGCCCGAGCCAAAATTCTCCAGCCAGACCAAAGACAAGCTCGTATCCAGCGAAGTCCGCGGCCCGGTCGAAGACATCGTCAGCAAACTGCTGGCGGACTACCTGCAAGAGCGTCCAGCGGACGCCAAGATCATTGTCGGAAAAATCATTGAAGCCGCCCGCGCACGTGAAGCGGCGCGCAAGGCCCGCGACATGACACGCCGCAAAGGTGTGCTCGACGGCATGGGGCTGCCCGGCAAACTGGCCGACTGTCAGGAAAAAGACCCGGCGATGTGCGAAATCTACATTGTCGAGGGAGACTCCGCGGGCGGCTCCGCCAAGCAAGGCCGAGACCGTAAATTCCAGGCGATCTTGCCGCTGCGCGGCAAAATCCTGAACGTGGAAAAAGCGCGTTATGAAAAACTGCTGACCAGCAATGAAATCCTGACGCT
>JBAWYQ010000111.1:0-13242 GCA_037143475.1 Burkholderiales bacterium | reverse complement strand
CAATGGTTTCGGGGTCGAAGCGCATCGGGTCGGATACAAGGCGCACGCCTGAGCCTGCAGCGGCGTGCGTCAGCGGCAGCCAGAACCGCCTGTCCTTGTCATGAACCAGGCTGAAAATGGCCACTTCGTTGGCATCAATGGTTTCCGACAGCGCCTGGGTCAGGCCACTGAGTAGATCATCGCGTCGTCGCAAGCCGCTGAGGCGAACCAGGTTTTCAATCAGGCGATCCGTATGACTCATACCTGGGCCACTGAACCCAGTGAACCCAATGGGGCACCACATACACGCCCTCGCCCACTTTGCTTGGCGTCGTAGAGTTGTGCATCGGCCAGTCCTACCAGGGCAACTGCGTCCTTGGCAGAGTCAACTGTGCGCGTAGCCACGCCGACACTGACGGTGATCACGTCGGCCACGCTGGATACCACATGGGGAATGTGCAAGGCGCGTATCTTTCGCTCCAGTTCATTGCCCAGGCCCATCGCATCGTGGAACGATGTATCGGGCAGGATGCAGGCGAATTCTTCACCGCCATAGCGGGCTACCAGATCGGCTGGGCGCTTCAGGCACGCCTTGAGTGCTGTTGCGATCTGGCGCAGGCAGTCGTCGCCCGCCTGGTGTCCGTAGCGGTCATTGAAGAGTTTGAAATGGTCTACATCAATCATGATGACTGATAAGGGTGAATGGTTGCGCGCTGAGCGGGCCCATTCCGCGCTCAACTGCTGGTCAAAGTACCGACGGTTGAATACCCCGGAGAGCCCGTCCAGGAAAACCAGCTTGCGCAGCAAATCGGACTGGAATTTCAGGGTTAATTGCGTCTTGACCCGTGCCCGCACCACCGCCGGATTGACCGGTTTGGCAATAAAGTCCACCGCCCCCAGGCTTAAGCCATGGGTTTCTTGCGCGGCATCGGTGTGGGCTGTGACAAAAATGACCGGGATGTTACAGGTCGTTTCGTTGGCCTTGAGTTGGGCGCAGACTTCAAATCCATCCATGTTGGGCATGACGATATCAAGCAAAACCAGGTCTGGCGGATTGGTCTGGCAGATGGACAGCGCCTGCGCGCCATTGGTGGCCATGAAAACCTGATAGTCGCCGCCAAAAATCTGATGCATGACCTGAATATTGATGGGTTGGTCATCCACCACCAGTAACTTAGGCCTTCCACGGGCGCTGCCAATTAGCGTGTCCATCGATGTGTCAAGATTACTCATTAATTCATTGCACTATGGTGCCTGTCCGCTGTCAAGCGGGATTTTTCGGGCAAGTTGACGTTACGCTGTAACAGATGGATCGCCCATCCGTGTGAAAATCGCAACAACATACAAGAGGAGACCGTTTCATGCCACGTCGCGCCACCAAGATTGTTGCCACATTGGGCCCCGCTTCCAGCGACCCCGCATTGCTGGAGCAAATGATTCGCGCCGGCGTTAATGTCGTTCGCCTGAATTTTAGCCACGGCCAGGCGCAGGACCATATCGACCGTGCCAGGTTGGTGCGCGAAGCCGCCCAACGCGCAGGTCGTGAAGTGGCCATCATGGCTGATTTGCAAGGCCCCAAGATTCGGGTTGGCAAGTTTGCCGAAGGCAAGGTCTTTCTGGAACCAGGGCAGAAGTTTGTGCTGGATGCTGCTCGCACCGAGTTGGGCGATATCGATGCCGTGGGACTGGACTACAAGGCTTTGCCGCGCGAGGTCAAGGCCGGCGACATCCTGCTGCTAAACGATGGCCTGATCGTGATAACCGTCGATGCTGTCAAGGGTGAGGCTGTTCATACCACCGTCAAGCTGGGTGGCGAACTGTCCAACAACAAGGGCATTAACAAACAGGGTGGCGGATTGACAGCGCCAGCACTGACCGCCAAGGACATGGACGATATTCGCACCGCCATGAGCTTTCAGGCCGACTATGTGGCGGTGAGCTTTCCCAAGAATGCGACCGACATGGAAATGGCGCGCCAGTTATGCAACGTGGCCGCCGCCGATTACAACCATAAACCGGGGCTGATCGCCAAGATCGAACGTGCGGAAGCGATTCCCCGTCTGCTGGAAATCCTGCTGGCCAGCGACGGCATCATGGTCGCTCGGGGCGATCTGGCAGTCGAGGTGGGCAATGCGATCGTGCCGGGTCTGCAAAAACGCATGATCAAGCTGGCGCGTGAGCACGACCGGGTAGTCATCACGGCTACCCAGATGATGGAGTCCATGATCACCAACCCGGTGCCCACCCGCGCCGAAGTCAGTGACGTCGCCAATGCCGTGCTCGATGGAACCGACGCAGTGATGCTGTCTGCCGAAACGGCTGCCGGCAAGTACCCGCTGGAAACGATTGTTGAAATGGCCAAGATCTGCCACGCAGCAGAAGGCCATGAAAGCTTTGAGCTCGAATCCGATTTCACCGGCAAGACATTTCAGCGCATTGACCAGACCATCGCCATGGGTGCGCTGTTTACGGCTCACCATTTGGGCGCCAAAGCGATCGTGGCCATGACGGACAGCGGCTCCACCGCTTTGTGGATGAGTCGGCACCTGATCCGTGTACCCATTTATGCGCTGACCTCCAAAGTGGCCACCCAGCGCAAGATGGCGTTGTACCGCAACGTACGCCCACTGTTTGTGGACACCAGCACGGACCGCGACA
The DNA here is from genome assembly GCA_037143475.1 of Burkholderiales bacterium. Classification (GTDB taxonomy): domain Bacteria; phylum Pseudomonadota; class Gammaproteobacteria; order Burkholderiales; family Burkholderiaceae_C; genus Allorhodoferax. The sequence goes on along the minus strand of JBAWYQ010000111.1, from coordinate 10,605 downwards.
CAGGTTTGCGGGAAGCAGAAAACCATCTCAAGGCGCGCGGTATTGTGCAAAAGGGCGATGTCTACGCCATTACCTGTGGCGAGCCCATGGGCTCCCCCGGCGGTACCAATATGTTGAAGATCTGCCAGGTGGAGTAGAGGGCTAAAATCCGCGTATCGGTACAAGTTACCAAGCGGTTACCAACTTCACTAGGGGAAATCTCATGGCACTCGTTTCAATGCGCGAACTGCTGGACCACGCCGCCGCCAATGGCTACGGCATTCCAGCCTTCAACGTCAACAACCTGGAGCAGGTACAGGCCGTCATGGAGGCTGCTAAAGAGGTTGGCGCTCCGGTCATCCTGCAAGCCAGCGCTGGCGCCCGCAAATACGCCGGCGAAGCTTTCATCAAGCATTTGATTCAAGCCGCCATTGAGGCCTACCCCAACATCCCGCTGGTCATGCACCAGGACCACGGCCAGAGCCCCGAGATCTGCCAAGGCGCCATCAACCTGGGCTTTAGCTCGGTCATGATGGACGGCAGTCTCGAAGGCGATGGCAAGACCATTGCCAGCTACGAGTACAACGTTGAAGTTACCCGCAAAGTGGTTCAAATGGCCCACGCAACCGGCGTGACGGTCGAGGGCGAACTGGGTTGCCTGGGCAGCCTGGAGACCATGAAGGGTGACAAGGAAGACGGCCACGGAACCGATGCCACCATGACCCGCGAGCAGATGCTGACCAACCCCGAGCAAGCGGCCGACTTTGTCAAGCGCACACAACTTGACGCCCTGGCCATCGCCATCGGCACCAGCCACGGCGCTTACAAGTTCACCCGCAAGCCCACCGGCGACATTCTGGCCATTGACCGCGTCATGGAAATCAATAAGCGTCTGCCTAACACGCACCTGGTTATGCACGGTTCCAGCAGCGTTCCGCAAGACCTGTTGGCCATCATCAACCAGTACGGCGGGAAGATGAAGGAAACCTACGGCGTGCCGGTGGAAGAGATCCAGAAGGCCATCAAGTTTGGCGTGCGCAAGATCAATATCGACACCGATATCCGTCTTGCCATGACGGCAGCGGTGCGCAAGTTCATGTTCGAGAATCCTGAAAAGTTCGACGCCCGTGATTGGCTCAAGCCCGCCCGTGAAGCCGCCAAGAGCATCTGCAAACAGCGCTACATGGAGTTTGGTTGCGAAGGCCAGGGCGCCAAGATCAAGGGCAATAGCCTGCAGGTCGTGGCAGGGCAATATGCCCGTGGTGAATTGGCGCAGACTGTCCAGTAGTCAATCATCTTGGGGCGCAGCCCCGTTCCTTGCGATAATTCGCGGGAATAGTTTGAGGCCCGCCCACTGTTCAGCGGGCCTTTTCCATTTTGGAATCCTGCTTTCGTCCTTTTGCGCCTGCTCCTGACCATGACTTCTACCGTACATACTTCCGCCCTGACATCCCTGACCCTGCTGGCCCGTGGCAAGGTGCGCGACAACTACGCTGTGGGTGATGACCGCATCCTGATGGTTGCCAGCGACCGCTTGAGCGCGTTTGACGTCATCATGGGTGAGGCCATTCCCGGCAAAGGGAAGCTGCTCACGCAGATGGCCCTATTCTGGTTTGACAAGTTGGGACCCAAAGGCTTGAACATCTGCCCCATCCACCTGACCGGGGACGCACCCGAGAGCGTGGTGCAGCCCAGTGAGGTCGCCCAAGTCGAAGGCCGATCCATGCTGGTCAAGCGACTCAAGCCCCTGCCGGTAGAGGCGGTGGTGCGGGGCTATCTGGCGGGTAGCGGCTGGAAAGAATACCAGGACAACAGCGCGGTGTGCGGTGTGAAATTGCCCGCCGGGTTGAAGAATGCCTCAAAACTGCCAGAACCCATTTACACCCCCGCCGCCAAGGCCGCCGTGGGAGACCACGACGAGAACATCACGTTCGAAAAAACGGTGGAGATGATTGGCCTGGAGCTGGCCACGCGCATCCGCGACATCAGCATTGCAATCTATAAAGCAGCGGCCGAGTTTGCGCTGCAGAAGGGCATCATCATTGCCGACACCAAGTTTGAGTTTGGCTTGGATAAGGACGGCACGCTGACCCTGATGGATGAAGTGCTAACGCCCGATTCGTCGCGCTATTGGCCGGTGGAGAGTTACCAGGAAGGAACGAACCCGCCGAGCTATGACAAACAGTTTGTGCGCGACTGGCTGGAGCAGGTGCTGGTCGACGGCAAGCCCTGGAGTAAAACGCCGCCGGCCCCGCGCGTGCCGGACGTGGTAATTGCCAAAACTGCCGCCAAGTACCAGGAAGCGTTAGAGCGCCTGACGGGCTGATGGCTTTCTGCCAGTACTTGCAACCTTCTTGGAAGACACTGTTTTTTTAGCGGTAGCCACTTTTTTTGCCGTTGTTGCAGGCGCTAAAACAATGGAAGTATCTTCGAAAGATTCAGTCAAGTGTCGTGCCATGGTGATAACCCGTTCCGGGTCAACGCCCAATGTACCAATCAGGAACTCGATGATCTCGGAGCGTGGATTGGCCAGAGTCGGCTCAATCATCATGACCGCAGCAGACACCGCCAGCGCGCGTTCTCGGCTGACCTCAGTTGGTAGCAGTTGCTCGAGTGCGTTGAGCGCTTCAACAGGCGCTACCGCCGTGATGCGGGCCTGTGATTTGAGCAGCGTCTGCCAGTCGGTGTGTGACGCTGCTTTTCCTATGGTGTCGGCGGGTAGTTTGGCCAGCAGTTTGGCCAGCCTGAAACTGCGCCGCTCAAACGAGCCGATGGAGACCATGCCTGCCAGAACGATGCGGCACACCGCTTCGGCAAAGCCGCCTTCGGTGAGGTGACCGAGGACCGCCTGGCGGGCCACTTCAATTTCTTTCAGTGCGCGCGCCTGGGCCACTTCAGAGTCAGGTGCGTCGGGCTTGAAATAGGCGCCCAGCCCTTTGGGGCCATAGAGCGTGCGTGCCAGTTTCACGGCAGAGGCATCACGGTCGTCGCGGTATTTGTTCAGCGACTCGGTGATCTGCGCGTCCAGCTTGTGTTCCATCTTGCGCAGGGGGTGTTCGTCCGACACCGTGACGCGGTTGGCCCGTGCTTTTGCGGCTTGCTCGCGGATGATGGCGGCAAAGGGGAACGCGTCCGAGAACATTTGGCGCTGCATCCGCAGGGGGTGCATTTTGGTCATCGCATCGGCCATGGGGCGGGTTGCCATCATCTTCACCCACGGACGCACCCATGTTTTGTAGAAGGTGGCGTTGAGCTCGGAGACCTTGCTGATGGTCGAGAACAACGCCTCTTCTTCACGGCCCTCAGGGTTGAGCGCCAGTATGTCTTTCATGGTGCGGTGCTCATAGTGCACCGTATAGTCGCCGGGCTCCAACTGTTCCCAGCGCAGGGCTTCCATGCCGGCCTTGGCTTTGAGTTTCATTTCATACAGGCCCGGCGGCAGGCTCTCAATCATGTCCAGCGACGTGACCAGTTGATCATGCTCCTTGCGGGCAATTTCGCCTCCTACAAATATGCCCAAGTGACCAACGCTCTCGTGCAGCACGTAGATGATGGTGCGCCCGGCCGCAGCAATGGCACGCTCGTCACCCCAGGTGTCAATGATCCAGTCCAGCGCCTGTGGCACCGGTGTGATGTTGTCGCCATGTGAAGCAAACACCACCACGGGGGATGTAATGGCGCGCAGGTCAATGGCCTTGTCGCCGTCCATCACGGTACCTCGGGCAAGGCGGTTACCCACAAACAGGTTCTCCACAATGGCCTCGATTTCAGCTCCGGTCATGCGGAAGAAACCACCCCACCATTTTTCGAACTCCAGAAAGCGCTCGGCCTCGGTGTCAATGTTGGACCACAGCTTGTAGTAGCGGTTCCACAGCGTGTTGGCGGGGTTGAGCTTCTCGAAATTCTCCACCAAGTGGGCACCGTCAAAACGGTCAGCGCCCATGTCAGCCGTCATCGAGGCCAGCCACGAGCCACCCAAAGCTGCGCCCGAGTAGCGCATGGGGTTGAGGGTGGAACTGCCCGCCCAGTACGACAGCGGTGCGCCCACAATCATCAATGGACCAAACAGGTCGGGCCGTGTGGCGTTGAGTGCCATCATGGCCCAACCGGCCTGGCAGTTGCCAATGACCACCGGGCGGGCTTTGCACGTTGGGTGGCGTTTGATGACCTCTTCCATAAATCGCGCCTCGGCGTGCATCACGGTGAAGAGGGTCTGGCCTTCTTCGGGCTGGGGGCGAAAGGCGATGAAATACACCGCATGGCCCGCATGCATGGCAACGCCCACCTCCGAGTCAAATTTGAAGCCGCCAATGCCGGGCCCGTGACCAGCGCGGGGGTCCACCACCACCACCGGTCGCAATGTCGGGTTGACCGGCATGCTGTCGGGTGGCAACAGATGCAGCAGCGCGTAGTTGCAGGGCTGGGCCAATTCACGGCCATCCAGCACCATTTCGGAGTTGAACTTTAGCAACGACGGCGTGCCCTTTTCCAGATTCTCGATGTAGGAGTTGCCGCGGTTGAGCAGCGTGTCCAGAAACAGCACGGTTCTTTGGGTGGCGTCAGTAAAGTAGTCCCCAAGGTCAGCGACAGACGTCGCTGCGGGAGGAGTGGTTTGTTCGGCTTTGAGGCTCTTTGGCTTGCGTTCGGTCACGATCCTATCCCTTCTAAAAATCTATTTTTGTCGGCATGGCTCCGATAGACGAATTGTCAGACTTTTATGCGTGACGTGCTTGCGCTAGGTCAGTGATCCATGCAACGTTGCGGTTTCCACATGGCTATTGCAACTATTCGGTGGCAAACTCAGCGTACCGACCAATTGCAACAGGGAAAGATACACACATGGAACTCAAAAGCCTGCTCGAACAAACCAATAAGCTTCCGACGATTCCCAAGGTTGCCCAGCAATTGATTGCCAGCTTCAGCGATGAAGATGTGCCGATCGACGAGATATCGCGTCAGTTGTCTGCCGACCCGGCCTTGAGCGCCAAGTTGCTGCGTCTGGCCAACTCGGCCTACTTCCACCTTTCGCGCACCATTGGCACGGTGGACGATGCATTGCGTATGCTGGGCTTTGTGATGGTGCGCAATCTGGTACTGGGCAACAGCATGACCGCGGCCTTTCGCAATACCAAAGGCATCGATCTGCAACAGTTCTGGCGCTACAACCTGTACACCGCTTGCGCGTCGCGCTGGTTGGCCAGTCGCGATGGTGTCAACGCTGATCTGGTGTTCACCGTGGGTCTGATGCATGGCATTGGCCAGATGCACATGCATGCTGCGATTCCCGATGCGATGGCGCCCATCGACAAGCAACTCAACGTCCTCGATGCAGGACGGGCCGAGCTTGAGAAGCAGACGTTGGGCTTTCACTACGGTGATGTGGCAGCCGCATTGGCCAAAATCTGGAATTTTCCGGAGCCCATCATTTTGGCGTTGCAAAGTGTGCCGATGCCCCTTGCCTCAACCGAGTTCTCTGAGGCAGCTGCCTGGGTTCACATGGGTGCGTGGCGCGCGAGGACTGAGGTTTTGAAAGCCGCCGGGGAAGATGCCATGGCCAGTTACCCCACCGATGTCGCCAAGCGTTTGGGCCTTCAAGCCGACTGGGCACCTGCGCACGGCGTGAACGCGTCAGGCCAGGGCGATGATGCAATGCCACCGTTGCACGAGTTGACCGACGGGCTTGAGGCAATGATCGCTTGAAAACTTGACTAGCATCAAGATGCAGCCGTAAACCGCCTTCTCTTGAATCTTTGATCTAGGGTTTACCCTAGATTTTTGGCACAATGGTCAGATTGCGGTTGATTGCCGCACCCCATTGACTGGATATCTCCACCATGAACATGATCCCAAACGACGAATTCATTGAAAACGTGACCTACGACGAGCTGACGGTCGGGCGCAGTGCGCGCCTGTTGCGTACCCTCACAGTGGCAGACATCCAGGCCTTTGCCGCCGTGTCGGGTGATACCAACCCGGCCCATCTCGACCCTGAATACGCCAAGGATGGCATGCGCCATGGGGTGGTCGCGCACGGCATGTGGGGCGGGACACTGATCTCGGCCTTGCTGGGTACGCAGTTCCCCGGCGCTGGCACCATTTACCTGGAGCAGGTGTTGCACTTTGTCAAACCGGTGCGCGTGGGCGACACGCTGGCGGTAACTGTGACCGTTCTGAGCAAGGATGACGTCAAGAAGTCCGTCGAAATGGATTGTCAACTGGTCAACCAGAAAGGCGAGCGTGTTCTGCACGGCATCGCCCGCGTACTGGCGCCGACCAAAAAGGTACGCCTGCCCAAGGTTAGCCGCCCGCAAATTCAGTTGTTTGACCCCGAGGCCCGATTCAAGGACTTGCTGGCTCTGGGCAAAGACCTCGAAGCCGTGCGCTGCGCTGTGGTGCATCCGTGTGACATTGGCTCGCTCAGTGGCGCCATGGACTCTGCCCGCTACGGCTTGATCATTCCGGTGCTGATTGGCCCTGAGGTGCGTATTCGCCACCTCGCCGAAGAAGGCGGCATCGACCTGACCGGTGTGGAAATTCACTCGGTGGAACACAGCCACGCTGCCGCCGAGTTGGCCGCCGACATGGCAGCCAAGGGTGATGTTGAAGTCATCATGAAGGGCAGTCTGCACACCGACGAGTTGATCCTCGCCGTGCTCAAGCGCCCGGCCCTGCGCACCGGGCGGCGCATGTCCCATGTGTTCCGTTTCGACATTCCGCTGTACAGCAAGCCATTGCTGATTACCGATGCGGCCCTCAACATCCACCCCACGCTGGCGGAGAAGGTCGACATCATCCAGAACGCCATCGACTTTGCCCGCATCATGGGCGTGAAAGAGCCGAAGGTGGCGATTTTGTCGGCCGTGGAAACCGTCAATCCGAGCATTCCCTCCACCATCGATGCGGCAGCCCTGTGCAAGATGGCAGACCGCGGCCAGATCACCGGCGGTATCCTGGACGGCCCACTGGCCTTTGATAACGCCATCTCCAGCGAAGCCGCCGAGATCAAACACATTCACTCGGCGGTAGCGGGCGATGCCGACATCATGGCGGTGCCTGACCTGGAAAGCGGCAATATGCTGGCCAAGCAGCTCGAATACCTGGCCGGTGCATCGGGCTCAGGCCTGGTATTGGGCGCACGTATTCCGATCGCGTTGACCAGCCGGGCTGACGGCCCCACCAACCGGGTTTCCTCTGCTCTGCTGGCGCTGCTGGCGGCGCACAACGCGCGGCGCACCCATGCGCGCAAGGTCTGGAAAGAAAAGCAGTAAGCGACGGGAGCAACCATGGCCATACTTGCTGTCAACGCAGGGTCGTCTACCCTCAAGTTCTCCTTGCACCCACGCCACGGCGCACAGGCGCTGCCCAGCGTACTCAGCGGAAACATCCAGAGCCTGGAGCCCGGCGGCTCGCCCGAGATGGGCTGGTCGTTCAACGGCGTGCCACACAGGCAGGCCTTGGCTGCAGGCGAAGGCAGCCCCTTCGCACGTGCGCTCGCCGCCTTGCGCACCCTGCTGGCTACGGAGCCTGGCGTGCCCGCCATCGAGGCCGTGGCGCACCGTGTCGTGCATGGTGGCGCGGATTTTCGAGCCAGTGTCATCGTCACTCCCGACGTGCTGGTGCGTCTCACCCAACTCAACTCGCTGGCGCCCCTGCACCAGCCGCACAACCTGGAAGGCGTGCGCGCCTTTCAAGTGGCCTTTCCTGAATTGCCGCAGATTGCCTGTTTTGACACGGCCTTCCACGCCACGCTGGCTGAAGTGGACTACGCATTCGCGTTACCGCAGGCGCTTGCCGACGAGGGCGTACGCCGTTACGGCTTTCATGGCCTGTCGTACCAGTTCATCATGGACACCCTTTTGGAGCGCACACCGCGTGGACGTGGACGCGTGCTGATGGCCCACTTGGGCAATGGCGCCAGTCTGTGCGCCGCACGCGATGGCAAGAGTTGCGCCACCACCATGGGTTTCTCTGCCGTCGATGGCCTGATGATGGGCACGCGCACCGGTGCGCTGGACCCCGGCGTGATCCTCTACCTGCTGGAGCAGGGCTGGGACCACAAACGCCTGCAGAACCTGTTGTACAAGCAAAGCGGCCTGCTGGGCGTGTCGGGCATTTCAGCGGATATGCGTCGTTTGCGCGCCGACGCCAGTGCGGCCGCACACAAAGCCATTGCCATGTTTACCCACCGGGTGGTGCGTGAAAGTGGCGCCCTGGTTGCCTGCATGGGCGGGCTTGAAGTGCTGGCGTTCAGCGGCGGTATTGGTGAGCATGACGCGGTGCTACGTGCTGACGTATGCGCCCAGCTAGCCTATCTGGGTGTGCAAATCGACCCGGCCCTGAATGCGTTGGCCGTGGGTGATGCCGTGATGGCGGTGCACCTGCCGCACAGCACGGTTGAAGTGTGGGTTGTCCCCACCGACGAGGGCCGTGTGGCTGCCCGCGACGCGGCGCGACTGACTGCGTAGCCAACCTTTTTGACGGGCTAAACGGGCTGGGAAGCGAAGTGCTTGGCTCCGTGCTGGAACCTGGCGCGGCAGCGTCCGAAACAATCCAGCATTTCAGGACTGCTCCAGTCGATCTCCAGAAATTCAACCGCCTTGCTGTTCAGGCTGACCACGCGGTTTCGCGTTGAGGCTGGTATGTCCAGTGCGCGTGCCAGAGTCTCGCCCAGACAAACAACAGCCTGCAGTCGGCTGGTCACGGTGGCCTCATCGTGGTGGGTTTCTATCGCTGACAAGACCTCTTCAGGTAATTTCCAGTAGTGCGCGAGTTTCGCCCCGATCTGGCAGTGATCCATGCCGAACAGCGCAGTTTCTCGTTCGATCAACTTTCCGTCGGCGGCGGATTGCTGGTAAGCGTCCTGAAATGCCTGGTCGTCGATCATGTGAAAACACAACTGCCCCACATCATGCAGGATGCCCGCGATGTAGGCTTCGTCCGGGGAAACGCCGCAGAGCGCCGCCAGCTCCTGTGAGGCAACGGCAACGGCAAAAGAGTGGCTGAAGAAGAAAGAGCTTCCCTTGCCCCCAAGTAGCCGGTTCATCCCTGCATTGACCACGATTCTGCGTACATGGTTGACGCCAATGAGCGAAGCAGCGGCGTAGGGGTCGCTCAGATCCGACTGTGCGCGCAACCTTCGCACATGGTTGGCTATGGCCAGAATGTTTCCCGAGATCACCGGATCATTGCGCGCCAGGCGTCCGACAACTTCCAGTGACGAGTTCTCGTCGTGTAGCATGTCAAGCAACTGCAACACGATCGTTGGAAAAGGCGGAAGTGCTTTGGCAACCGCCGCGATGTCACCCAGCAAGTCCGCGCGTTTCAGCACAAGACCTCCGTGGCGGCAAGCAGGGCATCTAGCAATGGCTGGCAGGCCTCATTGGGGGCGGGTCCAAAAATCTCGCTCAGCCTGCTCTGGTAGTCGGTAACCTTTGCATCGGGAGGCGCTGCACTGTCGATTTCCTTTTCAACTACCGCGACACATTCCACACCCTTGGTAATCATCTGCTCAAGGATCCCTGCCGTGATGGTTGCCCCGACTGCGACAAACATGGTCTCCAGGTTTCCCGAAAATCCGACAACCGGCCGCGCGGTGACCATTCCCGGCTGAAGCGACAAAATGGGAAGCCAGTGGAAGGGTGTGGATGGGTCTTGGTTCATGGGTGATTAGTTCAGTGCCATGCTGAGTTTGCGTCGGTAGGTGGAGACCAGCTGGGCTTGCGGGTCTTGCATGGCCGCTGCTTTGCCGGCAATCTCGATGCCACCGGCGGTTTTGCCAGTTGCCAATGGATCCACCTTGGGCTTGGGAGGTGTCAGTAATTCCAGAATGGCGACATAGGTCTTGCGCGGCAAGGCGTCATTCCAGACCTTGTCGCGCATGATGATTTCCAGCAACTCATCCATGGCGCCGGTCCAGTCGCCACCCACCATCAGTACCCGGGCCTTGGCCATGCGGGTGTCAAAGTCACGTTTGTTGGTTGCAATCAAAAGGTCAAACTGCTCGGTCGTCCAGGTGCCGCGCGGGTCAGCCATGACAAACTGGATAGCGCTCAAAAACTGCCCCAGCGCTTCAAAGCGCAACTGGCGTGGAATTTCTGCCAGAGCCGGGGCCAGCGCCGCTTCAGCGTCTTCGAACATATCGTTCTCTATCAGCAGCTTTACATAGTCGTAGCGTGCATCGTCGTTGCCGGGGTTGATGGTCAGCGACTCGTGCAACTTGTGCAGCGCGGCTTGCGGGTCGCCGGCCGCTATCAGCGCTTGCGCGTCCTCGGCGTCGGACTGGGCTTCCAGCACGTCGGCAGTGGGCACATGCTTGTCCAGAAACGCTTTGATTTCGCTTTCTGGCTTGGCCCCCATGAAGCCATCAACCGGCTTGCCGCCCACCATCAGCACGCAAGTGGGAATGCTGCGAATGCCAAACGCCTGGCTGAGCTCCTGCTGCTCGTCAGAATCAATTTTGACCAGCTTGAACCGGCCCTCGTAATCGGTTTCGACCTTTTCCAGGATAGGTCCTATGACCTTGCAAGGGCCGCACCAAGGCGCCCAGAAATCGACCAGAACGGGGATCTGGGTGGATGCGACCACCACCTCGGCTTCGAAGTTTTCTACGGTAACGTTGATCATGTA
>JBAWYQ010000110.1:0-13352 GCA_037143475.1 Burkholderiales bacterium | reverse complement strand
AGTGTTTCTGTTCAATTTGGTCCAGAAAATTGGGCTTTCCCAGGTTGATGGTTCCTACTAGCGCGCCAATCACTTTGCCCTTGCTGTCGCGTATGGGTGCGGTGATGCTAAATATCGGAGCCCCCAATTTCTTCCCAATGTTCGGGCGACCGATCATCGTTTTCCCCTCTTTGAGCGGAATCGAAACGGATTCCCGGTCGAAGTAGTTGGTGCCGATTCGACCGGCTGAAAGTGGCAGGTCGGCAATCGCCGTTCCATCAATACCGGTCGCGAAAACGCCACCGTTGAACATCAGCTGCAACAGCGGGCGCTGCACCAGCAGGGCTTGTACAGCGTCGGCATTTACCAGCATTGCGGGCCCCGCATCCTTGGCGACGGTTTCCAGTGCCTGCACGCGGTCGTCCAGGCGATCACTTATTTCATGGGCCAGCACCGATACGGTGGAAAATTGCTGCTCGCCCAACATGCGTTGCATGTCGTCGCGCAGAAGGCGGCTGGCATAGAAAGCAAGCGCCCATATGCCGATCACAAACAGGGCCAGCGTCAGCAGGGTGACGCGGGTTTTGAGCGAGTGCCGCTGAAACAATAGTGGGCGCATGGCGAGAAAATTCCCAAAACTTCTCTTCGATGTGCGTAGCCTGCGTTTGCGTCGGGGTGCCTTGGACTGGTGGCCGATACGCACGCGAGTGTACTCTCGCATTTCAGCTCCAGCGCACTGCGTTCGTGCGCGCCGGGTTTACCCTGATCAATGAAGTGGCGCTTACGCAGCGCCGATGTGGCTGCGATACTTGCACCATGCCATTGACCACTCCCACACTTCCCGCCGGTGTCACTGTTTTTGAGCGGGGCTGGCTCTCGTCAAACAATATTTTGATTTGCGGGCGAGATTCCTGCGTGCTGGTTGATAGCGGCTACAGCACACACTCGGCGCAGACGCTGGCGCTGGTGGCCAGCGCATTGGATGGGCGACCGCTGGACGTGCTGCTCAACACCCACCTGCACAGTGACCATTGCGGCGGCAACGCAGCGCTACAGCAAGCCTATCCGGCGCTGAAAACCCTTATCCCACCAGGGCACGCAGTGTTTGTGCAAGACTGGAACCCCGATGCGCTAACCTACACGCCAACCGGTCAGACCTGCCCGCAGTTCCGGTTTGACGGGGTGCTGAAAGGCGGTACCGAGATGCGACTGGGTGACACGCTGTGGCAGGTGCATGCGGCTCCGGGTCACGATCCGCACTCGGTCATTCTGTTTGAGCCGCTCTCCCGCGTATTGATCTCGGCAGATGCGCTGTGGGAGCGTGGCTTTGGCGTGGTGTTTCCCGAACTGGAAGGCGTGGATGCGTTCAACGAAGTGGGCCTGACGCTGGACCTGATTGAGACGCTGGCACCGGCTGTGGTGATTCCCGGGCACGGCGCTGTGTTCACCAGCGTGAGCGCTTCCATTGCTGCCGCGCGTGCGCGATTGCGCAGCTTTACCGAGAACCCTTTGTGGCACATCGTGCATGCGGCCAAGGTGCTGCTGAAGTTCAAGTTGCTGGAACTGCAAAGCCAGTCACGGGACAGCCTGATCGCCTGGGCGCAGGCAACAGCCTACTTTGTGCAGATCCACCACCAGCATTTTCAGCAAACCGACATGCAGGCATGGGTCGGTGGGCTGATTGATGACCTGGTGCGCGTGGGTGCTGCCACGCGGGACGGTGTCATGATTCACAACGCCGGATGAGCCAAGGTGCCTAATTGGCCTGTAGCCCCCGTGCACACTGCGTAAGCAGCTCCTAAAACAGGAGCAGCTTACGGGTGATGGTACGCTTTAGGCGGCCTTGACCTTCAGCCGCCAGGCGTGCAGCAACGGCTCGGTGTAGCCGCTGGGTTGCGCCAGACCCTTGAAGACCAGATCGCACGCAGCCTTGTAGGCCATGCTGGTTTCGAAGTTGCCAGCCATTTTTTTGTACAGCGGGTCACCGGCGTTTTGCTGGTCCACCACCCCAGCCATGCGCTGAAAGGTTTCGGTGATTTGGGCTTCGGTGACGACGCCATGGTGCAGCCAGTTGGCCATGTGCTGGCTGCTGATGCGCAGGGTGGCGCGGTCTTCCATCAGGCCGATGTTGTGAATATCGGGCACCTTGGAGCAGCCGACGCCCTGGTCGACCCAGCGCACCACATAGCCCAGAATGCCCTGGGCGTTGTTGTCCAGTTCCTGCTGTTTCTCGGCGGCGCTCCAGTTGGGCGTGGCGGTCACGGGAACTTGCAGCAGGTTGGCCAGAATGCCGTCGCGCGCCTTTTCGTAGTTGGTCTTTTCCAGATCCTTTTGGATGTCGGACACTAACACCTGGTGGTAGTGCAGCGCGTGCAACGTAGCGCCGGTTGGGCTGGGCACCCATGCGGTGTTGGCACCCGCTTTGGGGTGGGCAATCTTCTGCTCCATCATGCCCTTCATCAGGTCGGGCATGGCCCACATGCCCTTGCCGATTTGTGCTTTGCCGCGCAGGCCGCAACTCAAACCGACCAAGACATTGTTCTTCTCGTAGGCGGCAATCCAGGCGCTGGTCTTCATGTCGCCCTTGCGGATCATGGGGCCGGCGTGCATGGCGGTGTGCATCTCGTCGCCGGTGCGGTCCAAAAAGCCGGTGTTGATAAAGGCCACACGGCTGCTGGCAGCGGCAATGCAGGCTTTCAGGTTGACGCTGGTGCGGCGCTCTTCGTCCATGATGCCGAGCTTGACGGTGCTGTCAGCCAGGCCCAGCATCTTCTCGACGCGGGTGAACAGCTCTGCTGCAAAACCAACTTCGGCAGGGCCATGCATCTTGGGTTTGACGATGTAGACCGAGCCCTTGCGCGAGTTGCGGATGGCGTCCTTCTTGGTGCGTTTCAGGTCATGCATGGCGATGGTGGTGGTCACCACGGCGTCCAGGATGCCTTCAGGGATTTCTTGTGTGCTGCCGTCCCGGGCGGTGTACAGGATGGCCGGGTTGGTCATCAGGTGGCCCACATTGCGCACAAACATGAGTGAGCGGCCATGCAGGGTAACTTTACCTTTGCCGTTGGCTGCCGTGTAAACGCGGTCGGCGTTCAGGCCACGGGTCAGCGTCTTGCCACCCTTCTCAAAACTCTCCACCAGCGTGGCTTGCAGAATGCCCAGCCAATTGCTATAGGCCAGAACCTTGTCGTCGGCGTCCACCACGGCCACGGAGTCTTCCAGGTCCAGGATGGTGCTGAGTGCGGCTTCCACCACCAGATCGGCGACACCGGCAGCGTCAGTCTTGCCGATGGGTGTAGCGCGATTGATGATGACGTCAATGTGCAGGCCGTTGTGCTGCAACAGCACGGAAGTGGGGGCCTTGGCTTCACCCTGGAAGCCGATGAACTGGCTGTTGTCCTGCAGTTTGGAGGTGCCGCCGTCTTTCAGTGCCACGACCAGTTGGCCGTCCTTGTTGACGCGGTAACCGGTGGAGCCTACGTGCGAGCCCTTTTTCAGCGGCGCAGTGCGGTCCAGCACGTTGCGCGCGTATTCAATCACTTTTTTGCCGCGTTTGGGGTTGTAGCCCTTGGGTCCGGCCTTCTCGCATCCCTTGTCTTCGGAGATGACGTCGGTGCCGTACAGCGCGTCATAAAGGCTGCCCCAGCGGGCATTGGCGGCGTTCAGTGCGTAGCGGGCGTTGGTGATGGGCACCACCAGTTGCGGGCCCGCTTGCTTGGCCAGTTCGGCATCGACATTGAAGGTGTTGATCTTGGCTTTCTTGGGGCTCTCGACCAGGTAGCCAATCTTTTGCAGATGGGCGCGGTAGGCTGGCATGTCAGTGACGGGACCGGGGTTGGCCTTGTGCCAGGTGTCCATCTCGGTTTGCAGGCGGTCGCGCTCAGCCAGCAGGGCCACGTTTTTGGGGGCCAGGTCGGCTACCAGTGCGTCAAAACCGGTCCAGAATGTATCGGGCGATACGCCGGTCCCTGGCAAGACTTTGTCTTCAATGAACTGGTGAAGGACGGTGGCAACTTGCAGGCCCTTGGCCTGGGTGCGGGGGGTGGACGGTGTGGACATGAGAGAGCCTTTCCAATAGTCGAAGTGGATGCCAGATACTGTATTCCATACGCAATGAGAATACTATATGGGTAATTATCAATCTATTTGTGACAAAAATGAATGTAATGCCGCCAGCCACCGACTCCAAGCCCCTTCCCCTGCATGGGATCCGCGTGGTGGAGTTCACTCACATGGTTATGGGTCCCACCTGCGGCATGGTGTTGGCCGATCTGGGCGCCGATGTCATCAAGGTCGAGCCACTGGCGGGTGACAGCACGCGCAAACTGCTGGGCTCGGGCGCCGGGTTTTACCCCTTGTTCAACCGCAACAAGAAGAGCCTGGCAATTGATTTGCACTGCGAGAAGGGACGCGAAGTGATTTTGCGTTTGATTGCCACTGCTGATGTCGTGAGTGAAAACTTCAAGACCGAGACCATGCAAAAGCTGGGGCTGGACTATGCCACCCTGCGCCACACGGATGAACGGCTGATTTACGTTAGCCACAAGGGCTTTCTTCCTGGGCCCTACGATCACCGCACGGCGCTGGACGAGGTGGTGCAGATGATGGGCGGCCTGGCCTACATGACCGGACGGCCCGGCGACCCGCTGCGGGCCGGTTCCAGCGTGAACGACATCATGGGCGGAATGTTCGGTGCCATTGGTACCATGGCCGCGTTGACGCAGCGCGCGACAACCGGCAAGGGTCAGGAGGTGCAATCTGCCCTTTTCGAGAACAACATCTTTCTGGTGGCCCAGCACATGATGCAGTTTGCGGTAACCGGCCAGGCCGCCGCGCCCATGCCCGAACGTATTTCGCCCTGGGGAATTTACGATGTGTTCAGCGTCAAGAACGGCGAGCAGATTTTTCTTGCCGTAGTGGGTGACGGCCAGTGGAAAACCTTTTGTGAAGCCTTTGGTTACGCCGACCTCTTTGCTGACCCGCGTGTTACCACCAACAACGACCGGGTGCTGGCACGCAACTGGCTCATCCCCGAGCTGCGCCAGCGTTTGGTGCAGTTCAGCGGTGCGGAGTTGTCGCAGCGCTTTGAGCTGGTGGGCCTGCCCTTTGCCCCAATCACCGACCCGCAATACCTGTTTGCCGACCCGCACCTGCGCCAGACTGGCGGTTTGGCCCCTCTGACACTGCCCGACGGCCGCCAGACCGAAGTGCCGTTGCTGCCAATCACGCTGGATGGTGCCCGGCCCGGACTGCGACTGAATCCACCCAAGCTGGGCGAGCACACCGATGCGCTGCTGCAAAGCCTGGGCTACCGTGCAGAGGAGGTGACAGCCCTCCATGCAGATGGAGTAGTGCTATGAATAGTGTAGCTGCTTGCGCACTATTCATGGGAGCTTGAGGTCGAAATGGGCAAGCTCAAACAACTGGAGTCGTTCGTGTCCGTGGTTACACGCGGCAGCCTGACGGCGGCGGCCCATGCCGAGGGCGTGGCCCCCGCCATCATGGGGCGGCGCTTGGATGCGCTGGAAGAGCGACTGGGTGTCAAGCTGCTGCTGCGCACCACGCGGCGCATCACTTTGACCCACGAGGGCAGCGCTTTTCTGGAAGATTGTCAGCGCTTGCTTTCCGATCTGGCCAATGCTGAAGCCAGTGTGAGTGCTGGCGGTGTCAAGGCTAGCGGACATTTACGCATTACCGCGCCGGCCGGTTTTGGGCGACGCCATGTAGCGCCCTTGGTGCCGCGGTTTCGCGAGTTGCACGCGGAAGTGACCATTTCACTGAATCTGAGCGACCGGGTGGTGGATATTGCGGGCGAGGCCTATGACTGCGCGGTGCGGGTTGGTGACATGCCGGATTCCTCTTTGGTTAGTGTGCGTCTGGCGGACAACCGACGATTGTGTGTGGCTACGCCAACGTATGTTGCGCGCCACGGCAAACCTCAAAATCCGCAGGACTTGGCGCGTTTTGATTGCTTGACGCTTTCCAGCGACGCCTCACAGACGCGGGGCTGGGCGTTCAGCGTCGACAAAGGACCAGCGCGCGAGGTCATCCATTTCAAACCGGTGGGGCCGCTGGACTGCTCAGACGGGCAGGTGCTGCACGACTGGTGTTTGGGCGGGCACGGAATCGCCTGGCGCAGTATCTGGGAAGTGGAGGCCGAAATCGCGGTCGGTGCGCTGGTGCCCTTGCTTGACGATTTCGCAGCCCCGCCCAACGGCATTTACGCCGTATTTCCACAGCGCAAGCACATGCCGTTGCGGGTGCGACTGTGGATTGACTACCTCAAGCAGCACTACAGTACCCCCGGATTTTGGAAAACGCTATAAATAGAAGAGCGCTCCACGCATATTCCACGGGGGCTAGAGTCAATAATAGCAGGCTAGTTTTTGCCGAACTCGTTCCCCATCTCCACAGCACGGCGCTGTGCAGCATGCAACGCCTTGGCAAATAAGTCTTTAACGTGGTCTTCGTCCATAGAAACGATGGCGGCGTGCGTGGTGCCGCCTTTTGACGTGACGCGCTGGCGCAGGATTTCGGGGGGCTCGTGGCTGGATTGCGCCAATTCTCCTGCTCCGATGAATGTAGCCACTGCCAACTGGTAGGCCTGCTCACGGCTGAGGCCCATTTCTGCCCCGGCCGTTGTCATGGCCTCCATGAAATAGAACATATAGGCTGGGCCAGAACCTGAAATGGCGGTGACTGCGTCGAGCTGACCTTCATTTTCAAGCCAAAGAAAGCGGCCCATGCCGGAAACAATTCGCTCCGCGTGCTGCCGGTCTGCGTCGCTAACCGCCGGTCGAGCAAAGAGTCCGGTAATACCTTTGCCAATTAAGGCGGGTGTGTTGGGCATCGTGCGAATGATGCGTTGATTACTCAGCCACAGGGCAATGCTGTCGCTGCGAATGCCCGCCGCCACGCTAATGTGCAGGGCGCCCGTGGTGTGGTTGCCTGCCTGCTGCGCTGCCTCCTGGAATGACTGTGGCTTGACAGCCCAAATGACAATGGTTGCCCGGCGTAAAGTTGTATCCGCCGTGGGGCGGGCTTCAATACCAAAGTGCGAACGCAAACGTTCCTGCGCCTCGGCAAAGGGCTCGACAACGTCTATCTGACTGGCGGGGAAGCCCTGCTTGTGCAGCCCGCTGATCATGGCTGAGGCCATATTGCCTCCGCCAATAAAGGCTATGTGTTCACTCATGAGTCTCTCCAGTAACTATCGGCGAAAGCGGATGCGGTTAACCCAGTCGAGATTGTCGCAGCGCGAAATGATGGTTTGCCAACTGTCGAAATCAAGCCGTAATCGGTAGGACGAAAAAAATATTGGACGAAGCGAATAAGTTGTGGCATACTAGCAGGCTTCGCTTGAAAAAGTATGAAGTATCTGCCCAAATGGAAGTAGCGCGAGTGGTTTGCGTTACAGACAGCGGGCCCAAGACTGACTCGGTGTCGGTGTTTGCCAGTGAGCTGGCAGGTGCTGCTCCTGGTGCAAGTTGGGAATATTTAAATGATCCAGACTGAATCTCGATTAGAAGTTGCTGACAATACCGGCGCCAAATCTGTCCTGTGCATTAAGGTGCTCGGCGGGTCCAAGCGTCGCTATGCCAGCGTCGGTGACATCATCAAAGTTAGCATTAAAGAAGCTGCTCCCCGCGGACGCGTCAAAAAAGGCGAAGTCTACAGTGCGGTAGTGGTTCGCACTGCTAAGGGCATTCGCCGCAGCGATGGCTCATTGGTGAAGTTTGACGGCAATGCAGCAGTGCTGCTTAACGCCAAGTTGGAGCCTATCGGAACCCGTATCTTTGGACCCGTGACGCGTGAATTGCGTACCGAGAAGTTCATGAAGATCGTGTCTCTGGCTCCTGAAGTTTTGTAAGGACGCGCCATGAACAAGATTCGCAAAGGCGATCAGGTTATCGTTATCGCAGGACGCGATAAGGGTAAGCGCGGGACAGTGTCCCTGCGCAAAGACGACTCCCATCTGGTTGTCGAGGGTGTCAACTTGGTGAAAAAACACACCAAGCCTAATCCTCTCAAGGGTGCGGCCGGTGGTATTGTTGAAAAGACAATGCCCATCCATCAGTCCAATGTGGCAATTTTCAATGCTGCAACTGGCAAGGCGGACCGTGTTGGTATCAAGATGTTGGCTGACGGCAAGCGCACACGCGTTTTCAAGTCCAGCGGCGAAGAAATCAAGGTGGCATAAGCATGGCACGTCTGCAACAACAATACCGCGAAAAGCTGGCTCCCGAACTGATGGCCAAGTTTGGCTACACCTCGCCCATGCAAGTGCCGCGTCTGACCAAGATCACCCTGAACATGGGTGTGAGCGAAGCCGTAGCCGACAAGAAGGTCATGGATCACGCTGTAAGCGACCTGACCAAGATTGCCGGCCAGAAACCAGTCGTCACGATGTCCAAGAAGGCCATTGCGGGCTTCAAGATTCGTGAAAACCAGGCCATTGGCTGCATGGTGACGCTGCGTGGCGTTCAGATGTACGAATTCCTGGATCGCTTCGTCACCGTGGCATTGCCCCGGGTGCGCGACTTCCGTGGTATTTCTGGTCGTGCTTTCGATGGCCGTGGTAACTACAACATCGGCGTAAAAGAGCAGATCATTTTCCCTGAAATTGAATATGACAAGGTTGATGCCTTGCGTGGTCTCAATATCAGTATCACCACGACGGCCAAGACCGACGAAGAGTGCAAGGCGCTCCTCACCGGCTTCCGTTTCCCGTTCAAGAACTGAGGTGACCCGTGGCTAAAATGGCTTTAATCCAGCGCGAGCTGAAGCGTGATCAATTGGCTGCTAAGTACGCCAAGAAATACGCAGAATTCAAGGCAATTGCCGGTGACTTCAAACGCACCGATGAAGAGCGCGCTGCAGCCCGTATGGGTCTGCAAAAGCTCCCACGCAATGCCAACCCAACCCGCCAGCGTAACCGTTGTGCCATCACTGGTCGTCCTCGCGGAACGTTCCAGCACTTTGGCTTGGCGCGCGCCAAGATTCGTGAAATGGCCTTTGCTGGGGAAATCCCTGGCATCGTCAAGGCCAGTTGGTAAGCGACAGGAGAACCAAACATGAGCATGAGTGATCCCATCGCCGACTTGTTGACACGCATTCGCAATGCACAAATGGTCGCCAAAACGACTGTGTCTGTGCCTTCTTCCAAAGTGAAGGTTGCGATTGTCCAGGTGTTGAAAGACGAAGGCTACATCGACAATTTCAAGGTAACTACCACCGACGGCAAGTCCGAGTTGGAAATTGCCCTGAAGTATTACGCAGGCAAGCCTGTTATCGAGCGCATTGAACGCGTGAGCCGTCCTGGTCTGCGTGTCTACCGCGGTAGCGACGCAATTCCTCAGGTCCAAAATGGCCTCGGCGTTGCCATCGTAACAACGCCTCAGGGTGTCATGACTGATCGCAAGGCGCGCTCTACCGGTGTCGGTGGCGAAGTTTTGTGCTACGTCGTTTAACCCTGCATTGAGGAGAATTAAAAAATGTCCCGTGTAGGTAAACAACCTGTAACCGTGCCTGCTGGTGTGGATGTGTCTATCAAAGACAGCCAGATCAGTGTCAAAGGCACTGGTGGCACTCTGCAATTGACACTCAATACACTGGTGACGGTGGTGAGTGATGCTGGAAAGCTGAGCTTCAAGCCGGCCAATGATTCACGCGAAGCCGACGCTATGTCCGGCACCATGCGCCAGTTGGTAAACAACATGGTGATTGGCGTGACCAAAGGCTTTGAGAAAAAATTAAGCCTGATTGGCGTGGGTTACAAAGCCCAGGCTACCGGTGCCAAGTTGAACCTCGCTGTGGGTTACTCGCATCCAGTAAATATTGATATGCCGGCTGGGATTTCGGTTGCAACACCGACCCCAACGGAAATTCTGATCAAGGGCGCGGACCGTCAACGCGTTGGTCAGATCGCCGCCGAGATTCGTGCTGTTCGTCCGCCAGAGCCCTACAAGGGCAAAGGCATCCGCTATGCGGACGAAAAGATCACGATCAAAGAAACCAAGAAGAAATAAGGAGCTGCAACATGTTGACCAAAAAAGAGCAGCGTCTTCGCAGGGCCCGTCAGACCCGCATCCGTATTGCCACACAAGGCGTTGCGCGACTTACGGTGAATCGTACCAATTTGCACATCTACGCCAGCGTAATCTCTGGCGATGGTGGCAAGGTGCTGGCTGCAGCTTCTACGGCCGAACTCGAAGTTCGCAAGGCTTTGGGAGCGGCGGGCAAAGGTGGCAATGTTGCCGCGGCCCAAATCATTGGCAAGCGAGTGGCTGAAAAAGCCAGGGCTGCTGGTGTCGAAAAAGTCGCATTTGATCGTTCAGGTTTTGCGTACCATGGCCGCGTAAAAGCGCTGGCTGATGCGGCACGCGAAGCTGGCTTGCAGTTCTAAGCAGATCGGAATACAGAATGGCTAAAGTTCAAGCGAAGATGCAGGGTAAGGCTGAAGGGCCTGAAGACGGCCTGCGCGAAAAAATGATCGCGATCAATCGCGTCACCAAAGTGGTTAAGGGCGGCCGTATTCTCGGCTTTGCAGCTTTGACTGTTGTGGGTGACGGTGAAGGTCGCATTGGCATGGGTAAGGGAAAATCCAAGGAAGTTCCCGCTGCAGTGCAAAAAGCAATGGAAGAAGCCCGCCGCAACATGATCAAGGTGTCGCTGAAGAATGGATCCATCCACCACAAGGTGATGGGCCATCACGGCGCGGCCAATGTCATGATGGCTCCAGCACCCAAGGGTACTGGAATCATTGCAGGCGGCCCAATGCGCGCAGTGTTCGAAGTGGTTGGAATCACGGACATCGTGGCCAAGAGCCATGGTTCCTCCAATCCCTACAACATGGTCCGTGCCACTTTGGACGCGCTGTCGGTATCGACTACGCCATCCGAAGTAGCAGCCAAGCGTGGCAAGACTGTTGAAGAACTCTTCGTCTGAAAGCGAACTTCAAAATGACAACACAACAAACCGTGAAAATCCAGTTGGTGCGTAGCCCGATTGGAACCAAAGAATCCCACCGTGCCACTGTGCGTGGTCTGGGTTTGCGCAAAATTCGCAGCACCAGCGAGCTGGTGGATACACCAGAAGTTCGTGGCATGATTAACAAGATCAGCTATCTGGTCAAAGTGCTCTAAGAGGTTGATGATGGAACTCAATACCATTAAGCCAGCAGACGGCGCGAAGCACTACAAGCGTCGCGTCGGTCGTGGCATCGGATCTGGCATTGGCAAGACTGCAGGTCGTGGTCATAAGGGACAAAAATCCCGTGCTGGTGGCTACCACAAGGTCGGCTTTGAAGGCGGTCAAATGCCTATGCATCGCCGTTTACCCAAGCGCGGTTTCAAGTCGCATCTGCTTCAGTTCAACGCTGAGATTACGCTGACGACACTGGAAGTTTTGGGTATGGCCGAAGTCGATTTGTTGACACTCAAACAAGAAAAGCTTGTTGGTCAGATGGCAAAAGTGGTCAAGGTTATCAATACTGGTGCGCTTACTAAATCAGTAAAGCTCAATGGAATTGGTGCTACCGCTGGCGCGAAAGCTGCAATTGAAGCCGCTGGCGGCAGCGTCGCCTAATTAGAGGCCGAGAGATTTTAAGTGGCAACTAACGCAGCTCAAATAGCAAAGACAGACAAGTTCGGCGACTTGCGTCGTCGGCTTGTGTTTTTGTTGCTCGCGCTGGTCGTGTACCGCGTGGGCGCTCACATACCGGTGCCAGGGATTGATCCATCACAGCTACAACAGTTGTTTAAAGGTCAGCAGGGCGGGATTCTGAGTCTGTTTAATATGTTCTCGGGCGGTGCGCTGTCCAGGTTCACTATATTTGCACTGGGGATCATGCCGTACATTTCGGCGTCGATCATCATGCAGTTGCTGACCTACGTTCTGCCGACGTTTGAACAGCTGAAGAAAGAAGGCGAAGGCGGTCGCCGCAAGATTACGCAGTACACCCGTTACGGAACCCTGGGACTGGCTTTGTTTCAGTCGCTAGGTATTGCGTTGGCTCTCGAGTCTTCTGCTGGTTTGGTAATTGCGCCCGGATTCGGCTTCCGCTTGACTTCTGTTGTGACGTTGACTGCCGGCACCATGTTTTTAATGTGGTTAGGTGAGCAGATCACTGAGCGCGGTTTGGGTAACGGTATATCTATATTGATTTTCGGCGGTATTGCAGCGGGTTTGCCCAATGCTATC
Organism: Burkholderiales bacterium; assembly: GCA_037143475.1. GTDB lineage: Bacteria > Pseudomonadota > Gammaproteobacteria > Burkholderiales > Burkholderiaceae_C > Allorhodoferax. Next base: position 1,172 of record JBAWYQ010000110.1, on the reverse strand, counting down.
GGCGGACTTCTGGAACTGGTACGTACGGGAGCTATGAGCATTATTGTTGCACTGCTCGTGGTTGTTCTGGTTGCTCTGGTTACGTATTTTGTTGTGTTTGTCGAGCGTGGTCAGCGGAAGATTCTGGTCAACTACGCACGTCGTCAGGTTGGAAACAAGGTGTATGGTGGGCAGTCTTCTCATCTGCCTCTGAAGCTAAATATGGCTGGCGTGATTCCACCTATCTTCGCGTCGAGCATCATTTTATTGCCGGCAACGATTGCCAATTGGTTTAGTGCGGGTGACTCCATGCGCTGGTTGAAGGATATCTCCAGCACGTTGAGCCCAGGCCAGCCGGTGTACGTCATGTTGTATGCTGCGGCCATTGTATTTTTCTGCTTCTTTTACACCGCACTGGTGTTCAATAGCAAAGAAACCGCAGATAACCTGAAGAAGAGCGGTGCATTCATCCCTGGAATTCGTCCTGGGGATCAGACGGCCAAATATATTGATAAAATCCTGCTCCGGCTAACGCTGGCAGGTGCAATTTACATCACTTTTGTGTGTTTGTTGCCAGAGTTTTTGATTCTCAAATACAACGTTCCCTTCTATTTCGGTGGAACTTCGTTGTTGATTATTGTTGTCGTGACCATGGATTTCATGGCACAGGTCCAGAACTACATGATGTCCCAGCAATATGAATCGCTGTTAAAGAAGGCTAACTTTAAGTCGTCTTGAGGAGCAGTGGATTCTGATGTCGAAGGATGACGTGATTCAGATGCAGGGGGAGGTGGTTGAAAACCTTCCCAACGCGACATTTCGCGTCAAGCTGGAAAACGGACATGTAGTGTTAGGACATATTTCCGGGAAGATGCGGATGCATTACATCCGAATCCTTCCAGGTGATAAGGTAAATGTTGAATTGACGCCGTACGACTTGAGTCGTGCGCGGATTGTGTTTAGAGCAAAGTAAATAGCGCATGTTCCGCGCGATTCAAAGTCGGAACGGGGCGAAGGGTTTTAGGAGAGAAATATGAAAGTTTCGGCTTCGGTCAAGAAAATTTGCCGCAACTGCAAAATCATCCGACGCAAAGGCGTTGTGCGCGTGATCTGTACAGATCCACGTCACAAGCAGCGCCAGGGTTAATTGCAAGAGTTTTAGAGGACGAAAATGGCACGTATCGCTGGCATCA